>NZ_JARESX010000002.1:0-309390 GCF_046026435.1 Paraburkholderia sp. RL17-381-BIF-C | reverse complement strand
AGGCAGGCCGTGCTACCTTGAGGTTTCAGTCTCGAAAAACAACAGTTACTGATATACTACATACGGAATATTGATTTTTGCGGCATTGCAGCATATGATTGAGTCATTCCTTCACTCAATCATTCGGAGTTACAAATGGAATTTGTTCCTCTTGCGCTGCTTGCCGTTTCTGTTGTGGGTTTGGGCGCTGCGGCCACTGTTCTGTTGACCCGCTGGGTTCCTCAACCGGTTGCGCAGCTTGCAGCGCAACATGGCCGCTTCGTGGGTTTGGGCGAGCAACGCGGCGCAGCAATGCCGGCGCCGTACCGTGCGCATGTTCAACAAGAGGCGATGAATGTCGTCAGAACTTCAAGCTGAAGCAGTGGCCACACCGCTCACGTTGTCATTGCAGCCGATCGGCGCGAGCGCGAGCTTGCGCGATCAGGCGTATGCCATGCTCCGCCAGGCGATTGCCGACGCGGACATCTATCAGAACCGCGAAGAAATCCGACTCGACGAGCGCGTGCTGAGCGAGTCGCTCGGCGTCAGCCGCACGCCGGTGCGCGAGGCCATGACGCTGCTCGAGCAGGAAGGGTTTTTGCGCATGGTGCCGCGCCGCGGCATTTATATCGTGCGCAAGAGCAAGCGTGAAATCGTCGAGATGATCCAGATGTGGGCGGCGCTCGAAAGCATGGCGGCGCGTCTTGCCACGCTGCACGCCACGGACGAGGAAATTGCACGGCTGCGCCACATGTTCGACAACTTCCGCGACGCGACGCCGGCCGAGCACATCGCTGAGTACTCGGATGCCAATATCGCGTTTCATCAGGCGATCGTCGAGTTGTCCAAGTCGCAGATCATTCTCGACACGATCAAGAACATCTTCATCCACGTGCGGGCGATCCGCCGCATGACCATTTCGCAGAGCGACCGTGCATCGCGTTCGATCGTCGATCATCTGCGCATCATCGAGGCGCTGGAGCAGCGGGATACCGAACTGGCCGAGCGCCTCACGCGGCAGCATTCGTTGGATCTCGCCGCATTTGTCGAGGCGAATTGCGATTTTCTGGACTAACGGCTGCTTGGGCGGCGTTTGATTGGCAGGCTGGATAGGGAGCCCGCGGTGCAAACACCGCGGGCTTTTTTGTTTCCCGCCAGACCGAAATGCCGTCAGGCCGTCGAGGTGCGGGATAAACCTCGCTTGACGGTCTTAAAAATATGGTATGTGATATATCAAACGAGCCGAACGGAGCGAGGACGTCGGTGTTTTCCCTCGACTTGGCGCCTGCAATTTTGCCGTTTCTCCGCGCAGCGCCAGTCTGAGTAAGCCTACAGAGGAGAAATCGCACCGAGGCAGCATCCCGAAATCAAGCTTGATTGAATCTGATATATCACATACCGTATGTGTCGAAGGCGACTAGGAGACGACTATGTCCGCAGCAGTTGTTTCACCCCTGATTTCAGCGACGCGCAGCGCAAAGGCCGAACAGGCGCTCAAACAGAAGGCGCGCCCAGCCGGCGAGGGCACGTTCGGCATGACCGCGTTCGATGTGGGACCCGCCCATTGCGACCCGCGCGACCATGCGCCGGATACCAAAAACCAAACCATGTGCAAATAAGACGCGCCCTTCAGGAGACAGGACATGAGCAAAGCACTCGACGGCGTGCGCATTCTCGACTTCACGCATGTGCAATCCGGACCGACCTGCACGCAGTTGCTCGCGTGGTTCGGTGCGGACGTGATCAAGGTGGAGCGGGCGGGCGCGGGCGACATCACGCGTGAGCAGTTGCGCGACATTCCGGACGTGGACAGCCTCTACTTCACGATGCTCAACCACAACAAGCGCTCGGTCACAATCGATACGAAGAACCCCGAAGGCAAGCAGGTGCTCGAAGCATTGATTCAGAAATGCGACGTACTGGTGGAAAACTTCGCGCCGGGCGCGCTCGATCGCATGGGTTTTACGTGGGAGCGGATTCAGGAATTGAATCCGCGCATGATCGTCGCTTCGGTGAAGGGCTTCGGCCCCGGGCCCTACGAAGACTGCAAGGTCTACGAGAATGTCGCGCAATGCGCGGGCGGCGCGGCGTCGACCACCGGCTTCGACGACGGTCCGCCGGTCGTGACGGGCGCGCAGATCGGCGACAGTGGCACCGGCTTGCATCTGGCGCTCGGCATCGTCACGGCGCTCTATCAGCGCACGCACACCGGACGCGGCCAGCGTGTCCTCGCCGCGATGCAGGACGGCGTGCTGAACCTGTGCCGCGTGAAGCTGCGCGACCAGCAGCGGCTCGAACGCACCGGCACGATGAAAGAGTACCCGCAATATCCGAATGGACAGTTCGGCGAAGCAGTGCCGCGCGCGGGCAACGCATCGGGCGGCGGTCAGCCAGGTTGGATCCTGAAGTGCAAAGGCTGGGAGACGGACCCCAACGCGTATATCTACTTCATCACGCAAGCGCCGGTATGGGCGAAGATCTGCAACGTGATCGGCAAGGAAGAGTGGGCGACGGATCCTGATTACGCGACGCCGGCCGCGCGCCTGCCGCACCTGAAGGACATCTTCGCGGAGATCGAGCGCTGGACCATGACCAAGACCAAGTTCGAGGCCATGCAGATTCTCAACAAGTACGACATTCCTTGCGGACCGATTCTGTCGATGAAGGAAATCGCCGAAGAGCCTTCGCTGCGCAAAACCGGCACGATCGTCGAAGTGGATCACCCGACTCGCGGCAAATATCTGACGGTTGGCAATCCTATCAAACTGTCCGACAGCCCGACCGAGGTGACGCGTTCTCCGCTGCTCGGCGAGCATACCGACGAGGTCATGGCCGAACTCGGCTATTCGCCCGAGCAGGTCAGCGCACTGCGCACTGCCGGCGCGATCTAGACGATTCAAGCTAACAGGGAGCAACGAATGGATACGTGGATGCGATTCATGTCGAGCGACGGCGGCGTCGTGTTCGGCCGTGTGGAGGGGGGCTATCTGCACGAGTATGAAAGTCTCGATCAGCCGGTGCCGACCGGCGCCGTGCTCTCGACGCGCGCGCTCGCCCCGATCGCGCCGTGCGCGCCGGGCAAGATCGTCGCGCTGTGGAACAACTATTACGCGCTGGCGGCGAAGCTCGACAAGCCCGTGCCCGCGCATCCGCTCTTCCTGCTGAAGCCGGCGGGTTCGGTAATCGGCGCGGGTGAGCCGATCCGCCGGCCGCTCAGCTACGCGGGCAAGGTCGTCTATGAGGGCGAGCTCGGCATTGTGATCGGACGGCGCTGCCGGGACGCAAGCGTCGAAGAGGCCGCTGAAGCGATCTTCGGCTACACGCTGGTGAACGACGTCACCGCTGCCGATCTGCTGAACGAGAATCCGCACTTTCCGCAATGGTGCCGTGCGAAGGGCTTCGATACGTTTTGCTGTATCGGGCCGGCGATCGTCTCCGGTTTCGACTGGCAGCGCGCACGTCTTGTCACGACACTCGACGGCGTGGAGCGGCAGAACTATCCGCTCGCCGACATGGTTTTCTCGCCGGCCGAGCAGGTGAGTCTGATCTCACAGGATCTCACGCTCGAACCGGGCGATGTGATTGCGTGCGGCACCTCGGTGGGCGTGGGGTCGATCAAGGACGGCGCGACGGTGTCGATCACGGTCGACGGGATCGGCACGCTGAGCAATACCTTGAGTGCCGCGCGCGCGGTTGCTGTGGCCGGCACGGAGCCAGTCGCGTCGAGCGCCGTCTGAACGGTTGGCTGACTTCGCGACGCATGGGCACGTGCCCATGCATTCCGACTCGGAGGAGCACGCATGCCGCTAGCGCATGACAGTACCGTGTGGTGTTCGCTGGCGGGTTTATTTGCTTCCGTGTTGGCCGTCGCGCTTGCCGCAGTCGGGCAACTGCAGTTCGAACGGCGAGCGAAGCGTCGGCCTGAGTGGCACTCGGGTGCTTTGGCCGCCGCACTCGCGGCGCTTCTCGCTGCTGGCATGGGCGCGAGCGACGGCACGATCGGCGCCGCGGTGGCGGGCGCGGTGCTCGGCGCGCGACTGGCGCACGGACGCAACTTGACGCGGCGGCCGCGTCTCGTCGCCCTGTTGGGCAGTGGCATGGGGCTCGCTGTCATGTCGGGTGGTTTTGCGCGTTATCTGTCGTCGGCGGCGCAGGCGAGCGTGGAGCGCGCTGGACTCTGTGTCGCCGTGTTCATCGGCGCGTTGATTTTTGCCACCTCGACGATTGCGTTCTGCAAACTGCGCGGTGTATTGGACTTCGCCGCGGTGGCGCGTCCTGGTCACGATGTCGTCAATCTGCTTGCGCTGCTGCTGTGCGCCTGGCTCGGCTACGGTTTCGTCACCGAACAGGCGCAGCCATTCGGACTGGCCGCGCTACTCGCGATGAGCGCGGTGGCTTGTGCAATGGGTGTGCATCTGATGACCAGCCGCGAGTATTCCAATGCGCGCGAGCAGGGCCACGATTCAGGCGCACTCGCGTTTGCCGCGCGTTGCCACAGTCATAGCGCGACCACGCACAAACGCGGGCTGCTGGAGCGAATCGAATGGCACGGCGGCGAAGAGCAGGCGTGGACGTTGCGCTATGTAACGCGAGCCGACCTGCGCACGGCAGCATATCCGCGCTGTCGAAGCGAACGGCATAGCGTGAATGGGGATGGGCGAAAGCACGCGTGCGCCCACCATCGTTCGACTTGCGCCACCACGAGGCGTGCCTTATGAACGCACGCACCTGTCTGGCGACAAGCGCGACGCGTAGCGGGATCGAGATCCCGCCGACGCTCTCAGTCGCCTGTCGCCGTGAACTCGCTGAAGTACTGCGACTTCTTGTGCAGAATCAGTTGAGCGAGGAAGTCGGTATCGTAGGCACGATGGAGATGGGCGTGAAACCGCTCGATGTAGGCGGTGATGCGGGCCGCTTCACTGTTGAATTCCTTGAGCACGTCGAGCGTGGCGCGATCCCAGCGAAAACGCAGGCCGAGATCGCTGAAAGCGGCGTTGTACGCGCTCAGGTGGGCATCGTCGGGATGGATCGAAGCGGCACGGTCAGGGTGCGCGCTGGTATGGGATTCAACCGAAGCGTGATTCATGATCGGCCTCCTGGGCTGACGAGTGAGGGAACTCGCTTGCAGCATAGAAGTCCTGATGAATTTTCAATAGTTAAAGTTTTATTGCTTCTCCATAGCCTACTGCTTATACACGCTCAATTCCCTGACGCGCGTGATCTTCTCGATCAGATTCGCGCCTTCTTCCATGAGGAAGCGCTTGAAGGCGACCGCTACCGGCGGCAGGCGCTTGTTCTTGCGGTGCACCACGTACCAGTTGAGCATGACCGGAAAGCTCTCGACATCGAGCACGACCAGATGACCGAGTTGCAGTTCGAGGCTGATCGTATGCGCGGACAGAAAGGCGATGCCCATGCCCGCGATCACAGCCTGCTTGATCGTCTCGGTGCTCTTGATCTCCATGGCGATCTTGAGGTTGGCAAGGCGCCCGGCGAAACCTTCTTCCATCGAATTCCATGTGTCCGAGCCGCGTTCCCGCACGATGAAGGCTTCATTCGCCAACTGGCCGATCTTGATGTTGCGCTTATGCGCGAGCGGATGCGTGGGCGCCGCCACGATCACGTACGGGTGCGGCGCGAACGGCTCGTTGGTCGCGTCGGTTTCGTGGGGCGGCCGCACCATCACCGCGAGATCGGTCTGGTTGGTAGCGAGCTGATGCAGCAGCTCCTCGCGGTTGTGCACGGCGAGATTGAGCACGACACCCGAATAGCGGCGCGTGAATTCGGCCAGCAGTCGCGGAAAGAAGTAGTCGCCCGCGCTGATCACCGCGACGTTCAGCTTGCCGCCGGAGACGCCCTTGAGCTGACTCATCGCCTCGTCGACTTCGTGGAATTGCTGGATGATCGCGCGGCTGTAGTGAAGCATTTCGGTGCCCGCCGGCGTCAGATAGATTTTTTTGCCGAGTTGTTCGAACAGCGGCAGCCCGGCATGTTCTTCGAGTTGCCGGACCTGAGTGGAGACGGCCGGCTGCGTGAGATGCAATTCCTCGGCGGCGCGCGAGAAGCTCAGGTGGCGCGCCACCGTTTCGAAGACCTTCAGTTGTCGCAGAGTCGCATTTCGCATCGTCATGGCCGATGTATAAGCAAACGTGAATCAACATAATAACAAACTTTAATTATTAGTAATTCAGCAATGACCCTAGCATGACTCTGTATAAGAAAGCGGAAATACCGCCAGAGCGGTGGTTGAAGTACTCGGGTTAACGCTTGGATTTCAGGCCTTATGGACCGGCGGCGACAGCCTCGTCGCAATGCGAAGTTTTAATTGATCGGAATAAAGTATTTTCAGAGTGCAATGAATTAAGCGGGTGGATTTTTAAAGCAACGGATTAAAGACGCAAATATCAGATATTCCCGGGAGCACGGCTTTTCGGGGCGCAACCATAAGGTGGGATGTATACAGTCCGGCGCGTCATCGAAGGGACTTCCATCGGGACGTTGGTCGGCTGCACTAAATAAATAGTGGAGACAAGGCTCATGGACGAATTCACTCAGCAGACCAAGGCCCGGGTGTTTTGGGCGAACCGTTGGTGGCAACTCGTCATCGGCATGGTGTGCATGGCACTGGTCGCCAATCTTCAATACGCCTGGACGTTGTTCGTCACCCCGATGAACGCGCGGCATCACTGGGGCGAAGCGTCGATTCAACTTGCGTTTGCAATCTTTATTCTGACTGAGACGTGGCTCGTGCCGCTCGAAGGCTGGCTGGTCGACCGGTTCGGGCCTCGGCCCGTGGTCGCGGGCGGAGCGATATGCGCGGGCATTGCATGGGTGATGAACTCGTATGCCACGACCTTGCCGATGCTGTATGTCTCCGCGGTCATCGCCGGGATCGGCGCGGGCGGCGTGTACGGCACATGCGTGGGCAATGCGTTGAAATGGTTTCCCGACCGGCGCGGTCTTGCCGCGGGTCTCACGGCAGCGGGCTTCGGCGCGGGCGCGGCGGTGACGGTGATTCCGATTGCCAACATGATCACGCGTTCGGGCTATGAGCACACGTTCTTCTTCTTCGGCATTCTGCAAGGCGGATGCATTCTGGCACTCGCACTCCTGTTGAAGAAACCGAACCTGCGCCAGCAACCCGCGCCGAAGAAAAAGTTCGCCGTCTCGAAGGTGGACTTCACGCCGGGTCAGATGATCAAAACGCCGGTGTTCTGGGTAATTTACGTCTCGTTCGTGGCGGTGGCCGCGGGCGGTCTGATGGCCACCGCGCAGATCGGTCCGATCGCGAAAGACTGGGGCCTCGCACGCATTCCGATGACGATCTTCGGTATGACCTTGCCGCTTCTGACCGCCACGCTTTCCATCGACAACGTCTGCAACGGTTTTACGCGTCCGTTGTGCGGCTTCATCTCCGACAAGCTCGGCCGTGAAAACACCATGTTCGTGATCTTTATCGGCGAGGGTTTGGCGTTGCTCGGCCTGATGCAGTACGGCACCAACCCGTATGCGTTCATGACGTTCGCCGCGTTGATCTTCCTCTTCTGGGGCGAAATCTTCTCGATCTTCCCGGCGATCTGTGCCGATACCTTCGGCAGCAAATATGCGGCGGCCAATGCGGGCACCCTGTACACCGCGAAGGGCACGGCTTCGCTGCTGGTGCCGATTGCTTCAGTGCTGTCGGCGACGGGCGGCTGGAGTCTCGTCTTCATCGTCTCCGCCGTCGTGACGATCGCCGCGGGCATCTCCGCGAAGTTCATACTCGCCCCCATGCGCTCACGCTGGATCGAAACGCACAATGAGCCTCAGGGTGTGCTGGCGGTTGCCGGCACGGGCAAGGCCTCGCGGCTGAGTCACTGGCCTGAGCAGACAGGAGAATAGGGTGAGCGGCCCGCGCCCGGCAGTGACGTCATGAATGTATCGTTGCAGCAACTCAAGGTGTTCGTCGCCGTTGCGCGTGAGCGGAGTTTCACGCGCGCGGCGCGTGAGTTCGAGTTGACGCAATCGGCGGTGAGCCGTTGTATCCGCGAACTCGAAGAAGCGGTCGAACTTAAACTATTCGACCGCACTACCCGCCAGGTCGAACTGACTCATGCGGGTGCGAGTCTCGAACAAAGGATTGGCCGGCTGCTCGATGAAATCGACCTGACGCTGCGTGAAGAGCGAGCCGCTTACGACGGGCATACCGGCGTGGTGGTACTGGCGAGCAATCCGGTGTTGTCGTCGAGCTGGGTGGCCCAAGGGCTCGCGCGATGCGCGGCGGCTTTTCCCGAGTTGATCGTCTCCGTCAGGGATCAGCCGCAAAGCGGTGTGCTCGCGAGCGTCGAGCAAGGCGAAGTGGACTTCGGCGTGGTCTCGCTCGCCGAGCCGCTCGCCGGCGATCTGTTGCACGCGCAAGTCGTCTTCACGACCCCGCTCCACGCGGTGATGCCGCCCGCGCATCCGCTTGCACGTCATGCCACCGTTGGGTGGAGCGCATTGCACGAATGGGCGCTCGTTACGCTGAATGCCGATACGGGTGTGCGCGCGGCGCTCGAACTCGCCTTCCATACGAACGGCGTGAAGCGCCGGCCGGTGCAGGAGTTCGGGCATGTCGCGGCAGTGTTGCGCATGGTCGAACTGGGGCTCGGCGTCGGCATATTACCCATCGACGCGCATTGGCCCGCAGTGGGCCCGTCACTCGTTAGCCGGCCGCTCGAGCCGGGGATGAGTCTGACGACGCTGCTCGTGCATCGCCGCAACCGTTCCCTGAGGCCCAACGCCGCGGCGGCGTGGGCACAGTTTTCCGCGCCAGCCGGCGCGCCTTCAGACGCCGCCGACGCTCAGCCATCCATTTCCGCAGTGCGAACGGGGATGACCGTTGCGCGCGACGGCGCCGTACTCCACGAGCCCTAGTCAGCCCTCATCCCAAACCGCTTCGCAAGCATTCAGCCCATGCAACATCTCAGCCAGCATCTCAAGCAAGGAGCTTCATGATGGAAACTGAAACCGACCTCAGGCGCCATGATCTGCTTATCGACGGCAAGCGCTTGCCGCCCGGCACCGGCGAATATTCCGTCGACATCAACCCCGCCACCGAAGAGCCGATCGCACTGGTTGCGCAAGGCAGTTCCGCCGACGTGGACACGGCAGTGCACGCGGCGCGTGCCGCATTGAAAGTTTGGAACGCGATACGAACCGCTGAGCGCGGCCGCATTCTGATGCGGTTCGCCGCGCTAATGCGCGCGAATCTCGAAGAACTGGCCGCGCTCGAGAGCCTCGACGCCGGCAAGCCGATCGCCGCGGTCATGCGCCAGGACATTCCGGCCGCGATCGATACGCTCGAATACTACGCAGGCTGGTGCGACAAGATCAACGGCCAGGTCGTGCCGGTGCGCCCCGATGCATTGACATACACCTTGCGTGAACCCGTCGGCGTGGTCGCCGCGATCGTGCCGTGGAATTTCCCGCTGATGATCGGCATGTGGAAGATCGCGCCGGCGCTCGCGTGTGGCTGTACGCTGATCGTCAAACCTGCTGAAATCACACCGCTGAGCGCATTGCGCATCGGCGAACTGGCACTCGAAGCGGGCGTGCCGCCGGGTGTGTTGAATATCGTCACGGGCAAGGGACGCGTGGTCGGCGATGCGCTGGTCGCGCATCCGGGCGTCGACAAGGTGACGTTCACGGGTTCGCCTTCCGTGGGGCGCGGCATTCTGCAAGGCGCGGCCGGCAACTTCAAGCGCGTCACGCTGGAACTCGGCGGTAAATCGGCCAACCTGATTTTCCCGGATGCCAATCTCGACAACGCGGTGCGCGCCGCGGCAGCGGGGATCTTCTTCAACACCGGTCAGGTGTGTTCGGCAGGCTCGCGCATTCTCGCCCATCGCGATGTGTACGACGAGGTGGTCGAGCGCCTCGCCGCTCGCGCGAAGTCGATCAAGGTCGGCGATCCGTCGGCGCGAGATACGTCCATGGGGCCGCTCATCTCCGCGGCGCAAATGAAGACGGTGTTGGGCTATGTCGAAACAGGGCGCTCTGAAGGCGCGTCGCTTGTGACCGGCGGCGCGCGAGTGGGCGAGCGCGGCTTCTTTGTCGAGCCGACTGTCTTCGCCAACGTCGAGCATGAGATGCGCATTTCGCAGGAGGAGATCTTCGGTCCCGTGGCGAGCGTAATTCGATTCAACGACGAAGCCGACGCGATACGGATCGCCAATGGCACGCTGTATAGCCTCGCCGCGGGCGTGTGGAGCGCGGATATCGGCCGCGTGCATCGGGTTGCGCGCGATCTGAAGGCGGGCACCGTGTGGATCAACACTTACGGCTACACCGACGTGCGCCTGCCGTGGGGAGGCTCCGGCGACTCCGGGTTCGGCCGCGAACACGGCGACGTCGCGATTGAAAACTTCACCGAGCCTAAAGCCGTGTGGCTCGCTATCGACCAGTAGCGACCAGTAGCGACCAGTGGTAACAAGTAGCCGCTAAAGGAAAGAGGATCGAACGCGCGTGGCGTTCGATCCTCTTTTGCTTGCAGTCGTTCAACGGCGAAATTGTGTTTCCAGGCCTCAGTCTCCCTGCAATGCCATCCGCTCGCGCAGTTTGATGAGCGCCAGTACGACATCGATAGTCGGCGTGGGCTCGGCGACGAGGCGGCCCATTTCCTGCACCACCGTCAACAGCGGATCGATCTCCATTGGACGACGATTCTCCAGGTCGACCAGCGTCGAGGTCTTATGCGCGCCGACCGCGCCCGCGCCGTCGATACGCTTTTCCACATCGACGCGAAAGTGCACGCCGAACTGATCCGCAATGCGCTTGGCTTCCAGCATCATCGTGCGCGATACCGCACGGGTGCCGGGGTCGCTGGTGAGCACGTCGAGCGTGGCGTGCGTCAATGCGCTGATCGGGTTGAAGCACAGGTTGCCCCATAGCTTGAGCCAGATTTCGTCGCGGATATTGTCGCGAATCGGCGCTTCGAAACCGGCCGCTTGCATGATCTCGTGCAATTGCTGAATGCGCGGCGTGCGTTCTCCGCTTGGCTCGCCAATCGGGAATTTCTTGCCGTACACATGCTTGATGACGCCGGGTTCGACGATTTCGGCGGCGGGATACAGCACGCAGCCGATCGCCCGTTCAGGGCCGAGCTTTGTCCATTGACCGCCGTCGGGGTCGACGCTCGCGAGCCGCGTGCCGGCGAATCGGCCGCCGTGTTGGTAGAAGTACCAATACGGTATGCCGTTGACGCCCGTGACGATCGCCGTGTGTTTGCCGAGCAGCGGCTGCATCGCATCGACCACGCCGGGCAGCGAATGCGCTTTCAGCGTAATGATCACGAAGTCCTGCACGCCGAGTTCGCGCGGATCGGACGTGCAGCGTACCGGCGCGCTGAACGTCTCGCCGTCCATGATCAGACGCGCTCCGTGTTCGCGCATGGCCGCGAGATGCGCGCCGCGCGCGACGAAACTCACATCCGCGCCGGCGCGTGCGAGCTGCACACCCATCAAGCCGCCAATCGCTCCTGCTCCGAAGATACAGATCTTCATGATGCCGCTCCTCTGACGATGAATAGTCTCCTGCCCGGTGCCGTCTCTCGCCGTACACGGTTTGCGGGTCACTGTTCGAGCATAAGGGGAGGAGACGATTGCAGATAGTTAAAGTTTCTCAACGAGTCCATTAGGGATAGGTTATGAACGACCAGAAGCCGGACTGTTTTGGAGAATTCAGAGTCGTTCCCAAAGATTGGATTTCCAAGCTGACGAATGCTGTGACGAGTTGGGAAATTTCCCATCTTTGGACGATCTTGATGGAGGCAGAATGCGATCTCTTTGAAAAGTGATGCATTCAGTCGGCATTGCAAATGAATTGTATTGAGGGCGATGCCATGAGGCCGAGGACTACTTTGGACTATTCCGTCACGTTCGCGCATGTGGCACCGGAGACCCGTCTGCATGGCGTGGAAGCTGGTGCCCGGCGCCGCGACCCTCACGCGTGTTAGGGCGAGGTCCATGCGAACGGCAATTCGTCAACCCTCCGGCCGGAATTTAGCGGACGTGGACAGCATGTTGGCGCGCCTGCTCGACGTGATGTTGATTGCGTTGGGCGCGTCGTTGGCCTCGCTCGCGTTCGTGCCTCGTCCGGGTCTGTCGATTTTCGAGGGTGCATTCGTCGCGTTCGATATGGCGTTTGCCATTGTGCTGTTGCCATGGTTCGGCGTGTACGACTCGTGGCGCGGGCGGTCGAAATGGCGTTTGAGTTTCAACATCGTATTCGGCTGGATCGCGGTGCAGATTTGCGGGCTTGCCATGTTGTTCCTGCTTCACCGTGCTTCGTCAGTGTCGCGGCTCTGGTGCGTGAGTTGGACCGCGATCACGGCGGTTGGGCTGGTCGTTTCGCGACTGCTGGTGCATGCGGTACTCGGCCGCATGAGGCGGGCGGGAGGCAACCTGCGCACGGTGGCGGTGGTGGGCGTCGGCGCGCATCGCGACCGTGTGATCGCCAATATCGTGCGCTCGCCGGAAGCGGGCTTCCGGATGGTTGCCACGTTCAACACGCGGCAGGGGAACGAATCTGATTTTCCGGGCTTGCCGTCGTTCGGGTGTCTGCCCGAATTCGCGGACTGGGTACGCTGTGAGCAGGTCGAAGAAGTGTGGCTCGCGCTATCCATGTCAGAGGAGGACACCGTGCTGCGGATCCTCGACGAGTTCAGCGGCGACCTGGTCAACGTGCGCTTCATTCCTGACGTACGCAGTCTTGCGATGTTCGATCGGAACGTGGTCGATCTGATTGGCACGCCGGCCATCAATCTGATGGCCTCGCCAATGACTCCGTACGCGTTGGTTCAGAAGGCGGTTTTCGACCGGCTGTTCGCGCTCACGGCGTTGCTCGCGTTGGCGCCGGTGATGGTGACGATTGCAGTGGCCGTCAAGGCGACGTCGGAGGGGCCGGTGTTGTTCACCCAGCGGCGCAAGGGCGCGGACGGACGTGTGTTCCGCATTTACAAGTTTCGCTCCATGCGCAAGCACGCGGCGCGCACGGGTGTCGTTCGTCAGGCTACGCGTGGCGATCCGCGTGTCACTCGCGTGGGTGCGTTCTTGCGTCGCACGAGTCTCGATGAATTGCCGCAGTTTCTGAATGTGCTGCGCGGGGAGATGTCGGTGGTGGGGCCGCGGCCCCACGCGATCGAACACGATGACGAGTATCGCGGCATCGTCGACGGTTATATCCATCGGTACCGGATCAAGCCGGGTATTACCGGGTGGGCTCAAGTCAATGGTTTTCGCGGAGAGACGGATCGGGTTGAAAAGATGCAGGCACGGGTGGAACACGATCTGTACTACTTGCGTAACTGGTCGTTTGGGTTGGATATGCGGATTGTGTTTGCGACGGTGGTGAAGGGGTTGCGGCATCGGAATGCGTATTGACGCGCGGCTTCATCGCGATCTGAAACCAGATTGATCATGAAGCCGTGCCGATTGTGGAAGACGGCGCATATCCCAGTGGAATATGAATGAAATCTGCCCAATAGCGGGCAGCGAGAACGCGGCTTCGGCGCGTTCTCTTGAATAGGTTGAACAAGATGTTAGCGGTATTTTCAACCCGGCCGGCGTTCAGGCTTGGGGTTTTGATGGCAGCGGTAATCCTGCTGACCGGTGGATGTGCAGTGGCGCCAGGTATGCGAATGGAAACGTCTCGCGTGCAGGACAAGTCGGGTGGGTCCAATACGTCGAGCGTGGTTGGAGAAGCCAGCGAAGGCGCGGCAAGCGAAAAGGCCGATGCAACGGCGGGCACACCGGACATCGCCATCAGGGAAGTCGACGCGGAGTTGATCTCGCAACTGGCTCAAAGCCGGAAACAGCAGCAGATCGAACTGTCGCAATTGCTCTCCGGAGCGCCGTTGGCATACACGGTCGGGCCGGGCGATGTGCTGCAAATTGTCGTCTGGGACCATCCGGAATTCGCGGCGGCACTTGGGTCGGCACAAACGCAATCTTCGTCGCGGCCGGGTGATCCGCTCGCTGGATTCGTCGTCGATCAGAACGGCGGCCTGACATTTCCGTACGCAGGCACCCTGCAAGTGGCCGGCCTGCGCACCGAAGAGATACAGCAACGGTTGAGCAGCGCGCTCGGCAAGTACCTGGTCAAACCGCAAGTGACCGTGCGGATGGCGTCGTATCGGGCGCACCAGGTGTACGTGGATGGAGAAGTGCGTAGCCCCGGCACATTGGCGGTCAACGACGTGCCCATGTCGCTTTACGAAGCAGTGGGCCGCGCAGGTGGATTTAGCGAAGCGGCCGACCAGAGCGACCTCGTTCTGGTTCGCGGCGAACGGTCTTATCGCGTGAACCTGACCCAGATGCTTGCACAGGGATTGAGCCCGTCGCGCCTCTATCTGAAACCAGGCGACCTGCTGCGCGTCGTGTCGCGTGACGAAAACGACGCGTATGTGATGGGCGAAGTGAACAAACCGGTCTCTGCGATTCCGCGCCGAACGGGGCACATGACGCTGGCCGACGCTCTTGCGCAGGCCGGCAGCGTGAATGCTTCGACCGCCGACGCTGCCCAGATGTTCGTGATCCGCGGTTCGCTGGCGGGCACGCCGCAAGTGTTTCACCTCGACGGCCATTCACCGGTCGCGATGCTGCTCGCCAAGGATTTCGAGCTGCAACCGAAGGACGTGGTGTATGTGGATGGTAGCGGTCTCGTTCGCTTCAATCGTGTGCTGAGTTTGTTGATGCCGTTGATCAGCACGGGCTTGACTGCGGGGGTGATTGCGAAATGACCCGGGTTTTGATGGTGTGTGAGGGGAATATCTGCAGGAGTCCGGTGGCGCGGGCGCTTCTCGAGCGGGCGCTGCCACTCGTTTCAGTGAGTTCGGCAGGTACGCGAGCGCTCGTTGGCCGGCATGCGGATCCGATGGCGATCCAGGTTGCGCGTGAGCATGGGATGGATATTAGTGGGCATGTGGCAACTGCATTGAATCACAAACATGTGCTCGGCGCCGAATTGATCCTGAGCATGACCCAGACGCAGCAGGCATTGATCGTCGCGACCTATCCGTTCGCACGAGGAAAAGTGTTTCGCATCGGGGCATACGACCGTGTCGACATCGTTGACCCGTATCAGCGGCACCGCGCCGCGTTTGAGCTGGCATTTGCACAAATCGAGCAGGGCGTTTCGAATTGGCGCGACGCTATTGCAAAGTTGACTGTCTGAATGATGAATATGCTTAAACAGAGTCGCTCGGCAGACATGTCTACTGCCGACAATATTGACCTGTCGGAAATCATCGCGGTTATTCGCGAGAGTCGGCTTTTGATCGTGCTTGTCACGGCTGGAATGTTGATTCTTGGCGTGGCGTACGCATTTCTCGGAACGCCGGTCTATAGAGCGGACGCCTTGATTCAGGTAGATGATGATTCCGGCACCGGGAATATCAATGACAAGCTGGGTGACCTGGCTGCACTCTTCCAGAATAAGGCTACGGCCGATGCGGAGATCGAACTCATCCGGTCCCGGATGGTGGTCAACGAGACGGTGAAGGGCTTGCATCTCGATGTTGATGTTAAGCCCCGCTATTTCCCGGTGATTGGAGAGCCTATTGCGAAACACGTGCCAGAGGACGGTTTGGCAGCTCCGGTAATGGGTCTAAGTGGCTTTGCTTGGGGCGGCGAAGAGCTGGACCTGAGTCAATTCGATGTGCCCCGCACACTATACGGCCGGCGTTTTACCGTTGTCGCAGAGGCGAATCAGAACTTTGAACTTCGCGATCCCGACGGTCGCTCGGTGCTTCACGGTCGAGTCAACAATCGCGCGCGCTGCATGACCCAGTATGGGCCAGTAGAACTGATGGTCGTCCGCATGGTCGCTCACGCCGGCACGGCGTTCGATCTCTCACGATCGTCCACCCAACTAATCATCGAAAATCTGCAAAAGTCTCTCGATATCAAGGAGAAGGTCAAACAGTCCGGCATCATTTCGGTCACCCTTGATGGGACGGATGCGGCTCGCACCGCTGCGACGGTCAACTCTGTGGCCCGCATCTATGTTCAGCGCAACGTGGCCCGCAAATCCGCACAAGCGGAGCAGATGCTCGAATTCCTCGGCCAGCAGCTTCCGGAACTGAGGCAGGACCTTGACACGGCCGAACAGCGCTATAACGCCTTCCGTGCTCAACATGGCACTGTCGATCTGGAGGCTGAAAGTAAGCTCTTGTTGCAGTCTATCGTCGACAACAAGGCGAAATTGCTTGATTTGCAACAGCAGCGCTCTCAGCTTCTTCAGCATTTCACAGTAGAGTACCCATCCGTTGTTGCGATTGATGCGCAAATAAGCGAGCTTCAAGCCCAACAGCGCACATTCGACCACAAAGTGGCGGCATTGCCTGATATTCAGCAGCAGGCGCTAAGGCTAATGCGCGACGTGCAGGTCAACACGGATTTGTACACGAAGTTGCTCGATAGCACCGAGCAATTGCGTGTATTGAAAGCGGGTCAATTGGGCAACGTGCGTACGGTGGACTATGCCGTTGTTGCAGAGAAGCCGGTCAAGCCCAAGAAATTACTGGTGATTGCTGCGTCCGTCCTATTCGGTCTCTTGTTGGGAGGCACGATCGCGTTCGTACGGCGCGCACTAAATCATGGTCTCGAGAGTCCGGCGGAAATTGAGCGCGCGGTGGACATACCCGTGTACGCAATCATTTCGCGCAGCACCCGGCAGGCGCAGTTGCAGTCACCACGTGGAGGTGGGTCTGGCCTCCGCGTGCTTGCGGTCGCCTTTCCGGAAGATATAGCTGTGGAGGGGATCCGCAGCCTGAGAACAGCCCTGCAGTTCGGAATCGTCAAACCGGACAACAACATTGTGATGCTGACGGGACCACGACCCGGCGTCGGCAAGTCGTTCCTTTCTGTGAATCTTGCGGCGGAGCTCGCCACCACGGGTAAGCGGGTACTGATTGTCGATGCCGACATGAGACGCGGAAATGTTCACTCCTATTTTGAACTGCCTCGCAAGCCCGGGCTTCGAGAAGTGATCGAAGGTATCGATCCGGAGGAGGCGATTCACCACGCAGTTCTGCCTGGCCTCGACGTACTCACGAGTGGGTCCGTTCCGTCGAGTCCGGCTGAGCTGTTGATGCGCGAGCGCTTTGGCAAGGTCATGGCAGCGTTCGGCAAGGAATACGACATAGTCATCGTCGACTCGCCGCCGGTTCTAGCCGTTACTGACCCGGTGCTGATCGGCAAGCACGCTGGAGCGACATTGCTCGTCATGCGATACGGCCGTCATTCAGCGGCGGAATTGAGTGAGACAACGCGCCAGTTGAACAGCGCCGGCGTGCCTGTCAACGGAATTCTCCTGACCGATGTGCCGCAGCGGATGAGTACTTACGGCGCATTCTCGGAGTACGAAAGCAGGGAGGGAAGTCGTGAATCCTGAAGATGCGATCTTGGGGCGGCCGTGCGCAGGCGATGTAATGCATCTCCGCGAGTCCGCTACCTTGAGTACATGGCCGGCAGTATGAACAAACGAATACTGCTCACCTTCGGGACGCGTCCTGAAGCCATCAAGCTGGCGTCGCTTGTCAAACGTCTAAAAGAGTCGGCCGGAATTGAATCGCAACTGTTAGACGAGGCTGACACGTACGGAGCAATGAGGCGGAGGGGCAGTCCATATGGCGACGGGACGGCCTGTGAACGCATTGTGGGGGCTGTGACAGCAAATCACACGCTGGCGACCTTCGCGGTTTAAGAATAACTGGAATCTCTTCAATAAAAGACAATGGAATTTCTGACCGTTTCGGTAGTTGGACTTGGCTATATCGGCTTGCCGACGGCCGCCGCCTTTGCGGCGCGCCGGAAGCATGTGATTGGTGTGGATGTGAATCAGTATGCCGTTGACACGATTAACAAGGGTGCAATTCACATCGTGGAGCCGGAGCTCGACATGCTCGTTCACGCGGCCGTGACGCAAGGCTATCTCCGCGCGACGACAGTGCCGGAGCCTGCGGACGCGTTTTTGATCGCGGTGCCAACGCCGTTTTCGGATGGCTTCAAGCCGGATCTGAGTTATATCGAGGCCGCGAGTCGAGCCGTTGCTCCAGTGCTAAAGCGGGGGGACCTGGTCGTTCTCGAATCAACCTCGCCGGTGGGCGCGACGGAGCAGATGGCGGCGTGGATGGCGGAGCTACGGCCTGATCTGACTTTCCCGCAGCAGATGGGAGAAAACTCTGATGTGCGTATTGCACATTGTCCCGAGCGCGTGCTGCCGGGACATGTGATTCGCGAGCTGGTCGAAAATGACCGTGTAATTGGCGGTATGACGCCTCGGTGTGGCGAACTGGCGCGCGACTTGTATCAGAGCTTCGTCCGCGGTGAATGCATTCTGACCGATGCCCGCACGGCCGAGATGTGCAAACTTACGGAGAATTCGTTCCGTGACGTGAACATTGCGTTCGCGAACGAACTGTCGTTGATTTGCGATGAGTTGGATATCAACGTGTGGGAGCTGATCCGTCTTGCTAACCGTCATCCACGCGTGAGCATCTTGCAGCCAGGTCCAGGTGTCGGCGGTCATTGCATCGCCGTGGACCCATGGTTCATCGTCGATTCCGCGCCTGAGTTGGCTCGGCTGATTCGGACTGCGAGAACGGTGAACGACGACAAGCCGCGTCATGTGGTCGAGCGGGTTGAACGTGCGGCGAAGCGTTTTAAGGATCCGGTAGTCGCGTGTCTCGGTCTCGCATTCAAGGCGAATATCGACGATCTGCGAGAGAGTCCGGCACTTGAGATTGTGCGCGAGCTGGCCGAGCGTTTTGCGGGGCAAGTGGTGGCAGTCGAACCGAATATCAGGAGGTTGCCGGAGACGCTTGAAGGCATGGTCAGGCTTCGTGAACTGAACGAGGCGCTTGCGGAGGCGGACGTCGTAGTGATTCTCGTCGACCATGCCCAGTTCAAGCGTGTCGATCCAGTGAGACTGCAGGCGAAAGTGGTGATCGACACGCGAGGGTTGCTGTCACATGGCTAGGCGAGAGCTTGGTTTAGTCGTGGGTTACGCCACCTCGCTGGTCGGCAGCGTACTCTCGCTCGTGATGTACGCCCATATGCTCGGCCCAACCGATTATGGGCGTCTTGCGGTCGATCTTGCTCTGGTCGAAGCATTGCAGGCCGTGCTGTTCCAGTGGCACAGACTTGCCATTGTGAGGTTCTGGGCTGAGAGTGAAAGGGCAGGCATTGCATCGTATTTGACTACTTACCATTTGACTTGGCTTGCCTTGGCTTGTGCGGTGGTCCTCGTGTCTGGTGTTTTCCAGATAGCCAGCGGCAAGGTTTCAACAATCGAGTGGCCTACTGTAATCGTAATGGGAATTGCGAAGAGCGCGGCGCTATACGCCCAGGAAATTGCTCGGGCATCAGGAGCCAGCCTGCGCTATGCGGCCGGAGCGCTGCTTCTAACCGTCGGTAGTTCAGTCGCAGGTGTGATTGCCTATCGATCGACCCAATCTATTACTTCCGTGCTAATCGTGTCGGCGGCTGTATTTGCACTGTCGGGCATCGTATGTGTATGGCGAGAAGCGGCGACCGTGAGGGGAGGGAAATTCAGCCGCGAACATTTTCGTACGATGCTGCGATACGGACTGCCCCTGGTTCCCGTTTTTGTTTCAGTCACCGCATTGACAAGGCTCGATCGTCCCATCCTCGCATTGTTCGCTCCGGCCTCCGTCGTCGGTGCCTATGCGGCGGCAACGGCGTTGATTACGAATATGGTCTCCGCGGCCTGCCTGTTGGTGGTGACGCCTGTCTATCCATGGCTGCTTCGGGAAAAGGAAACTCGCCCGGAGCATGAATACAGACGCTTGCACGCACAGACTGGGCTACTGATGTTGTCAGGCGTTTTTGCGATCGGCACAGTGATGTATTGCGCACGTGTCGCGCTGCTGCCGGTGCTACTCGGAGTAGCGATCGGAAATGCTGCCGAGCCCTATGTGTTGCCTCTCCTTCTTATCGCAATCGTTGGGGCATTCCGGGCACACTTTTTTGATCAGGCATATCACCTGTTTTCGCGGACGCGCATGTTGATGGCAATTAATATCGCCACGCTTGTTGTCGCCGTGGTCGCGCTCTACACAGGCGCGAGGCTGGGTGGCGTTGAGGGATTGCTCTGCGGATTGTTTGTGGCGAACGCCTTGTCTCTGCTTGCGAGTGCAATTTTTGCGCGCTCGTTCGTCAACTTGAGACACCTGTCGGGCGGTGTCGGGGCGCTCGCTGCTGTATCTGTCGTCTCCGGTTTGGCCGGCGAATTGCTGACCCGCTTCGGAACGCATATTGCAGCCGATCCCAAGTTCGCGGCGATCGTATCAGCGACAGGAGCTGTCCTGGTGTTTGTGACCGGAATGTACTTGGCGAACGTCGGCGCGATCCGTTCATCTGGATGGAGGCGGACTTGAAAGGCCGGTACGACGTGTTGTTTCATATACCCTCGTTGAAGGGCGGAGGGGCGGAACGTGTGGCCGTCGAGGTGGCGCGCTTCTTCGTTGAGCAAAAAAAATCGGTCGGTTTCTTCGTGCATGACGATGGGATCGCATACGACCTGCCGGCAGGTGTTGAAGTCATTGTAGCTCGACACCACGGGCATTTTCGACGTGTCGCTGAGTTCAGGTCGTTGCTGAAGAACGCCGAAGTTCACGCGGTCATCTCGCTTCTACCGTATGCGAACCTGATCTCGCTGCTCGCGAATGTGGGGCGGACGGGTTGCGTCCGACTGCTTGTTAGCGAGCATCAGTCATATGAGAATTTCCGCCCAGTCGGGATTAAGGAGCGAATCAAGTTTGGTTTGCTGACGCGGTTGTATGCGCGCAGCGATGTGATCGTCGCAGTATCGAGCGGAATCGCAAATGATTTGCGCCGGCGACTGGGTAGCGTCGGCGCCGGCAAAGTCGTTGTCATTCACAACCCTTGCTATATCCAGGACGCCGTCGGGATGCTTAGGCGTTGCTCGACATCTTCTCTTACGGTGCTGGCCGTTGGACGACTGGTTCACGAGAAGGGATTTGACGTGCTGATCGACGCATTCGCCGCAGTCAGTCTGAAACTGCCGCGCGCGCGACTGGTGATCGTCGGGGAAGGTCCAACGCGGAATGAATTGGAAGCACAGATTGCGCGGCTCGGCCTGACGGACAAAGTGACCTTGCCGGGGTTCACGCGAGCCATTGCAGACGAGTATCGTCGTGCCGACCTTTTTGTTCTGACTTCGCGCGCGGAGGGGTTTGGAAATGTGTTGGTCGAGGCGATGTCTTTTGGGCTGAAGATTGTGTCAACAGACTGCCCAGGGCCGGCAGAGATTCTCGCCAACGGAACATATGGGACGCTCGTTCCGGTCGAGGATGTGAATGCGATAGCGGAAGCAATGACGAATGCTCTGGAGGCGGCGAGCGATCCCTGCAGGCAAATTGGGCGAGCGCAGGACTTCTCCCTTGACTTGATCGGTGCCCAATACGCGAAAGTGATGGGGCTTGCGTGATGACGATTGAACGGTCCGCGTTGGCTACACGTTTCGCCATGCTCGCAGTAATGTGCGCCCTTTTTTTGAGTGGTTCTACGCTAAATAGTTTGGGCCTGAACTACTCGACTGATTCGTCGGGAGGCGGCCTAAAACTTCACCCTTATACGATTCTCACGACTATTGCGTTGGTTTTGGTGGCATGTGGGTCGCGATCATTCAAGGGTTGCTGGGCCGTCAGGCAGTTTCGTACGGCAATAGTGGGAGCCGCGGTCACGTTTCTCATTCTGATGCTGAAGGCGGCGACAGGCAGCGGGCAGGCATTGGGATTCGCCGTTGACACGATTTTTGCGGCATTTCTCGTGACGGCCATTTTCCCTTTTTTGCAGGCCGGTATTACTAGGCAGTTGTCCATAGCCTGCATGCTATTTCTGCTTACCGAATGTCTTTTGGCCCTGATCGAAGTTATAGCGCACGTCAACCTTATACCGATCGATACCTGGTATGGACAGTACTTTCGCGCGACCGCCCTACACGGACATCCGTTGAATAACGCGCTTATTCTGGTAACAGTGGCGACCGCTACGCAGGCATGTGTGCGGCGGTGGGTGTCCGTTTCGATTTTCTTTCTGACGGTCTGTGCGCTCGTGGCGTTTGGCGGTCGCGGCGCGCTGGCAGCGTATCTGCTTGTCAATACCATTACCTTCGTCCGTTTTGGATTGAGGTCAGCGCAGCGAGTCATCGTACTGATAGCGGGTGGCGCACTGTGCGTCGTTAGTCTGGCTTGGCTGCTCTTCTCTGGAGTGGTGGGAGACCGGATTATGCAGGTTGGTGCTTATGACGATAGCTCCCAGGTGCGCGTACAGTCGATCGATGTCCTGAATCACCTGGACTGGTCGCGGCTTCTGGCTGGCATTGATCCAAACGAAATTTCCCGTTTGATGGAACAGGAAAAAGTGGGAGTGGTCGAGAATTTCGCCGTGGACTACGTTCTCATGTTTGGTGGAATTATGGCCGCAGTCATGTTCTATTTCGTGTATCGAACATGTAAAGCGTTCTTTTCGGAAGTCTCCTCCGCAGGTCGGCGCCACCTGCTGGCCGTTCTATTTGTGTTTACGTGCACAGCACTGACGAACAACTCATTGGCGACCAAGACTTCGGCTCTGTATCTTCTGATGGTCGGACTGTGGTGTGTCCGGGGCCAATTCCTCTTGCCTCGACATCCTGATGAGCGGCCCGCATATCAGTCGATAAAGCACCCTACCAGTGTGTAATTCTTCTGTTTTCAATCGCAGGCCTTGATGGGGCAATGCTCATTATGACGCCCCCATCCCGAGTAAACGGTGAAGTTCCAAATGAAAGATTTGTCGAATCGAAGTACGCAACGCTCGATCATACAGCTTGGCCCAAGCATGTCTGCCCAAGGCGGAATTGCATCGGTTCTCGCGAGCTATGCATCGTATCAACGTGGATTTGAACAACTGGGATACCGTTTGATTTTCATCGCTAGCTGCGCGGACGCTGGTCGCAGTGGAATTTTGACCTTTATCGCGGCATGGTGTCGGCTGATCTTACTGTCGTTACGTGGCAGAGTAAATCTTGTTCATATCCACTCTGCAACGAGAGGGTCGTTGTTGAGGAAGGCGATTTTTGCACTTACATGCATCGTGCTGAGAAAAAAATATGTAATGCATATTCACAACGGCGCTTTCGCAGCGTATTACAAAGGGTTACCTTGGCCTGCCCGCGTCATTGTCCGCTTGGTGCTGAGAGATGCCACGTCAGTCATTTGTCTGTCGACGCACGCACGAGAGCAGTTCATTGCAATGAAGCTGGCGATGGCAGACAAATGCCAACTTGTCTACAACGGCATCGATGATCCACTGGTCGAAAGCTCGAATCTCCCAGCATCGTCGCCCGCAATCACGATAACTTTCCTCGGAAAACTGTGCGAGGCTAAAGGGATTTTCACGCTGCTGGAGGCACTAGCGTTGCTGCCACCGACCACTCCGGCATATAAGCTGGTCGTGGGCGGTTCCGGAGATGAGGGAGTCTTCCGCGATTGGGTGGGTCGATCTGGGCTCAACGAACGTGTAACTTATCTAGGATGGGTTGACGGCGACGAGAAGAGTCGTTTGTTGAGAAATACAGACATATTTGTGCTTCCCTCAAGGAGCGAGGGATTCTCCGTTGCGATTCTCGAAGCCATGGCGTTCGGTATCGCTGTGGTGTCCTGCCGGATTCCAGGTGTGATCGATGCGGTTAGACAAGGACAAGAAGGGTTGCTTGTCGAGCCAGGTGAAGTCGAATGTTTGCGCGACGCTATTTCGTATCTTCTGAGCGATGGCGCCATGCGTCAGCGCCTTGGTGCATCGGCAAGACGGCGTTTTCTTGGCCAATTCACAATTCAACGTATGGCAAGCCGTCTGGATTCGGTCTACGAGAAAGCGATGCAATGACCATGCGGGCCAGCACCACCCGTGCGAAGAATTGTTGTGCGATAAAAGCGTTTGTCTGTCGATCGTCTTTACGTTCTGTGGCGATTAAATGAATGACTTCTGATTTCATTAGAAAGGTATTGAATCCCGAGCCGACAGGGGCGTCTACAACGAGCCTAAGCGGCGCTGTTCCATGCATGCGCCCAACTGAGTCGCACGGACGAAAAGGATCGGGAACTCGTTATGAAACGTATTGAGCTATTTTCTTGCCCGATGGATGTGGGCACGATGGATGAGGCGGTCGAATTGATCTGCTCCCGGCTCGAGCGAGGACAGTTCACTCAACATGTCGTCGTCAATGTGGCAAAACTTGTCCACATGCAGAGGGATGCTGAACTGGCCGCCTCTGTTCGCGCATGCGACCTCATTAATATTGATGGAATGGGCGTCGTTTGGGGGGCACGATTGTTAGGAGTTCCTGTACCGGAACGTGTAGCGGGAGTCGATCTATTCGAACGGTTGCTGGAAATGGCGGCACGAAAGGATCTATCGGTGTTTCTGCTCGGCGCGACCGAAGCGGTGGTGGCACGGACTGCGGTTGTCGTGTCGGAGCGGTATCCTGGGCTGCGGATCGCCGGTTATCACCACGGCTATTTCTGGGACGATGAAAAACGTGTAGTTGAGATGATCCGTCAATCAGGGGCAAGGTTGCTCTTCGTCGCAATCACATCGCCGAAGAAGGAGAATTTTATAGATCGATGGAAGGGCTATCTGGGTGTCGATTTCGTCATGGGCGTGGGTGGAACGTTCGACGTCGTGGCTGGAAGGGTGCGCCGTGCGCCACGCTGGATGCAATGCAGCGGGCTCGAATGGGCCTTTCGCGTTGCGCAGGAACCGCGACGGATGTGGAAGCGCTACTTTGTAACGAACGCGCTCTTCACGTTGATGTTGCTAAAGACGAGGCTGGCTTTGGTTCTCAATCGCACGGCCGGAGGACACGTTAAATAGCATTGCATAGCCCAACGCGAGGCTCGCCCCTCGACGAAGCTTTTCACGTACCAAGGAGTCTAATGAAACGTCTGAAGCCATTTCTGTGGGCCTCTGTCTTTGCTTGTAGCGGACCGACGCATGCTCAGGAATTCTCGATGCGATGGACGGACCCGTCGACTTCAGCATTAGCCAGCACGTTTACGACGGTCAATCGTTGGAACTGGCAAAACGGGCTCGATTTGTTATACGGCATTCAAAGCCCATCCGCGGATAACGTGACGATCGTTGACGATCCTGTCGTGCAAGGACGGAAGGCCGTTAAGGTGTACATCCGCAGTGACCAGAATTACTCGCAAGTGGCAAATGGTTCGCCCCGAGCTGAAATGGTATTCAAGGGCGACTTGAAGTTTGTCCAAGGAAAGGACTATCTGGTGCAGTGGAGTACCTATATACCGCCGAGCTATTTGTTCGATCCTAACCTTCTAATGGTGATCACACAGATTCACCAGGGGCCTTCGGCCGGGTCTCCAGCAATGGAATTGGACCTGAATGGCAGCACGTATGTTGTTTCAGTTCGCGGTGGGAGTCACGGGGCTTATAGTAAGCAAATCTGCTGTGCAACGCAGGATCGTGGGAAATGGGTCAACTGGGCTCTGCGTTATGTTCCCGATTCAAACGGCGCCCATGCGTCAACGCAGTTGTGGAAGGACGGCGTTGCTGTCTTTGCGACCCAAGGCGTACCGAACGCATATACGGGCGATAACGACGCCTATCTGAAGATGGGAATTTATTTGCTGTCACCGTTCCAGAGCCTCGATGAACTCACTTTGCTATTCGGGCCGGTGACAATTGGTCAGCAGTGATGTCGTGACAATCGACGTTCGCGTGTTCGTGTGAAGTGAAGGAGCGAGGGATGCGAAAGCCTGGCACCGCGCCTGGAATACCCTCACCCCCTCCTCACCATCAAAAACCCCACCCCAATCGCCGCCAGAAAACCCCCACAACACCGATTGAACCATCGCCGCACCGTCGCACGGACCAACCATTTCCCGAGATACATCCCCGCCCACGAATACAACGCGATAGCAAACCATTCCAGCACCAGAAAACTGATGCCCAGCACCGCGAACTGCGGCAGCATGGGCTTGGCGATATCGACGAACTGCGGCAAAAACGCGGTGAACACCAGAATGGCTTTCGGGTTCCCGGCGGCCACGAGGAACTCCCGCCGCGCGACCCGTGCAAGGGATGCATCGTCCTGTTGCGTCGTGTCGATGGTTGGCGCGTCGCTGCGCCACAGCTGGATGGCGAGCCAGATCAGATAAGCAGCGCCGGCCAGTTTGATGGCCAGAAAGAACCACTCCGAAGCGTGTAACACAACCGCAAGCCCCGTTGCGGCAAGCACGAGCATCAAGGCGAAAGCGACGAGGCGGCCCGTGCCGCCGACGAACGCGGTCATGAAGCCATGACGCGCCGCCACATTGATCGACAGCAGATTATTGGGGCCGGGCGCCAGATTGATCGCGAAACAGGCGGGTAGAAAAAACAGCCAGGCGGTAATGGACATGACGGCTCGCACGGTGAACGGACGTTGGAGATCCATCGCACGGCGCAACGGCAGCCCGCGCGATACCCTCTGGCCTATTGTAGCGAAACCCGTTCCAGCTCACGCTGCCGGCGCCCTCAATTCACCGCTTTGACAAACCCCGGATCGCCAATCAACGCGTCGACGTTCAGCCTGACCGTGTCTTCGATTGCGATGGTGTTGCTGGTGAACTTGGGCGATTTTTGCTTGACCGTCTTGGTGGTGGAAAACACCACCTTCTGGGTCGTGGCATCGGTCACCACATAGCGCATCTTGAGCGTCCAGAACGCCGGCGACCGCGTGTCGTCCACTGAGAATTTCTCGATGCTGCCGCTGAGAACCCGTTTGCCTGCGTCGAGATGAAAACCGGCGATTTTCAGGCGGTTCACAATGCCGTCGCGCACGGTTTCATTGATATCGTCTTTGAGCACGACGCCCGTCATTGCCGTGTTTTCGATTCGGTTCGGCGAGACCTCTCCATTGCGGGCTGGCATGTAGGGGAAGTCACGGGCAGGGGCGACGCTGAGCCAGCCGGTTGGATGCGCCGCCGCGCGCGGCGTGCTATTCAGGCCAAACCACGACCAGGAGCAGGCGGACAGCATCAACGGCAGCGCGATCGTGCCGCAACCTTTGAGCACGGTCGTCGTCAAGGGGGAGTGCGTGTGACTGAGCGATGGCGGCGCAGACGCGCTCCGGCGCGGCGACTCAGGCGCTGTGCTGGAAAAAGCGGCGGTCGAAGTCAGAGGAGTTACCCTTTTAAATTGAGTCATTCCGGGGAATAAACGACATGGTAACAGCGGCCCGGCCCCGTACATCTCTTAATGACATCGTGACCCGGATTCACGCTGGTTTCAAGCGGGCGTGCTCATCATAACCAGCAGGCGCTGTGATAAACACCGTGTCAATAGAGGATAACTGTTACGCGCGCGTCCTGGGTCCGGTCAGATCGATGCGGTAATCGTTATCTCACGACAATAACAGTCGCGTGTGACAACCCTTCGCGTCAGTCCCGCACATGGCATGCTCGTAATCGCTGATGGCGACGCTTGAGCTTGCGATAGTGCAGAGATTGCGGCGCGCACGCCCATTGTCGATTCGCGGTTCGGTTGATGCGTACCCGTACTTAACGCGTGGGTTCAATATTGCTAAGTATTACAAAACAAATGGGTGAACGCGTCGACTACTATCAGATCAACCCGTTCGCATTTCAGCCGGGCGAAGTCTTGAGCCTTGACGACGCGATCTTCTATACCGACTGCTGGCGAACACGCACGCAACAGAGGGCGTGTCACGCCGAGCCGTCAGAAGAACCCGGCTTTCCCCTGCGTCATATCCACCAACGCTCGCTGAGCGTCATCCACCGCGGTGATGGGCAGACGGATTGTCATCTTCACGAGCATCGCGTAAGCGCTGTCCGCAAGCGTATAGCCTTCGGCGTCGATCCATCGGCGCACTTTCGCCTCGTCGGCGTAGCTGACTTCGACGGTCAGCGAAACCTGCGCGATCCGCTCGACGCGCGGCGCATCCAGTAAAGCCGAAGCAATCGCATCGGTGTACGCGCGCACGAGCCCGCCGGCCCCGAGCTTCACGCCGCCGTAGTAGCGCACGACGGCGGCCAGCACGCCGTCGAGATCGTGATGCCGCAAGACTTCCAGAATCGGCCGGCCGGCGGTGCCGGAGGGCTCGCCGTCGTCGGACATGCCGGACTGGCCGCCTGCCAGCAACGCCCAGCAGACGTGCGTCGCGGCGGGATGCTCGTCGCGCAGACGCCGCAACTCGGCCATCGCGGCGTCGCGGTCGGCGACCGGTATCGCATACGCAATAAATCGACTCTTGCGAATCTCGAGTTCCGCGCTCAGCGCCGCGGGCAAGGTATAAGTGGGCAAGGCAAAGACTTCGGTGGATGAAAAAATGCGGGCCGCACGCGGCGCCGTGCCCGCCATGGTAACGGATCGGCGGCTGCGGACGGATTCGGCCTGCCATGCATTCGCGCGTAGAGCACGGTCATTGTCGCCGTGGTCTGCCGCCTCCGCGCCGCGCATCAATCGAATTGCACGCATTCGTCTACAATCTTTCGCTGAACGCCACGCGGTCGTCCGCGACAATCAGCGCGTCATCAAGGAGACAGCATGCTTGACCTATCCACGTTGGGGACTTTCGTTGCCGTCGTACTCGGGCTCTTTCTGATTCCGGGTCCTGCCGTGCTGCTGGTTTTGACGCGCACCGTGCATGGCGGTCGCAAGGCCGGCATTCTCACCGGCCTCGGTATCGCGGTGGGTGATTTCATTCATGCGCTGGGTGCATCGGTCGGCCTCTCGGCGCTGCTGATGACCTCCGCGCTCGCGTTCAACGCGGTGAAGTTCGTCGGCGCGGCCTACCTCGTCTATCTGGGCATTCGTGCATTGCGCGAGAAGCAGGCGAGTGCGCATATGCCGGCGGTGGCGCCGGTGTCGGCCTCGAAAGCGTTCTTTCAGGCCATTCCCGCCGAAGTGCTGAATCCCAAGACGGCGCTGTTTTTTCTCGCGTTCCTGCCGCAGTTCGTTCATCCCGAACACGGCTCCACGTTTCTGCAATTCACCACGCTCGGGCTAATCTTTGTCGGCATGAGTGCGCTTTATACGACGCTGATCGTATTGACCATTCGTCCGCTGGGCAAACTCGTCAGGCGCCTGACCTGGTTGACGCGCTGGCAGAACAAGATCATCGGCGTGCTGTTCATTTCGCTTGGCCTGCGCGTGGCGACACAAACGCGTTGAACGATCCGCGCGCTTGTTTCGCGCCGTCACGACAGGAGAGTGGGCACCGCGCGCTGACTAGATATTGCGGCGCTGTCGCCTGAGACGGCCTTCGCGCGCGTATTCCATCTGACCTTCGGTACGAACCGCAAGTCTTTCCTGTGCGGCGCGGCTCATCTGCCGCGTGTCGTCGATATCGCCGACACGCAGCACTTCCTGAGCGATCCTGATGCGCAGTGTCATCAACGGTTCGCCGCGTTCTACCAGCGCGCGGTCCGCTGCGCGGGCTTGCTGGACGCCGCAGTCGATCAGGTTGCGCAGCTCCAGCAGCGTAAGCCGCTGCCGCTGGATTTCGAGGATGAGCCGCTGAACGGCCTCTTCGTCGCGCGTGCGCCACCAGGCGCGCAGTTCGGCGAGCGTGGGCGGATCGAAGGGTGGAAGACGCATTGCTCAGACGAAAAAGTACTGTATATATGTACAGTATATCCCGTCTTTTTACGAACGCACGTGGAGCGCGTTCGCAGGTTCACTTCCTTCGCGCGAGGCGGCTCAAGTGTTCAACACAGCGCGAGCATGATGGACGTGGAGACCACGATGATGAAAAGACACGTGGCAGTAAGAATGTCGTAGGGATAGCGCATGGTGTATGACCATCTGACGTGGCGGGTTGTAGGGCCATCATAGGGATAAGCGCGCCGGGCGACTGTTAAGCTTTGCAAGACGTGGGGCGCGGGTGGGCGCCATGCGTCTGCATACGATCGGAGAGGTAAACATGAGCGATGTCGCATCTCGCGCGATCACGCGCGCACCGGAAATCGAGTTCTGGTTCGACTTCGGCAGTAACTACAGCTACCTCAGCGTGATGCGCATCGAGGCTCTGGCCGCGGCAAGGGGCTTGCGAATCGGCTGGCGCCCATTCTTGCTGGGGCCTGTTTTCCGCGACCTCGGTTTCGACAATTCACCGTTCGTGCTGCAGAAGGAGAAGGGCGCGTACGTATGGAAGGACATGGAACGGCAATGCCGCAAATATGGCATCCCGCTGAAGCGCCCCAGCACGTTTCCACGTGCGGCGCTCCTCGCCATGCGCGTGGCGCTGCTCGGCGCGGAGCGCGAATGGATCGCGGCGTACTGTCGCCAGATCATGCAACTGAACTTCGCGCATGACCGCGATATCGGCTCGTTGGAGGTGGTGAGCGAGGCGCTCGAGGAACTGGGATTGCCGGCCCGGCAGATCATCACCGAAGCGCAAAGCGACGCGAACAAACTGCGCCTGCGTGAGCAGACCTCGGCGGCCGCGGCACGCGGCATTTTCGGCGCCCCGACGTTTTTTATCGGCGATGAAATGTTCTGGGGCAACGACCGGCTGGATGATGCATTGGAGTACTGCGAGTCGATTGCCGCGCGTGGCTAGCGCAATGCATGCGCGACGTGTGAGCGACGCTGACGCGTGCTATTCGTCACCGTGCTGGCAGAAGCGCCGGCCCGGAACGTGCGAGACGACAGCTTGAGCAATTTCAAGCGGAGTGCTCTCGGCGGGCACCACCCGGCGACATGATTCGGGCGTGTGCTTCATGGTCCATTCGACGAGCCGGTAAGAACGTCCCCAAGGATGCTGCAGCGGGTCCGAGACCTTGCACGAATGAATCTGGTGGACCCATTCGTTGCCGGGCATGGCGCGCAGATGCTCGAATACCGTGTTTTCATCCATGGTTTGACTCCTTCTTCGCGGGCCTGCAGCCCGTCTTATCGCGCGTCGTCGACACCCTTGAGAAAAAGCGCCGCCGATGTTCTGGCGGCTTCAACAGGGGATGTTGTGCCTCATGGTTACAGCAAAGAATTAAGCGAGACTTAAGATCGCGAAAAAGCGTAGTCGGCGCGTACCCTCAAGACCTCGTGAAATCGGCCGTTATTAGAGCGGTTGGGGCTGCCGACCCCGCTTCGCCTTCGGGCTCGCACCTCATAACGTGACGAATCTCGCCCAAACGCCGCTTTCCGAGCGCCTTCGCTCGCTCGTCGATACCGTGCAGCACAATGAGCGCACGCTGCGCCGCTTCCAGACCGTGGAGTTGCGTTTGATCGGGGCGCAAGACTTCCCGTCCTTTGTCGATACGCTAATCAGTCTTTTGCCGCGGGAGTTCTCGCTGACGGGCGTGACGCTCTGGCTCGACGACCGCGCGCCGATGCTGCGCGAACTGCTCGAACCGGCCGCCTTGCAGGCGCTCGACCGGCCCAACCTGCGAACGTCGCGCGAGGGCGGTTTTGCCGCTCGAGGTCTATGCGACGATGGCCGGCCGTGGCTCGGCACGTTGCGCGAACTGGACGACACGGTGCGGCGCGCTTTCTTCGGCGACGCCGAAGCGCCGGCCAGTGCGATCCTGCTGCCGCTTGCCGCGGGCGACACCGTCAGCGGCTATCTCTGGCTCGGCAGCGACGATCCTGCGCGTTTCGGTCAAGGCATGGCCACCGACATTCTTGAGCGCTTCGCGAGCATCGTGACGGCGAGCCTCGACAATGTCGCGCATCGCGAGCGGCTCAAGCAACTGGGCATGACCGATTCGTTGACGGGCCTCGCCAATCGCCGCTACTTCGACGAGCGGCTGCGTGAGGAAGTCATGCGCGCCGTTCGCTATCGCATGCCGGTGGCGTGCCTGTTCATCGATATCGACAGCTTCAAGCGGATCAACGATACCTACGGTCATCAGGCCGGCGACCGCGCGCTGGCAGCGGTGGCGGCTTGTGTGCGGCAGCAGGTGCGCCTCGGCGATACCGTGGCACGATATGGCGGTGAAGAATTTGCCGCCCTGCTGCAAGGTGACCGGGCCGATGCGCTCACCGTTGCCGAGCGTGTACGGCTGGCGGTCGAGAGGCTGGCTTTGCAGGACGATCACGGTGAACGCATTGCCTTGACGGTGTCGATCGGCGTGGCGGCGCGGATGGTCAGCGGTACGCAGGCCGAGGCGGCCACGTTGGGCAGCGTGATCATTGAGGAAGCGGATCGCGCGATGTACCAGGCCAAGCGCAACGGCCGTAATCGCATCGAAGCGCTGGTGAATGCGGATGGAGATTGCGCGGCTGATTAGTTGGCGCATCCGGCGGCGATTGTGCGGCTGATTCGCCGGCGCATTCTGCAGAGATTGCGCGCCGCTTCGGCCCATCATTGCTTATGCCTGATCGCGCCGCAGGGCTTGCCGTCCGTGCGAAGGGATGGGGCGCGATGCGAGCTTCGCGCGAGGACTGCGTTTCCTGGGCCCCTGCCGCGCTACGAGCGGATCACGCCGTTGACCTCACCGCTCAACTCACGCCGCTCAATTCATACGGTCTACCTCAGGCCATTCAGCTAATACCGCCCAATTCACCCCGTCTACCTCACGCCATTCAGCTAACGCCACTCAATTCATACGGTCTACCTCAGGCCATTCAGCTAACGCCGTTCACACCCACCGGCGCATCCGGCGGCACGCCGAGCAATTGCAACGCTCCGCCCGTCACGCCGCTGAATACCGGACCGGCCACCGTGCCGCCATAGAACGCCTTGCCCGCCGGGTCGTCGATCATGACCGCGACGATCAGCCGTGGATCGCTCATCGGCGCCATGCCGACGAACAGCGCGCGGTAGCGGTTTTTCGCGTAGCTCGCGCCGACCTGTTTGCGCGCCGTGCCGGTCTTGCCGCCGACCCGGTAGCCTTCCACCGTCGCCGCGCGGCCTGTGCCCCCCACGCCGGTCGCCATTTCCAGCATCGAGCGGATGGCGCGCGCGGTCGCCGGCGTCGTGACCGTGTGACCTTTTTTGTCCGTGGACTGCGCGGCGCCGGCTTCCGCTCCCGCCCCCGGTCCATTACGCAACAGACTCACGTGATGCATCGTGCCGTCGCCCGCATAGGCCGTGTAGACCTGCGCGATCTGCAGCAGCGAGGTGGAGAGCCCATAGCCATACGCCATGGTCGCCTGTTCGATCGGACGCCAGCGTTTATACGGACGCACCTTGCCCGACGCCACGCCCGGAAAGGTCAGCTCGGGGCGCAGGCCGAGCCCGTATTCCTGATACTTGGTCCAGATCGTCTCGGCCGGCAGATTGAGCGCGAGCTTGGCGAGCGCGATGTTGCTCGACTTCTGCACCGCTTCGGCGACCGTCATCGCGCCGTGATTCGAGGTGTCGTGGATCACGGCCGGCCCGATCTTGTACCAGCCCGGCGCGGTATCGATGATGCTCTGCGGCCGCACCTTGCCCGCGTCGATCGACAGCGCGACGACCACCGGCTTGATCGTCGAGCCGGGCTCGAAGGTGTCGACCACCGCGCGATTGCGCAATTGACGGCCAGTCAGGCGGGCGCGGTCGTTCGGATCGAAGCTCGGATAATTGGCGAGCGCCAGAATTTCGCCATTGCGCGCATCGAGCACCACCACGCTGCCCGCCTCGGCGTGATGTTTGGCAATCGCTTCCTTCAACTGCGCGTAAGCGAGCTGCTGAATCCGCCGGTCGATCGTGAGGTGGATGGTGTCGCCGTTCTGCGCGGGCACGAGCGGCCGGGTCTCGGACACCACGCGGCCCAGACGGTCGCGGATCACTTCACGCTGGCCGGGCACGCCGAGCAGTTGCTCGTTGGCGGCGAGCTCGACGCCTTCCTGGCCGTTGTCCTCGACATCCGTGAAACCGACTACGTGCGCCGCCGATTCGCCTTCGGGGTAAAACCGCTTCGAATCCGCGATCTGCGTGATGCCGGCGAGGCCCAGTTTGGACAGATGCCCGGCGGTCTCGGCATCCACCTGCCGCTTGAGCAGAACGAAGGTCTTGTCGCCGTTCAGACGCCTGCGCAGCTCCGCGAGTGGCAGATCGAGCAACCTGGAGAGCGGCGCGACCGCTGCTTCGTCGATCAGTTTGGGCGAGGCCCAGATTTCATAGGTCGCGAGGCTGACGGCGAGCATCGAGCCGTTGCGATCGACGATCCGCCCGCGTGTCGCGTCGAGTTCGAGGGTACGCTGGTAGCGTTTCTGGCCCTGATCGACGTAGAAGTCCTGGTTCACCACCTGCACCCAGAACGCGCGCCCCGCCAGCGAGGCAAACGCGCCGAACACCAGCAGGACGATGAATTTCGAACGCCACATGGGCAGGCGCGCGGCCAGCAACTGGTTCTTCGCGACGGGCGCGTAGGGATCGTGAGACTGGGATTTCTTCTTGTGGATCATTGGGTGCGGATATCGAACAGCTCGATTAACTTGTGCCGCGTGGATCGGCGGCAATGAATACTTTGGGTGGCTGGCGCAATCGCCCCGGCAACCGATGTCGCTCCAATTGTAATAAGAACGTAATCTGTATGCGAGGTTCATGCAAGCTGATATTCGTTGGGTACGATGTCGCGGAGGGCGCCGCCGCCGAGGGCCGCGTGCGGAGTGCCGCAAACGGGCAGGGGCAGGGGCATAAAAAAAGCCGCGCGGACTTGAAAATCCGCGCGGCTGTTTCGTTCGATTAATGCGTCGACTCCGACGCGGCGTGTTAAAGAGGCGCTCCCTGCCTGTTGAGCGCCTTCTTTTTTATGTGCCTGCTTTTGTCGTTCCCGGGTGGTCCGACAATGCTCAGGCCGGCAGCGAGAAGCTCGAAATCGCTTCGCGCAGCACCCCCACCTGATCCTTCAGCGAATGCGCGGCAGCCGCGGCCTGTTCGACCAGCGCCGCATTCTGTTGCGTGACCTGGTCCATTTCGCCCACTGCACGATTGACCTGCTCGATGCCCGCGCTCTGTTCGCGCGAGGCGTTGCTGATCTCTTCGAGAATCTCGTTCACGCGACGCACCGACTGCACGATCTCGCCCATCGTCGAACCGGCGTTGGCGACCAGTGATGCGCCGGCTTCGACCGTATCGGTCGAGGTCTCGATCAAGGCCTTGATTTCCTTTGCCGCCGTGGCCGAACGTTGCGCGAGGCTGCGCACTTCGGCTGCGACCACCGCGAAGCCGCGTCCCTGTTCGCCCGCACGAGCCGCTTCCACGGCCGCGTTGAGCGCAAGAATGTTGGTCTGGAAAGCGATGCCGTCGATCACGCCGATAATGTCGCCGATCTGCCGCGAGCTGGTGGTGATTTCGCCCATTGTGCGCACCACGTCGTCGACCACGCGGCTGCCGCGCGTGGCGACGTCCGCGGCCTGGCCGGCGAGGTGCGCGGCCTGCTGCGCGCTGTCCGCGTTCTGCTTCACGTTGACCGTCATCTGGTCCATGCTCGACGCGGTTTCGACGAGCGCGGCGGCCTGTTCTTCGGTGCGCTGCGAGAGATCCGTGTTGCCGGCGGCAATTTCGGTCGCGCCGATATTGATGTTTTCCGTGCCGAGGCGCACGCGCGACACGGTCTCGACGAGACCGGCCTGCATCGTCTGGAGCGCGTGCAGCAGGCTGCCGGCGCTGTCCGGCTGGACCGGCACGCGCGTGGCGAGGTTGCCGCGCGCCATCAGCTGCGCGTGCTCCACGGCGGCTTCGAGATCGCCGCCGAGCGAGCGGCGAATGCTGCGCAGCACCAGCAGCATGACAGCGGTGGCGATCGCGCCGAGCGTGACGGTGATCACGAGCCAGCGCAGCAGATTGGCATAGAACGCGCTCTGTACGTCGTCCATATACATGCCGGTGACGATATACCAGTCCCACGGGACGAAGTGCAGCGAGTAGCTGGTTTTGGCCACCGGCTTATCGTTGCCGGGCTTGGCCCACAGATAGTCGACGAAGCCGCCGCCCTCGCGATTGCCCGCGGTGACGATATCGGTAAACAGATGGTTGCCCGCCGGATCGACGAACTGCCCGAGGTTCTTGCCGACCATTTCCGGCTTGAACGGATGCATCAGCATGACCGGCTGCGAATCGTTGACGGAGATGTAGCCGTCCTTGCCGTAGCGCATGGCCGCCAGTGTGGCGAGCGCCTGCTTTCTGGCTTCGTCTTCGCTGAGGGTGTGCTGTTGTGCGAGTGTGTAGTAGCGGCCGACGATATGGTTGGCCTGGTCGATCAGCGCTTGCAACTGATCGCGACGGTCCGAAATCATCGAGGCGCGGTTTTGCCATGCGCCGAAGCCGCCGATCAGGATCAGGCCGATCCAGAGGACGGCGATCATCGACGCCAGTTTCTTGTTCAAAGTCATAGCGGTTTTTGCTTTCGCACAGTGGTCGGTCAGGTTGGGGTTCGCTAGCGGCGAGTGGCTTGTCGCTGACTGTGTTTACGGCGCGGCGGCAGCGACTGCGCAGGGCAGGGGAAACCCGCTGTCAGGCATCCTTATTTGTCTGACTAAAAAGAGTCTTTACAGGCTGGATGGCATTTTTATGCAGCGATTCGCAGTGGTCCGTTTATTTTACTGATTCAATCGGGCTTTCCCTGTATTGCCAAATAAAAATGCGGATTTATTGAGTCGATATTAATAGTTAAGGCGTTCGGTAAATAAAAGCGGAATATCGGAAGTCTCAAGATCGCCACAATGGGTTATCGACAAAAACGACCCGGCGCATTGCCTGTCTGCATCCTGGCAAGCGGTTGCGTCATGATTCCACAAAACGCCAATAAAATACAAGCAAACGGTGCATTACCTCGGTTGCAAAAAACGACACATTTTTCCACTTATCCGCAAATGGAGAAAACCGCAGTCGTGGAAAAGACGAATAAATAAAAATTCCGCTATAGTCGCCATTTTCCAGTCGCCAGTCGGGCAAAAGAAGAGCACCAATAAGCCCGCCACCAGGAGTACAAAAAAATGAATGCCCGCGAACCTGCTTTCGTCTCCGCTTCCCGTAGTGCGCGCCTGCGCCAGATGCTCGTCAGCAACGAACTCGAATTCATGATGGAGGCCCATAACGGCCTGTCCGCGCGGATCGTCCGCGAAGCCGGTTTCAAGGCGATCTGGGGCTCGGGCCTCGCGATCTCCGCGCAATACGGCGTGCGCGACAACAACGAAGCAAGCTGGACGCAAGTCGTCGACACCCTCGAATTCATGGCCGACGCGAGCGACCTGCCGATCCTGCTCGACGGCGACACCGGCTACGGCAACTTCAACAACGTGCGCCGACTCGTGCGCAAGCTCGAACAGCGCGGCATTGCCGGCGTGTGTATCGAAGACAAGCAATTCCCCAAGACCAACAGCTTCATTAACGGCGAAGCGCAGCCGCTCGCCGATATGGACGAATTCTGCGGCAAGATCAAAGCCGGTAAGGACTCGCAGTCCGATGAAAACTTTTCGATCGTTGCGCGCGTGGAAGCGTTGATCGCCGGCTGGGGCATGGACGAGGCGCTGCGTCGCGCGGAAGCCTACCGGCAGGCCGGCGCGGATGCGATCCTGATTCACAGCAAGCTCTCGCGTCCCGACGAAATTCTCGAATTCGCGCGCGAGTGGGCGGGCCGTGGTCCGCTCGTGATCGTGCCGACCAAGTACTACAGCACGCCGACCGAAGTGTTCCGCGAAGCCGGCATCAGCACGGTGATCTGGGCGAACCATCTGATTCGCGCGGCGACCTCGGCCATGCAGGCGGTCGCCAAGGAAATTCACGCGAACGAAACGCTCGTCAACGTCGAAGACAGCATCGCCGCCGTCAACGAAATCTTCCGTCTGCAAGATGCCGACGAATACTCGGAAGCCGAAGACCGCTACCTGTCGAGCGGCCGCGCGGCCGGCTCCGCGGTCGTGCTCGCGGCAAGCCGCGGCAAGGGTCTCGAAGCCGTTACCGAAGACCGTCCGAAAGTCATGCTGCCGATCGCCGGCAAGCCGCTGCTGCGCTGGCTCGTCGATGCCTTCAAGAAGCAGGGTGTGAACGACATCACCGTGGTCGGCGGTTATCGCGCCGACGCGATCGACACGGCCGGTATCAAGCTCGTCGTGAATGAACAGCACGCGCAATCCGGCGAGCTCGCGTCGCTCGCCTGCGCGGTCGACAAACTGGCCGGCGACACGGTCGTCTCGTATGGCGATCTGCTGTTCCGCAGCTATATCCTGCGCGATCTGGTGGAGAGCGACGCGGCCTTCAGCGTGGTGGTCGATTCGTCGCTGACCGACGCGGAAAACGCCAGCGTGCGGGATTTCGCATGGTGCTCGGCGGCAGACGATCGCGGCCTGTTCGGCAACAAGGTCGTGCTGCGTCACGTGTCGAGCGGGCAGGACGCTGCTTCGTCGATCGCGTCGCAAACGCCGCATGGCCGCTGGGTCGGACTGCTGAACGTGCGCGGCGAAGGCCGTGAGCGTTTGCAGGCGGTCATGCGCCAGTTGCAGGCGCGGCCGGATTTCGCGTCGCTCGATATGCCCGCGTTGCTGAACGCGCTGATCGAAGCGGGCGAATCGATCGAAGTGCAATACGTGCACGGCCACTGGCGCGGCGTGAACGATCTCGAGGACTTCCGTCGTGCGGGCGACTTCGCGCATGCACAAGCGCCGTTCGCGGCCGCGGTCGGTGGCTCGGCGAACAGCGCGGCGAACAGCGCGGCGCATAGTGCGGAAAATCATGCGGCAAGCAGCGCAGCAACGGGCGCAGCGAGGGGAGCGGCGCAATGATCGAGGCGGCACAGTTCGTCGAGGCGGCGCGCGAGCGCGGCTTCGACTGGTATGCGGGCGTACCGTGTTCGTATCTGACGCCGTTCATCAACTACGTGTTGCAGGACGAGTCGCTGCATTACGTATCGGCGGCCAACGAGGGCGACGCCGTCGCCCTGATTGCGGGTGTCACGCTCGGCGCGCGCAACGGCCGGCGCGGCATCACCATGATGCAAAACTCCGGACTCGGCAACGCCGTGAGCCCGTTGACGTCGCTCACGTGGACCTTCCGTCTGCCGCAATTGCTGATCGTCACGTGGCGCGGCCAGCCCGGTGTCGCCGACGAACCGCAGCACGCCTTGATGGGTCCGATCACACCGGCCATGCTCGACACGATGGAGATTCCCTGGGAAACATTCCCGACCGAAGCCGACGCAATCGGCCCGGCTCTCGATCGCGCCATCGCGCATATGGATGAAACCGGCCGGCCGTATGCGTTGGTGATGCAAAAAGGCAGCGTGGCGCCGTACGAGTTGAAGGACAGCGGCGCGAGCGAGCGCCGCGTGCCCGTTGCGCCGCAGTCGCGGTTCGCGAATCTCGCGGCGAGTGACCTCGCTTCGCGTCACGATGCTTTGAAAAAGGTGATCGCGCACACGCCGCTCGAATCGACGGTGGTGCTCGCCTCGACCGGATTTTGCGGGCGCGAACTGTACGCGATCGACGACCGTCCGAACCAGTTGTACATGGTCGGCTCGATGGGTTGCGTGACGCCGTTCGCGCTGGGTCTCGCGCTCGCGCGTCCCGATCTGCATGTGGTCGCGCTCGACGGCGACGGCGCCGCGCTCATGCGCATGGGCGCGTTCGCGACCCTCGGCGCATACGGGCCGTCGAATCTCACGCACGTGCTGCTCGATAACGGCGCGCATGACTCCACGGGCGGTCAGGCGACGGTATCGTCGCAGGTTTCGTTTGCGGGCGTCGCCGCGGCGTGCGGTTACGCATCGGCGCTCGAAAGCGACGACGCGGCCGTGATCGACGACCTGTTCGAAGCGGCGCCGCTCGACGGTCCGCGTTTCGTGCGTCTGGCCATTCGCCGCGGCACGCCCGACGGGCTGCCGCGTCCCACCATTACTCCGCCGGATGTGAAGACGCGTCTCATGCGCCACATCGGCGCCGCTTGAAGTCAAGGAGCGCCCATGCTGCTACTCAATCCCGGTCCGGTGACGCTCACCGAACGCGTTCGCAACAGCCTGTTGCAGACGGATCTGTGCCATCGCGAAAGCGAGTTTTTCGATTTGCAGGAAGAGGCCCGCACGCGTCTGGTCGATCTGTACGGCCTCGATGCCGGCGAATGGCAAGCGGTCCTGATGACTGGCTCAGGCACGGCGGCGGTCGAAAGCATGACCGCGGCGCTGGTGCCGCAGAACGGCAAGCTGCTCGTGGTGGAAAACGGCGTGTACGGCGAGCGTATTTCGCAGATCGCCACGCAGTACGGGATCGCGCATGAATCGCTGAAGCACGACTGGATGCAGGCGCCCGACCTCGCGAAGATCGCCGAACGCCTCGACGCGGACAAGGCGTTCACGCACGTCGCCGTGATCCATCACGAAACCACGACGGGCCGCCTGAACGATCTGGCCGCGCTCGGCGCGTTGTGCCGCGAACGGGGGCTGCGTTTACTGGTGGACGGCGTCAGCAGCTTCGGCGCGGAATCGATCGATTTCACCGACACGAGTCTCGACGCGGTGGCGGCCACGGCGAACAAGTGCCTGCATGGCGTGCCGGGCGCGTCGTTCGTGCTGGTGCGCCGCGCGGCGCTCGGAGAGGCGGCGAGCCGCACGTACTACCTCGATCTCGGACGTCTTGCGCGTTTGCAGGATCAGCGCAACACGCCGTTCACGCCTTCCGTGCATGCGTACTACGCGCTTGTCGAAGCGCTGCGCGAACTCGCCGACGAAGGCGGCTGGCGCGCACGTCATGCGCGCTACGCGGCGCTCGCCGAACAGGCGCGCGCGGGGCTTGCCGAGCGCGGCATCGGCAGCGTGTTGCCGCCGGAGCAATCGTCGGTGGTGCTGCGCGCGTACCGTCTGCCGGCCGGCGTCGCTTATCCGCAACTGCACGACGCGCTCAAGGCGCGCGGCTTCGTCATCTACGCGGGGCAGGGCGGTTTGTCGGCGGAGCTGTTCCGCATCTCGACGATGGGCAACATTCACGCCGCCGACATCGACCGTCTGTTGCAAGGCTTTAGCGAACTGACGCGTTGATTCGCGCTTCCGGTGGCTGGCCGCGCAACGCGGTCACACCGGATCTTTGTCCGGCGGCCCATCGGGCCGCTGCGGTTCTTCGGTATGGTGGCCGGGTGACGGCGGCACCAGCGGATCGGCTTCCGGGTCGCGGTTCGGATCGGCATTGGGATCGGGAATCGGGCTGGTATGCATGTCGTAGCTCATGACGGCACCTTTGGCTGGAGAAGAGGACGGTACGGGCGGCGAGGTCGAACCCACGCCGGCCGCTCTTTTCAAGCGTAGACGTTTCCGGCGCGCCGCGTCTCTTACTTTTTCGCACGACGGCCCACGCTGAGCTGCCAGTAACGCTCGGTGGCGAAAATGTCGTCGTAATTGCCCGCGCCGAATGCGCGCAACTGGCTTTCGTAAGCGTTGACGGCTTCGCGTTTGAGTTGCGCGCGGCGTTGTGGATCGATCGTATAGCTGGCGCTCGGCTGGGCCGGTGTCGCGACGATGCCGCGCTGCGCGAGATCGGCGAGCCGCGCCTGCACCACGCCGGGCGTGCGGCGGTGAATCGCTTCCTCGTAGCCGAACCAGGTCAGATGCGACAGGCGCGGCAGGATTTCGCAGCAGGCCTCGAACACCCGCACGTGGTCGTCGTGATACAGGCCGAGCGGCATGAGCAGCGTATTCGCGGTCGTGCGGTAGATGGTTTCTTCGAGCGCCGCCGCCAGTTTGCCGATCGATGGCGAATCCAAATACTGGCTGTCGCGAAACGGCATGCGCAGCGGAATCGCGTCGAGCACTTCGAGTGCGCGGTTGTCTTCCAGCGTGCGCTCGTGAATGGCCTGATGGGCGTCGTTGAAGCCCGACCGGGCGTCCCATTCGGTATGCATCGGTTGCTCGGGCGGCGCGGCGAACACCGTGCAGACGGCGGCGTCGGGATGCGCGGCGAGCAACGCGCCGCAGCTGAAAACGGCGTCGTCGAAATGGGGCGAGACGATGAAAAGGCGCGGGCTGGTTTCGCTCATGGGACGTGTGATGGGTTCGCGACGCGCGGGCTGTGATGAGGTTGGCCGACTGTGCCCCGAGCGTCCCGCTGGTGCGCGGGAAAACGCGGCGTCACATCAGCTTAGGCGGAATCGGCGGGGCTTGCGCGGCGCTTTTGTGGGCCGCAAGTGGCGTGCCTGACCACGCACATGTGATTGATAAGACGCCTTAAGAAGTCACAAGTGAGCGCTTAAGCTGATTTTCTGTATTGGAAAATCGTCTGGCCAGGCGCGAACGCTATGCCCCTTCGGCCACCAGCGCCGCCGCGCGACTGAACGCCGCCACCATCCCCGCGACGATATCCTCGCGCAACCGGGCGTCAACCGTCTTCAACGCATACGACGGGTGCCACGTCGGCACGATCAGCCGCCCGCCGTGATCTATGGTCTGCCCCAGATATTCCGATAGATTGACGTGCGCACCGGTCAGCGCCTTCAGCGCGGTCGCGCCGAGCGTAACGACCACTCGCGGCGCGACCTGCGCAAGCTCTTGCTCCAGCCAATACTGGCAAGCCTCGACCTCGCGCAGCGCGGGTGTGCGGTGCACGCGCTGCTGATCGAGCGTTTCCCACTTGTAGTGTTTGACGGCATAGGTCAGATACAGCGCCGCGCGTGCGAGTCCGGCGCGCGCGAGCACGGTGTCCAGCAACTGACCGGCGGGGCCGGTGAAGGGCTCGCCGGTCTGGTTCTCATGCTCACCGGGTTGTTCGCCGACCACCATGATCGCCGCCTGAGCGGGACCGGTGCCCGCGACGGCCTGCTTCGCGTTGCGCCACAACGCGCAGCGCCGGCAGGTGGTGAGCGGACCGGTCGGCTCGCGCAACGGTGGCGTGATCGCCGAATATTCAATGGGCGGCATGTCCGGGACGGTGACGGTGCCGCTCCGCGCGCCGGCACGGCTGCGCTCGCGTGCGAGGTGCGCGGGCAGCGGCGGGCCTGCGGGCGGCGTTCTCCAGTAGCGCAGTGGCACGGGCGTCGGCGCGCCGTTGAAGACGTTGGTGTAATACGCGAGCCAGAGCGCCTCGGTGGGTTCGCTGGTCGTGGCTTCGCCGGCCATGGCGCCCGGTGGCAACATCTGCATGGCTGGCGAGTGCTGCCGGCTCGCGGAGAGAGGGTGCTCGCCGTTATCCGCCGACGGCCGGTCGATTCGCAGCAGCATGCCGTTCCAGAACGCCGCGCCGTGTGGCGTCGCCAGCATCCACGTGGAATCGCCCATCCGCTCGGCGAAGCGTGCGGCGGCGCGCTCCAGCAGATCATGATGCGGCTCGTACCAGCCGACGAATTCCGGCAGCCCCATGGACGGATCGCGCCGCCTGAACAGGGTGAGCAGTAGTAGATCGTCGGTTTCGTGCTCCACGGAGCGGATACGCTGATCGAGCAGCGCGCCGTCGTGGTCCAGCAGATCGAGGACGTGGCGCTCGCCGCGCGTCCAACGCCACAGAATGCGGTAGAGCAGGGACCAGCGGTCCGGGGCGCGGAAGCAGGCCGCGGTTTTCAGCCGGGCGAGCAGTTCACGAGGAATGGCGGGAGCGGCGACCGCCGGAGTGGTGGCGGGGCTATCCGGAACATTGGGGGTGTGAGTGCCGGCATTGGTCGAAAGGCTCGAATTGCCCGAATTGCCCGAATGGTTCGAATGGTTCGAATGGTTCGAATGGTTCGAATGGTTCGAATGGCTCGAAGGGCCCGAATGGCTCGAAGCGTCCAAATCACACTCGACCCATTCGATCCGCGCCGGCTCGACCTCTTGCAGCAGTAACTCCCGCGCCGCGCGGCGCCACGCGGAGAAAGTCGGTTCGATAGAAATGCGTTTCATGCGGGCGCGCCGCGGCCATGCGCAACGTAAAGCGCCAACCCTCGCGGACAAAATACTGTATGAATGTACAGTATGCGCCTGAACGCCCGCCCGGATCAAGCCTGCCGCGTCACAACGACCCCGGCCGGGGCGTCACGCCTAGACGTCGCGTAAATCCTCGGGCGTATCGACATCGCGCAAAATGCCCGCATCGTCGACATCCAATCGCGTCACCCGTTGCGACATGAACAACGACTTTGCGCCGGTATCGCCATCGAGCGCTAGCAGTGCGTCGCGATGCTCGATGCCGAAGCCGACCGGATGCCCCCGCTGCCCCTGATAAAACGGCGCGACCAGCGAAGCGCCGCCGTCGAGCGCGCGCGCCACCTCTTCGATCGTTGAAGTGGCGATGCGCGGCATGTCGGCGAGCGCGACGATCCAGCCCTCGGCGCCTTCGCTTGCCTCGATGCCGGCCGCGAGGCTCGCGCCCATGCCGCGTTCGGCATCGCGCGCGAACACCACGTCGCAACCGGCGTCGTTGAGCAGCCGCGCGAGCGCGTCCGAACCTGGCCGCACCACGGCCAGCACCCGCGTCACGACCCGTAGCAGCCGATGCGCGGATTCATGCGCGACCGGTGTGCCGTCGGGCATACGTGCAAGCAGTTTATTGTGCAGGCCGTCCGGGTCGAAGCGCGAACCGAAGCCGGCGGCGAGCAACACGCCAGTGGCGAGCGAGGCGTAGGCCATGGACGGACACCGGGAGCAAAAGATGAAGTCGATTGTGCGATGCAACGCAGCCGTAGGCAAGCGCCAATGCGTATGCATGGCGCTTGCTGTTCGATATCGCGATGCGTTTGCATAACTTAGCGACGTCGATCGAAACGAATCGGCGTCACCATGAAACGCATCGGCGTATGCGAACGTAACGGCGGACGCGAACCTACCGGCCAACGTGAACGGAAACGCCCACGCGAACGCAAACGCAAACGCCCACGCCCACGCCCACGCATCACACCTGCATCGTGCCCATCACCTTGTCCAGCGTAATGGGCAGATCGCGCACGCGCACGCCGGTGGCGTGATACACCGCGTTCGCAATCGCCGCCGGCACACCCGTAATGCCGATCTCGCCGATGCCGCGTACCCCGAGCGAGTTGATATACGGATCCGGCCGGTCGATAAAGCTAATGTCGAGCGAACCGATATCGGCATTCACCGGCACGTGATATTCCGCGAGATTCGCATTGGTGAAGCGGCCATAGCGCGTGTCGACCGAAGTCTCTTCCTGCAGCGCCGCCCCGACACCCCACACGATGCCGCCCATCAACTGGCTGCGCGCCGTCTTCTGGTTGAGCACGCGCCCCACGTCGTACACGGCCACCACGCGCGGCACCCGGATCGTGCCGAGGTCGGCATCCACATGCACCTCCACGAATACCGCACCGAACGAGTGAAACGAGTACCTCTGCTTTTCGTCGCCGGGCTTGACGGTCGCGATCGCCTCGATCGGCTTGCCGCCCGAGCGCGCGATGATCGCCGCCGCCGGATCGCGCTTGCCCGGTTGCGAGCGGCTCGTCACCCAGCCGTTTTCCACGGTGACGTCGTCGAGCGCGATGCCGTGTACGGGCGAAGCCTGATCGGCGAGCGCCAGCGCGATCAACTGGCTGCGCGCCTGGCTCGCCGCGTCGCGCACGGCAGGTGAAACGCTCGCCGCCGATTGCGATCCGCCAGACACCGGCGCTCGCGGCAAGGACGAATCGCCGAGCGCGAAGTGGATGTTTTCCGGTGCGAAGCCAAGCGCGTCGGCGGCCACCTGGGTCATCACGGTGTAGGTGCCGGTGCCGATATCCTGCGTGCCGGATGCGACCATCGCAGTGCCGTCGGGCAAGATCCGCGCAATGGCGCTGGCTTCGCTGCGATTGGCCGGATAGGTCGCGGTGGCCATGCCCATGCCGATCAGCGTGCCGCCGTTGCGCATCGAGCGAGGCTCCCTCGTGCGCCGCGACCAGCCGAATTTCTCGGCGCCGATCTGATAACACTCGCGCAAGGACTTGCCCGACCACGGCTTGTTTTCCTGCGGATCGGCCTCGGCGTAATTCTTCAGGCGCAGCGCGAGCGGGTCCATGTGCAAGGCTACGGCGAGTTCGTCCATCGCGGACTCGAGCGCGAACGACCCGGTCGTTTCGCCCGGCGCACGCATGAAGGTCGGCGTGCCGAGATTGAGCGGCACGATGCGGTGCGTGGTCACCTGATTGGGTACCGCGTACAGCATGCGCGTGACCATGCAGCAGGTCTCGGTCCAGTCTTCGATCACGGAGGTGTTCGAGAGGCTGTCGTGACGCATCGCGGTCAGCGTGCCGTCGCGTCGCGCCGCGAGCACGAAGTGCTGTTCGGTGTGCGGACGCGCGCCGACCGGGCCGAACATCTGCGGCCGTTCGAGCACGAGCCGCACGGGGCGCCCGGTCTGTTTCGCCGCCATCGCGCACAACGTCACATGCGACCACGACGAGCCCTTGCAACCGAAACCGCCGCCGACGAACGGCGAAATCACGCGCACGTCGGCGGGTGACATGCCGAGCGTCTTCGCGACCGCCTGCGCCGCGCTGCTGACGCCTTGGGTCGAATCGTAGAGCGTGAGCTGCGGACCGTCCCAGCGCGCCATCGTGGCGTGCGGCTCCATCGGGTTGTGATGTTCGATCGGCGTGGTGTAGGTCGCGTTGACGTGCACCGTGCCGCTTTGCATGCCGTCGTCGAAGCTGCCGCGTTGCGTGTCGGTTTGCCGGCCTTGCGGCCTGTCGGGTGCGTGCGCGTTCGGTTTGGCTTGCGCGAAGTCCGTGACCGCGGCGCCGCTCTGATAGGTGATGCGCAACTGGCGCGCGGCGTCGGTGGCATGTTCGAGCGTGTCGGCCACCACCACGGCAACCGGCTCGTTGCTGTAATGAACCTCGTTGTCCTGAAGCAGCGACAGGCGGCGTCCGGCGGGAGGCGCCAATGCGGGCTTGCCGCCATTGGGCAAGCGCGGCGCGTTCTGATACGTCATGACGAGCAGCACGCCGGGCAGCGCCTGTGCGCGGCTCGCGTCGATCGAGGCAATGGTGCCGCGTGCGATCGTGCTCGTGACGAGCACCGCATGCGCAAGACGCGCCTCGGGAAATTCGGCGGCATAGCGCGCTTCGCCGGTGACTTTGAGCAGACCGTCGGTGCGGTCGAACGGTTGACCGATCAGATTCATGCGACACCTCCCGCGCGGCCGGCGGCCTGATTCACGGCGCGCACGATCGCGCGCTGCGCGAGCTGCACCTTGAAGCGATTGTCGTGTTGCGGCCGGGCCTCGCGTAACGCGGCCGCGGCGGCGTTCTTCAGCGTGGCTTGCGTGAGCGGCTGGCCATTGAGCATCTGCTCCGCCGCGCTCGCGCGCCACGGCTTGTGTGCCACGCCGCCTAACGCGATACGCGCGGTCCTCACGCGGTCGCCGTCCATCTGCAACGCGGCGGCAACGGAGACCAGCGCGAATGCGTAACTGGCCCGGTCACGCACTTTGAGGTAATGGGAGTTCGCGCTGAAGAGCGGCGGCGGCAGATCGACGGCGGTAATCAGTTCGCCAGGCTGCAAGGTCGTATCGACATCGGGCCGCTCGCCAGGCAGCCGGTGGAAATCGGCGAACGCAATGATCCGCTCGCCCGCGGGACCGCTCACGCGTACCACGGCGTCGAGCGCGGCCAGCGCCACGCTCATATCCGACGGATTCACCGCAATGCATTGGGGACTCGCGCCGAGAATCGCATGCGTGCGATTGTGGCCGTCGAGCGCCGCGCAGCCGCTGCCCGGCATGCGCTTGTTGCACTGCGTGAAGGCCGTGTCGTAGAAGTAGCCGCAACGGGTGCGTTGCAGCAGATTGCCGCCTACGGTCGCCATATTGCGCAACTGCGACGACGCGCCCGACAAAAATGCTTGCGTGAGCAACGGGTATTGTTCGCGCACCAGCGCGTGGTTGGCGGCATCGCTATTGCGTACCAGCGCGCCGATCCGGACGCCGCCATCGGGCAGTGTCGTGACCGTATCGAGGCCGCTGATATGCGTGATATCGATCAGCCGCACCGGCCGCGCTACGCCGCCCTTCATCAGATCGAGCAGGTTGGTGCCGCCGCCGATGAACACCGCGCCCGGTTGCTGAGCCGCCCGCACTGCACCGGCGACATCGCCGGCGCGTTCGTATGAGATCGCATCCATGCTGTCGCTCCTCAGGCGTTGCGGTTCGTGCCGCTGCCCATCGTGTCGGTGCCGGCGGCATTGCTGTTCTGGCCGCCGCCTTCGTGCACCGCGCGCACGGCGGCCACGATGTTCGCGTACGCGCCGCAGCGGCAAATATTGCCGCTCATGCGTTCGCGGATTTCATCATCGGAGAGTTGTGCGGGGCGGCTGCGGACATCGGCCGTGACGGTGCTCGCCGTGCCGGCACGAAATTCATTGAGAAGAGCAGTCGCGGAGCACAACTGCCCGGGCGTACAGTAACCGCACTGAAAGGCGTCGTGTTCGATGAACGCGCGCTGCATCGGACTCAATGCGCCATTGCTGGCCAGCCCTTCGACCGTGGTGATGGTCTCGCCCTCGTGCATCACGGCAAGCGTCAAACAGGCGTTGATGCGGCGGCCATCGGCAAGCACCGTGCAGGCGCCGCATTGTCCTCGATCGCAGCCTTTCTTCGTGCCCATCAGGCCTGCGTATTCGCGCAGTGCATCGAGCAGGGTCACGCGCGGCTCGAGTTGCAGCGTGTACGGGCGGCCGTTCACGGTCAACGTGACCGGGCGCGGCGGTATGGCTTGACGAGCTTGGACCGGCGGTGCGGCAGGGGTTTGGGTTTGTGCGCGCAGATGCGGCGCCGCGCCGATCGTGGCGGCAGCGGCAGCCGATTGAAGGAAGCGGCGGCGTGAAGGTTGGGGTGGGGTGGCGGCTGACTCGTCACTCGGATCCGGACATTCGTTATGCGTGGACATGACGTTCTGTTGACTCCGTTGAAAGGTCGATGCAGGCTAGCGATGCGTCGGTATCCGAAGCGTCGCGATCCATTGGACATCACGCAGCAATTTCGGTGCCGTTGCATACACAACGGTATTAGCAAATATCGGAGACAGCCAATGACAGTAATGCCCCGATTCAAGCCCGCGTCGAGACCCGTGCCGCTGGTACGAACCCTGGCCGCCATGGTGGCCGTGACGGTCGTGTTGAGCGCATGCCACGGCAGCGATGAAGTCAATTCGCCGCCGCCAACGAACACGCTGCCGAGCTTTATCGCCAGTGCCTCGGTAAGAACCCAGTCCTACGACGGCAATACCGACGACCTGCTCACCGCGGGTCTCGGCAAGACCGGCCTCGCTTCGGCCACGGCGCCAGCCATTGCCAACGCTGCGCAACCGACTGCCGCCGAACTGCGGCGCCTCGCTATCTGGGCGAACTATCGCGCGCTCGTGGACATGACCGCGAACGGGGGCTATGGACGTTTCTGGGGACCCAATGTCGACCTGAACGGCAACGACACGCTCGGCGAGGGCAAGATCGCCGGCAAGGAATATCTCGCCTTCGCCGACGACGGCAGCGGCACGCAGAACGTCACCATGCTGGTGCAGATTCCGGCGAGCTTCAATCCGGATCAGCCGTGCATTGTCACGGCTACGTCATCCGGTTCGCGCGGCGTGTACGGCGCGATTTCGGCGGCCGGCGAGTGGGGCCTCAAGCGCGGTTGCGCGGTGGCCTACAACGATAAAGGCAGCGGCAACGGCGCGCATGAGCTGTCTTCCAATCGGGTTACGCTGATCGACGGCACGTTGCAGGATGCCACTGCGGCGGGCAAGAACAGTTTCTTCACGGCCAACCTCGGCAATACCGATCTCGCGACTTACAACAGCCAGTTCCCGAATCGCTACGCATTCAAGCACGCGCACTCGCAGCAGAATCCGGAGAAGGACTGGGGCAAGAATACCTTGCAGGCGATCCAGTTCGCGTATTGGGCGCTCAACGACTCGTATGGCACGCTCAACGGAGCGACCCGCAACGTGCGCTACGAGAACGGCAGCATCACGACCATCGCGGCTTCGGTGAGCAACGGCGGCGGCGCGTCGCTCGCGGCGGCGGAGCAGGACACGTCCGGCTGGATCACCGCGGTGGTCGTGGGCGAGCCGCAGATCAATTTGCGGCTGCCCGCGCAGGTCTCGGTGGCCCAGGGCGGCGTGCCGGTCGGCGCATTCGGCAAGCCGCTCGCCGACTACATGACGCTCGCCAATATGCTGCAACCGTGCGCGGCACTCGCGCCCGCCGCGGCCGGCGCGCCATATCTGACGGCGTTGCCGCTCGCCACCACCACGTCGATTCGCACCGCGCGATGCACGTCGCTGGCGAGCGCGGGTGTGATCACGGGCACGAATACGACGACCCAGGCGATCAACGCGCTCGCGCTCCTGCATCAAAACGGCTATCAGACCGACTCCGACGTGCTGCAAGCGCCCATGTGGGATTCGCAGGCGGTGCCGGCCGTTGCCGTGACCTATGCGGATGCGTACGCGAAAGCGAGCGTGACCGCCAACCTCTGCGCGTTCAGCTTCGGCACGACGAGCGCGGCGGGAGCGGCCGGCGTGACGCCTGCGGTGTCGCCGATGCTCACGGTGTTCGGCAATGGCAACGGCGTGCCTCCGACCAACGGCATCAACCTCGTCTTCAACCCGGGCGCAGGCGCGGCGGACCATCGGCTGGCGAGCGCCGACGGCAGCTTTGCGGGGGCCTCCTGTCTGCGCACGCTGTGGACCAACGGCACGCTCACCGGCAGCGTCGAAGCCATTCGTGTGAATGCGAACCTGCATGGCAAGCCCGCCATCATCGTGCAGGGGCGCGCGGATGCGCTGGTGCCGATCAACCACGCGTCGCGGCCGTATCTCGGCTTGAACCAGCTGAGCGAAGGCGGCGCGAGCAAGCTGTCGTTCTATGAAGTGACGAACGCCCAGCATTTCGATGCGTTCCTCGGCGTGGCGGGTTTCGATTCACGCTTCGTGCCGCTGCATTACTACAACATTCAGGCGCTCAATCTGATGTGGAGCCATCTGAAAAACGGCACGCCATTGCCGCCGTCCCAGGTGATTCACACCATACCGCGTGGCGGCTCGCCGGGCGCCGCGCCGCAACTGACCACGGCCAATCTGCCGGCGATCGCGGCGAGCCCCGGCGTCAACGCGATTACGGTGAGCAATGGCGCGGTGAACGTGCCGAATTGAATCGCGCATAGCTGAATGCACCGGCTCGCGGCGGCCATCATGCGCGCGAGCCGGCCTGCGCGAATCGCTGCTCGCGAGCAAGCCCGCCCGGGTATAAGCGATGCTATGGCAGGTGAAGTGAAGCGTGTTCAAAGGAGAGCGAATGCAGTTCGACTACAGGCATTTCCATATCGATTGCCGCGCCCGCCACGCGGAAGACGGCCTTTACCACGCGAGAGCGAAGATCACTCACGTGCCGCAGAAAAACGAACACGTCCGGTCGTACGATTCCGGCGACATCGACGCCTTTTCCAGTGAAGCCGACGCCATTTCATGCGCGAAGTCCTACGCAATGGAATGGTGCGACGCGGCGGCGCAATAACGCGCATTGCAGGGAGGACTCGTCGTGCCCAGGCTTCGAATCGCGACCTTCAACATCAACGGAATTCGCTCGCGCCTGCCGACGCTGTTGCAATGGCTCGAACGCGAGACGCCCGACATTGTCTGCCTGCAGGAACTCAAGGCGGTGGACAGCGCGTTTCCCGTCGAGCAGCTGCGCGACGCGGGCTATGGGGCGATCTGGCAAGGGCAGAGCGCATGGAACGGCGTGGCGATCCTGTCGAAAGGCGCGGCGCCGCTGGAGAGCCGCCGCGGCCTGCCGGGTTTCGAGGCGGACACGCATAGCCGGTATCTCGAAGCCGCGGTTGGCGGCGTGCTGGTGGCGTGCCTCTATTTGCCCAACGGCAATCCCCAGCCCGGCCCCAAATTCGACTACAAGCTGGCGTGGTTCGATCATCTGATCAAGCACGCGGCGAACCTCTACAAGAGCGGTCATCCAGTGGTGCTGGCAGGCGACTTCAACGTGGTGCCGACCGACGAAGACATCTACAACCCGCGCTCCTGGCTGAAAGACGCGCTGCTGCAACCCGAGAGCCGCGAGCGTTATCAGCGATTGCTCGCGCAAGGCTGGACCGACGCATTGCGAACGCATTTCGGCGAAGAACGGGTCTATACCTTCTGGGACTATTTTCGCCGCCACTGGGACACGAACTCCGGATTGCGTATCGACCATCTGCTGCTGAGCGCCGACCTCGCGCCGCGCTTGCGCGATGCGGGTGTCGATCGGTGGGTGCGTGGCGAGCCGCACGCGAGCGATCACGCGCCCGCGTGGGTCGAACTTGATATGGGTGCGGGACGCCGCAAGAAAAGCGGCGTATGAAGCGAAACGGGCGATCGCCAGAAGCCGATCGCCCGGTGATCAAACGCTTCGACAATCAACGGCGATAGTCGCGCTCAGCGGCGCCGTGCGCCCACAGCGCGCCCGCCACAAAACCGGCGAGAGCCACCACCGCGATCGCCGTGAACGGACTTTCCGCCGTCGTTTCACGCACGAGGCTCGTGGTGCTCGCGCACAGTTGCTGGGCCTTGCCGCTCAGTTCTTTGGCCTTGCCGGCCAGTTGGGTGCCGGTATCGCCCAGTACATCGCCGGCCGCGCCCTGAACCTTTCCCGCGACTTCCTTGACTGCGCCTTCCACTTTGTTCGCTGCCGAATTGGTGTCCATACGTTTTTGCTCCCATTGTCATATTTACGTGCGAGCCATTGCGAATCGCAACACCCGCACACCAAGGATCCGCGCACGCCGCCCTGAAAGGCGCGGCTTACGTCCACCAGACAGGGCGCAAGAAGCGCGCCCGGGAAAGAGCAGAATTGACGAAGCGGGAACGTATCAGCGCCGCCGTCTGGAATTGATGCCCACGAAGACGGCCATCAGCATCAGAAAGCCGCCGAACAGCAGCGCCGAATTCACCACGACGTGCCGGATTCCGAGCCGCTCGACGTTGATGAACGGATAGGGATAGAAATCCGACAGGCTCCCACGCCAGAAGGTGACGCCGAGATAGGCCAGCGGATACACCAGCCACAATAGACAATGCCGCAGCCTCAAATGAAAGCGCGGTACGAACAGCACCCAGTAAAGCGCGGCCAGCATGGGCAAGACGCTGTGAAGCGATTCGTTAAGCAGCAGCCGGAATGCCGTGGGCGTCCAGTAACCTCGCAGCAGCAGGTTGTACGCAATGCCGACAAACACCATGTACACCACCACCGCGGTGACGACGGTAGGTTGCCGGAAAAACCGCGCGGGCGCCGATCTGTGCCCGCGTAACGCCACGCAGGTAAAACAGATCGCGCAGGCGAGCGCCGTCAGATTGGTGAGATAACTGCTCATGCGGGAGATGCCGTCGAGCACGGTCAACCCGCGCGCGAGCGTGCGGTCGATCGTGACGTCAGCTTGCGCGACGATCGAGATCCACGCAATGACGGCGATGATCGCCGCCAGCGTCACCGACGAAACACTTGGCGTATGCAGCGGAAGCTCGGGCTCCCGGTGCTCGGAAGGGGCAGGGCGCATGCGTTCGATTTTATACACACTGCATGGGCTTTGCAGTGTGCGTGACCGAGCGCACGCGCTGGATCGATCAAGCGCGAGGCAGAAGAAATACTATGGCGTGCTATGCGAACCGGTCACAGGCTTCAAGCGTTCCACTACTGCGGGAATGGCTGAACTCGCCGGAACGGCTTCGTCGATCGCGGTGCGCCCGCCATCGTGGAAAAATGCCAGCTCGGCGGCCTTGTTCAGGACCAGGATGCTGATGCGCCGGTTAGTCGGCTCATCGGCGACATTGCTGTTCAGCGGCAATACGTCCGCCAGTCCGCGCACCTGCAGCAGCTTTTCGCCATGCATGCCACCGGCAACGAGCGAGCGGCGCGCGGCGTTGGCGCGTTCGGACGACAGTTCCCAGTTCGAGTAGCCCTCCGGTCCCGCGGTGTAGGGCACCGCATCCGTATGGCCGGCGATCGAAATGCGGTTGTCGACGTCGTTGAGCGCGGCGCCGATCTGCGTGAGGATCGTTACCGCATACGGTTGCAGCTTCGCGTTGCCAGAAGGAAACATGGGCCGGTTCTGCGAATCGACGATCTCGATACGCAGCCCTTCATTCGTGATCGAGATGCGGATCTGATCCTTGAACGCCTTCAACGCGGGGCTCTGTTCGATCAGCGTGGTGAGCTTCGCCTTCAGTTGTTCGAGGCGCGCCGCGTCGGATGGCGCCACGGTCGGCGCGACGGTCGCTAACGGCGCGGGTTGGGTCTCCGTCTGGCTCTTCCTGCCGTCGCCGGGCCGTGTATCGGAGATGTCGCGGCCACCGCCCTGCACCACGCTCGGACGCGCCGCAGCCGTGCCTTCGTTGCCGCCGAGCAGGCTCGACAGCGGCGTGTTGAAATAATCCTCGATACCCTGCTTGTCGTACTTCGACGTGGAGCCGAGCAGCCACATCAGCAGGAAGAACGCCATCATTGCAGTGACGAAATCGGCGTACGCGATTTTCCATGCGCCGCCGTGATGGCCGCCATGATCCTCGCCCCTTCTCGAACGGCGCACGATCACCGGCGCCGGCGCCTGCTCCTCCCGTGACGCCCGCGATTTTCTTTCGCTCATCATGCCGCTCCGCGTCAGGCCGACTTCGGCATCTTGGTGGCGCGCACGGCGTCGTCGAGTTCCTGGAAGCTCGGGCGGTCGGCGGTGAACAGCACCTTGCGGCCGAATTCGACGGCGATCGGCGGCGCGTAGCCGGACAGCGATGCGAGCAGCACGGCTTTCACGCACTGATACGGCTTGGCTTCGGCGCGGCCTTTGGCGTTGAGCAGATCGGCCAGCGGGCCGATAAAGCCATACGCGAGCAGAATGCCGAGGAACGTGCCGACCAGCGCGCCTGCAATCATTTCGCCGAGCACGGCGGGCGGCGCGCCAACCGAACCCATGGTGTGAACCACGCCCATGACCGCGGCGACGATACCGAAGGCGGGCAGGCCGTCCGCCATTTTCTGAATGGCGTTGGCCGCGACGGTCGATTCCGCGTGATGCGTGGCCAGTTCCTCGTCCATCAGATCCTGCACTTCGAGCACGTTCACATTGCCGCCGGACATCATGCGCAGATAGTCGACGATGAAGTCGAGCAGATGATGGTCCTCCAGCACATGCGGATACTTCTGGAAAAGCACGCTTTCTTCGGGTGCGCCCACGTCGACTTCGAGCGACATCATGCCTTCCTTGCGCGCCTTCTGGAGCAACTCGTAAAGCAACGCGATCAGCTCGAGATATTTCTCCTTGGTGTAGCCACCGCCCTTGAAGCATGACGGAATCGCCTTGAGGGTTTTCTTCAGTGTGGAAGTCGGATTGCTCACGACAAACGCGCCGATTGCCGCGCCGAAGATGCACAGTAGTTCGAACGGTTGAATCAGCGCCGGCAGATGGCCGCCCACGCCGATAAAACTGCCAATCACCGAACCGATCACTAAAACCCAGCCGATTGCAACAAACATACTTTCTCCGATTATCTTGCGCTGCCCCGCGTTCGATTAGAAAAGCCCTTATTTCAAAGGCTTTTCTCGCGCGTCACAAATCTTCCGTATGTACCGGTAAACGGCTGAATCCGGTGATGCTGAAGTGCTGATCTGCTTAAAATGCGAAATAAATTCACCAATCGGTTAGTTCTTGATATGGGCCGGTAAATCTGTCCGCATTTTGCGATTTTCGGATTGCAATTCGTGTTTTTCCGGGTCCAGCCACAAACCGAGTCAAGATGCCGCTGCTATTCACTGATAGGTAACTTTTTACCGATCGCTCTGGTAGCATGACGATCGATTTGTCCCGACGGCCGTCAAGGCGGCGCCCTGTCGCGTCACGCTCCCGTCGGCAACTGACACCGGCAGTGCCAATGACTCAACCGGGAAGGGAATGCCGCATGCGAAAACCAGAATCTACTGTTCAAATTCGACTGATTCCCAAGGCGGCGGCCTGTATCACAGGCGTGAGTTTGCTATTCATCTCTACCCTAGGTCATGCCCAGGAGTTTTCACTGTTCGGTGGCGGCTCGCGCGCGGGCAGCACGAACACCTATACGTGGGCCTTCAACTATCAGGAAGGCCTGGGTCAATACTTCGCCGGCAGTTTCACGTGGCTTAACGAGGGGCATATTCCGAACCACCATCGCGACGGTCAGATGATCCAGTTGTGGGGGCGCATTCCTGTGGGCAACCCGCAATTCGTTCTGCAAGCGGGCGTCGGCCCTTACCGTTACTTCGATACGACCACCGCCGTGGAAGGCGGCAGTTATTCCGACACTCACGGCTGGGGCGTGGTGTACAGCGTGCGCGCCGCATACTACGCGTCGAGCCGGTGGATCACGCAGCTCCAGTTGAATCGCGTGCACGTTCAGCGTGGGCCGGATGCGACCAGCGTGATGTTCGGTGTCGGCTATCAGCTCGACGCCCCGGACTCGCCCGGTCCACGCGACTGGGCGAGCGGCAGCACGCACAAAGTCACCAATAACGAAGTGGCGGTGTATCTCGGCAAAACCATCGTCAATTCAACCAGTTCGCCGAGCGCGTTCGGCGGCGCAATCGAGTACCGGCGCGGCCTCGCGAAGTATCTCGACGTCACGGTCGGCTATCTCCACGAAGGCAGCAGCAAGGTGGCGCGCCGCGACGGTTTCACCAGCCAGTTATGGGCCACCCGCGCGTTTCTCAACGACAAGGTTGCGCTCGCGCTCGGCCTCGGCGCCTACTACGCGATCAACGAGAACGAAAACAGCGCGTCGCCTGGGCCGGGCGCGGGCAAGTTCTCCGGTCTCGTCACGATTGCGGGCTCGTATCGTCTAAGCGACCATTGGGACGCGCGGCTCGAATGGAACCGCGTCGTGACCCGCTATGATCGCGATTCGGATGTGATTTTCGGCGGGCTGGGCTATCGTTGGTGAATTGGGTGAAGGCCCACGCGCCAGGCGTCAAGTGTTGTCATGCAAGCAGAAGCAGTCTCTCGAACCGCAAGTCAAGACTCGGAAAAACGGAGAACAGCATGAAAGCCAGCACCATCGCCGAGCGGGAGGCCCGGGGCCGCGCCGCCCGTGAGCACTCGAAACGTTCAAGCCATAAAGCGGTAGGCGAACTGCATCGCAATCCGATCGAGTTGCTCAAGCAAAGCAGCGAGGGCAGGGTGCACAACCTCGTGCCGCTGCGCTACGGGCGCATGGCCGCCTCGCCTTTCGCGTTTTTTCGCGGCACCGCGATCCTGCAGGCGCACGATCTCAGCAAAGTGAGCGACACGGGCCTGACCATGCCGATCTGCGGCGACGGCCATCTGATGAATTTCGGCGGTTTCGCCACGCCCGAGCGGCAACTCGTCTTCGATCTGAACGACTTCGACGAGGTGTCGGTCGGACCATTCGAGTGGGACCTGAAACGACTGACCGCGAGCCTCGTCGTCGCCGCGCGTCATATGCGTCTGAGCCGGGGCACGGCGGAAAGTCTGGTGATGACGGCGGTCACCGAATATCGTGACCGCATGGCACATTATGCGCAATGCGGCGCGCTCGAACTCTGGTACGACCGCATCAGCTTCGAGTTGATGGCGGAAACCGCCTTGACGCCTGAACGCCGCCGCACCGTGCGGCGCGGCATGGAAAAGGCCGCGAGCCGGACGCACGAAAATCTGCTCGAGAAAATGGCGGAGCACGACGGCGATCACTGGACCATTCGCGACGCGCCACCGGCTCTGTTCCACGTGCTCGGCGCCAACACCCTGTTCACGCCGGAAGAGACCGAAGCATTCAGAAGCGGGAACTGGCGCAAGATGGTCGAACGCATGTGGGGCGAATACGAGAAAACGCTGTCGCACGACCGGCGCGAACTGCTGGGCCATTTCACCATGCAGGACCTCGTGTTCAAAGTGGTCGGCGTCGGCAGCGTCGGCACGCGCTGCATGGTGATGCTGCTGGTCGATCACATGGGCAAGCCGCTGTTCCTGCAAATCAAGGAGGCGCGACCCTCGGTCATCGCGCAGTTCTACAAGTCGCCGGCCATCAAGCACGAGGGCGAACGCGTCGTGCGGGGGCAACGCATGCTGCAGGCCGCTAGCGATATCTTTCTCGGCTGGGCGACGGGACCGCTCGGGCGGCATTTCTACTTTCGTCAGTTGCGCGACATGAAGCTGTCGGCAAACATCGAGTTGTTCGACTCCGACCTGCTGGATGGTTATGCGCGCTTATGCGGCTGGATCATGGCGCGGGCGCATGCCAAGGCGAGCGGGCAGGCAATCGAAGTGAGCGCGTATATCGGCCGCGGCGATCAGTTCGCGGAAGCGCTCACCGGCTACGCGATGGCCTACGCGGACCAGGTGGAACGCGATTACGACGTGTTCCTGAAGGCATGCCGCGGCGGCGAGCTGGAAGCGCGCACGGACGAGGATATGGCGGCGGATTTCCGCGTATAGCGGATGCATTCGCGATCGCGCGGCTCGCCGGGCTAGGTGGCGGGCGGGCCGCGCAACGCCTCGCGCAACGTCACGAAACGCAGACTCAGCCGTCGGCGCGCGCCTCGCGCAATGTCACGAAACGCAGCTGTCGCTGCCGCGCTGCGCCGATCACACTCGGCAACACCGCGACGATCAATGGCGTGCCGTCGGCGGTGAGGGCTGCGTTGCCATCGTGCAGCAAGAGAATGTCCCGCGGCGCGAGACCGTCGAGCAGGCGCCGCGTGACCACGTGCGGATCGCGCTCGCGCGTGTCGTAGCCACGCCGCGTCCACGCCGCGAGGCGCAGGTCGAGCTTGCGCAAGACCGGTTCGAGAAAGATGTTGCGCAGGCCGGCCGGTGCGCGGAAAAACATCGGCCGCTCGCCGCTCAGTGTTTCGAGCGTGCGTTGTGCGGCATCGATCTCCCGCGTGAGCGCGCCCGGAAACGTCACGGAAAACGTGTGTACGTGAACCTGCGAGTGGTTTTCGAGCGCATGGCCGCGCGCGACGATCTCCCGCGTGAGCGCCGGGTAGCGCTGCGCCTCTGCGCCGATACAGAAGAAGGTGGCGCGCACGCCGAAGGCGTCGAGCAGATCGAGCACTTGCGGCGTGACGACCGGGTCCGGGCCGTCGTCGATGGTCAGCGCGATCGCGTCGGCGTTGCGCGGGGTAGCGGGCAGGCGCGTCCAGTTCGGGCCGAGCAGCGAGGTGCGCGGCAGCAGTCCGGCCACCGTGAAAATGGCGTGATTCACAAAGATCGCGGCGAGCCACCAGGGCCATGCCGCGGGCGCGAGCAGCCATCCGGCCAGCACGAAAACGTGCCATGCGGCGGTGGCCGTGAGCATCGCGGGATAACCGGTGCGCGGCCAGCGGCGTGGCGGCGTGCGGTGGGTGCCATGCGGCGGCGTGGAGAGTTCTTTCATCAAGCGTGCTTCCTGTCTTCCTTCCTTCGTCCTGCGAAGGCCTTACATCGCGCGCGTGACGCGCAACAGCAAACGATACCATTGATGCGCGCCGCGACGTGCCCGCCGACAGGAGCGGTAAAATGTGAAAGCACGCTGAAAGACGTTGTGCTTCGCGACAATCGGGTCCGCTGGGTGATGTAGCGGCACATCTGCTCTTTTACTGCGCGCATTGCGATGCGCCAGGCTCGCGGCGAACGATTTCCTTGAGGCGTGGTGGGTTTGACGAGCGCCTATCAACTGGCCGACGATGATGTGATCGTCGGCACCTCGCCGATGTCCGACGTACAGGGTTGCAGGTTCCGCAAGGATGACCCGCGGTTCATGAAGCTTGCAGCCAGTTTGCATGATCTGCACAACGAGGAGACGTGCCGTGACGGGAACGGGAATCAAGAAGGTCGCGCTGGTGACGGGCGCGGGCAGCGGAATCGGCCGCGCGTGTGCGCTCAAGATGCTGGAGCACGGCTATAGCGTCGTGCTGGCCGGCCGCCGGCAGGCGCCGCTCGACGCAATCGTGCAGGAAGCGCAGCAACTCGGCGGCGACGCGCTGGCCGTGGCGTGCGACGTCACGGATGCGGACAGCGTCGCTGCCTTGTTCGACACGATCCGCGAACGGCGCGGCCGGCTCGACGTGCTGTTCAACAACGCGGGCCGCAATGGTTCGCCCGTCGATATCGACGAACTCTCGATCGACGAATGGCGCTCGGTGGTCGACACTAACCTCACCGGCGTGTTCCTGTGCACGCGCGCGGCCTTCGGTTTGATGAAAACGCAGAGCCCGCGTGGCGGCCGCATCATCAACAACGGCTCGATCTCGGCGCATGCGCCGCGGCCCAATAGCATTGCCTATACCGCGACCAAGCACGCGATCACCGGCCTCACGAAAGCCGTGTCGCTCGACGGCCGGAAATACGACATTGTCTGCGGGCAGATCGACATCGGCAATGCGGCGACCGAGATGGCCGAACGCATGGCGCGCGGCGTGCCGCAGGCCAACGGCGAAATCGCCGTCGAGCCGCTGATGGACGTTCAGCATGTGGCCGACGCCGTGCTGCACATGGCCGAACTGCCGCTCACGGCAAACGTGCAGTTCATGACCATCATGGCGAGCAAGATGCCGTTCATCGGCCGGGGGTGATGGCCGGAGCGCGAGCAGCAAGCCGCGCCGGATCAACTTATACTGGGCGCTTTCCGCCTCGATGGAACCCGCTTCGCCGTGCCCCGAGCCACACCTGAGGACGACCCGCAACCGGTGCCGCCCGATCTCGACGATTGTTGTCATAGCGGCTGCAATCCGTGTGTGTTCGATCGCTATGACGAAGCGCTCGAACGTTATCGAGCCGCGCTCGCCGAGTGGCAGGCGCGGCAGCAAGTGCTGCCAGCGCAGCACGTGACGGCGGCGCGGCGAAGCAAGCCGCGCACGCGCCGTTGAACGGCGCTCGAGGTTTTGCCTCGAGGCCGCAGTTCTCACCCAGCCCCGTCATGACCGACCTTCAGTCCGCGCCTCTCGAACCCCTGAATGAATCGCACACGCTGGACGACCTGCATCGCTTCGTGCAGCGTTATCCGCGGCTGTTCGTGCTGACCGGCGCGGGCATCAGCACCGACTCGGGCATTCCCGGCTACCGCGACGACAACGGCGAATGGAAGCGCTCGCCGCCCATCACGCTGCAGGAGTTTCTCGCCACGCTGGCCATGCGCCAGCGCTACTGGGCGCGCAGCATGGTCGGCTGGCCGGTGGTCGCCCACGCCGAGCCCAACGCCGCGCATACCGCGCTCGCGCGGCTCGAAGCGGCCGGCCATGTGCCGACGCTGGTCACGCAGAACGTGGACGGCCTGCATCAGCGGGCGGGCAGTCGCGAGGTGATCGAACTGCATGGCGGTATCAACGGTGTGACGTGTCTGGACTGCGGCATGCAGCACTCGCGCGCGTCGATCCAGCAGACCCTCGAAGCGGACAATCCCGCGCTCCTGAACGTGACGGCCGAAACCGCCGCGGATGGCGACGCGCATCTCGAGTGGCACGACCTTGGCGGGTTTCGCATTCCGGCCTGCCCGAACTGCGGCGGCCTGCTGAAGCCCGCGGTGGTGTTCTTCGGCGAAAGCGTGCCGAAGGAGCGCGTGGAGGCGGCCTCGCATGCGCTCGACGCGGCGGACGCCGTGCTCGTGGTCGGCTCGTCGCTGATGGTCTACTCCGGCTACCGCTTTTGCGTGTGGGCGCAAAAGCAGCGCAAGCCGGTGGTTGCGATCAACCTGGGCCGCACGCGCGCGGATCCTTTGCTGTCGCTGAAAATCGCGGCGCCGTGCGCCGAGACGCTGACCGCGCTGGCCGGCCGGCTGGCGCTGGATTGAACGGTCGGCCCGACAAAAGAACGCAACCCGAAAGGAAAACCCATGTTGACGACGATCGCACAGCTGGAAGCCCTCTACGGTCAGCCGCACGAGCGCGCCGTGCGTAAAGAGATTTCGTTTATCAACGAAGACTATCGCGCGTTCATCGAAGTCGCGCCGTTCGCCGTGCTCGCCACCGCCGGCCCTGAAGGCCTCGACTGTTCGCCGCGCGGGGACGCGCCGGGCTTTGTGCGTATCGTCGACGAACGCACGCTCGCGCTGCCGGATCGCATCGGCAACAATCGCCTCGACAGTCTGCGCAATATCATCGTTGAGCCGCGTCTGGCGCTGCTCTTCATCATTCCCGGCGTGGGCGAGAGCTTGCGCGTGAACGGGCGCGGCCGCATTACCGACGATCCGCAATGGCTGGACAGTTTCGCTGTCGAAGGTAAACTGCCGCGCACCGTGCTGCTGATCGACGTGGACAGCGTCTACTTTCATTGCTCGAAAGCGTTGGTGCGTTCGAAATTATGGGATCCGGCGCATTACGTCGAGCGCTCGCGCCTGCCGAGCGCCGGCGAGATTCATCGGCGTATCAACGGTGCGCAGTTCGACGCGGTGACCTACGATCGCGAACTCGCCGAGCGCGTGCGCACGGCCTTGTACTGAAACCGAAGCTGACCATGACAGATTCCCATCCGGCGTTGCGGCAACGTTCGCCATCCGCCGAACGCAACCGTGAACCGATTCTCGCCGTGCTGCGCGAAGCGCTGCCGGCCACCGGCCGCGTGCTCGAAATTGCGAGCGGCACGGGCCAGCACGCGATCTGCTTTGCGCGCGCCATGCCCGGGCTCGACTGGCAACCGAGCGATGCCGATGCCACAGCGCGCGAGTCGATCGCGGCGTGGATCGCGCACGAGGGGCTCGCGAACGTGCGCGCGCCGCTCGCGCTCGACGTGCATCAGCCGGATTGGGGCGTGGATACGCTCGACGCCGTGGTTTGCATCAACATGATTCACATCTCACCGTGGAGCGCGACGCAGGCGCTGTTCGCGGGCGCGAGCCGCCGTCTCGTGGAGGGCGGCGTGCTGTATCTCTACGGTCCTTACAAACGCGGCGGCGTGCATACTTCACCGAGCAACGAGGCGTTCGATCAGCAGTTGCGCGGCCGCGACCCGGCATGGGGCGTGCGCGACATGGAAGCCGTGGTGGCGTTGGGCGCTTCGGTCGGATTCGTGTGCGACGAGCCGGTCGCCATGCCGGCCAACAATTTCAGTCTGGTGTTGACGAAACGCGCGGGTGCGGCGCGGGTCTGACTAACGTTCGACGCAATGAATTGCGCCGCCCGCTGCCTGCCGGCGAGCGGCAAGCCGGCAATTCTTTTATTCTTTCACCCTCGACGCCCGCCGACGTTCCTTCCGGCGCGGCGTCACGACATTTTTTGGACTCTGGAGAATTCACATGGGCAAACAGGCAATCGGCGTGGTGGGGCTGGCGGTCATGGGCCGCAATCTGGCGCTCAACATCGAGAGCCGCGGCCACGCGGTGTCGGTGTACAACCGTAGCCGCGAGAAAACCGACGAACTCGTCGCCGAATATCCGGACAGGAAGCTGGTGCCGGCCTTCACGTTGGAAGAATTCGTGGAGTCGCTGGAAAAGCCGCGCCGCATTCTGCTGATGGTCAAGGCAGGCGAGGGCACCGACGCCACGATCAACCAGTTGAAACCGCTCCTCGACAAGGGCGACATTCTGATCGACGGCGGCAACACGCATTTCACCGACACGATCCGTCGCAATCAGGATCTCGCCAAGTCCGGCCTGCATTTCATCGGCACCGGCGTCTCGGGCGGTGAGGAAGGCGCATTGAAAGGCCCGTCGATCATGCCGGGCGGCCAGCGCGACGCCTACGACCTCGTGGCCCCGATCCTCACCGAAATCGCCGCCAAGGCGCCGGACGGCGAGCCGTGCGTCGCCTACATGGGACCGGACGGCGCGGGCCACTTCGTGAAGATGGTGCACAACGGCATCGAATACGGTGACATGCAGCTGATCGCGGAAAGCTACGCGGTGCTCAAGCAGGTGGTCGGACTCTCGAACGAAGAGCTGGGCAAGGTCTACACCGAGTGGAACGAGGGCGAGCTCGACAGCTATCTGATAGAAATCACCTCGAAGATTTTCAGCAAGAAAGACGAAGAAACCGGCAAGGATCTGGTCGACGTGATCCTGGATCGCGCCGCGCAGAAGGGCACCGGCAAGTGGACCAGCCAGAACGCGCTCGATCTCGGCGCGCCGCTGCCGCTGATTACGGAAGCCGTGTTCGCGCGCGTGCTGTCGTCGCTGAAGACGCAGCGCGTGGCCGCGAGCAAAGTGCTGGAGGGCCCGGCGGCCAAGCCGCTCGCCGCCGAGCGTCAGGCGTTCATCGAGTCGGTGCGCCGCGCGCTGTACTTCAGTAAGGTGATCTCGTACGCGCAAGGCTTCGCGCAACTGCGCGCCGCCTCGGAAGAGTACAAGTGGGATCTGGATTTCGGCACGATCGCGAAGATCTTCCGCGCCGGCTGTATCATCCGCGCCCGCTTCCTGCAAAAAATCACGGACGCTTATACGAAGGACAAAGCGATCGCCAATCTGCTGCTCGATCCGTATTTCCGCGACATTGCAAAGAACTACCAGTCGGCCTTGCGCGAAGTCGTGATCGCGGCGATCAACGCGGGCGTGCCGGTACCGGCTTTCGCGTCGGCAATCGCGTATTTCGACGCGTATCGTTCGGAACGCCTGCCGGCGAACCTGGTGCAGGCACAGCGCGATTTCTTCGGCGCGCATACTTTCGAACGCACCGACAAGCCGGGCAGCTTCCACGCGGACTGGAGCTGAGCGTTTGAATGACGGCCCGGCGCGTCCTTGCATCAAGGCGTGCCGGGCTGCGCAGGCGCTTTAAATTCGAGACAGGAAATTGTTGCTGAAGGGCGGCGCAGAGGTAGGCTGGACGGGCGATGCGCCGCCTACTATTGCTATTTTTGAAATAGAGTTTCGTCGTTTCAGGGGTTTCCCCTAGGTGTCGACACTCCTAAACTTCTACTTAACCGCTGCGGGACACCAAGTCCCAGGCGCATTAAAACAAGTTCTGGAGGTTTACATCATGAAGTCCCTTATCTCTGCAGTCGTCGTTGCCGCCGCTCTGGTTGCTCCCGTTGCTTCGTTTGCTCAATCGAACCAGCCGGTGACGCGCGCTCAAGTCCGCGCTGAACTGGTTCAACTGGAAAAGGCCGGCTACAACCCGGTGGGCGATCATACCGACTACCCGTCTAACCTGCAGGCCGCTCAGGCTCGCGTCGATGCTCAAAACGGTACTGCCCAAGCCGTGAACAGCGGCTACGGCGCACCTATCGCCGGCAGTTCGCAAGCCGGCCGTCCGCTGAGCAGCAACGACCGTAACTCGGTCTACTTCGGCAACTAATTCGCGCCGAATGTGATGGGAACGTCGCCTGACTGACAGGCGACGCGCAAATAGAAATGCCGTCCGGATTGCCGGGCGGCGTTTGTCGTTTACGGCGCGGCTTGGGCGCGTGCATCTGTGGCAGGCCGGGCGGTGAATAATAAGCGGCGGACCAGCGGCGCCCGGGAATGGGCGCCGGGGTCAGGGCATTGCGGGTGTAGGCGGGGGCGTACGTCTTAATGCAGCGAGCGATGCCGGCGGCCTATTTCATCGAATAAGGCGCGGCTGGGTTCGAGGGCCAGCAGCCAGGATTCGTCGTAGCCGCTCAGATTGTCGAGCGCCTCGCGCAAGCGCTCGATCGCCACAGCGGGAATCTCGACGCTCGCTTCCACGCCACTCGACAACCCGGCGACGCTGGCCAGTTGTACCAGCGCGTCGGCGGCTTCGGCCACGTCGGCGGCGAAAACCAGGTGGGTGTTCAAAAGCTCGACCAGACCCGGCGACGCCGCAATATCGTCGACGTTGAGTTGCACGGCCAGAAAAGTGGCTTTGTTCATCCTCAACTCCCTCGCAGATTTCAGACGTTAGCTTATGGCGTGCCGACAGCAAGACTGAGTATAGGCCAGGGCTCCAATGATTCAATGATCACACGAATCGGCCGCGCGGCCCGTTGGTGGCGAGCAGGCCGCCTGCCACACCTATAATGAGGCCAGCCGCCACGGGGCTCGCACCGGTCGGGCCAGGCCGCCGCGCCCGACGGGCCGCGACTGGCGGCGTTGTTTCTTCTCAACTGTCTGGTGACCATGAAGATCATTCGCAGCAAGGATTTCACCGCGACGCGCGCCTGGGGCGCGCTCGATATCGCCAACATGGGCGGCATTACGACGCGGCTGCATTGGGCCGATCAACCCTATAAGTGGCATGTCAACGACGGCGAGGAAGTGTTCGCCGTGCTCGATGGCCGCGTCGAGATGCGCTATCGCGAGGGCGGAGTCGAAAAGTCGGCCGTTCTGGAAACGGGCGACGTGTTTTACGCCGCGGTGGGTACCGAACATGTGGCACATCCGATCGGCGCGGCGCGCATTCTGGTAGTCGAGTCGGAGGGCAGCGTCTGAAGGTTGGCGCAAGGGCGGTGCCATACCGGCGCGGTGATCGTCGCGCGCGGCGGCATAATGGAGAGCCGCCGCGGCGCCCGCGAGGGCGTGGGAGAGCGCGCGCGACGCGCGGCACGGCAAATGCTTGGCCATCGATTGAATCCGATTGATTGAACAAAGAGTCGAGGAAAATCACATGACAAGACCATGGCAATTGACGGGGACCCGGTGGCTGACAGCCGCCGCGCTCGGCGTGATGTTCAGCGGCTGCACGACGATGCCGTGGGACAGCACGCCGTTTTACAGCAGCACGCCGTCCCGGCCGACCACGCTCAGCACGGTTCCTGTTCCCGCCGGTTTTTACCGGGTCAATCCGGGTGACACGATCGGCGCAATTGCGTCGGCTTACGGCCATAAACCTCAGGAAATCGCGGCGTGGAATGGCCTCGCGGCCAACGCCGCGGTCAATCCGGGGCAAGTGCTGCGGGTGTCTCCGCCAATGGCCTCGGGCAGTGTGGTGACGCCGCCAGTCGCCGTCGCGCCGAATGGTCCCGCTACGGCGCCCGGCGCGCCCACGGCGTCCGCCGGGCCACAGCAAGGCGTGTTGCAATGGCCGGTTCGAGGGCCGGTGCTCAGAGCGTTCGCGCCGGGCAAGTCGAACGGCATCGTGATCGGCGGACGGCCGGGCGATCCGGTCAAGGCGGCCGCCACCGGCCGCGTGGTCTACGCGGGCTCGGGTATCGAAGCGTACGGCCCGCTCATCATCATCAAACACGACGATTCGTTGATTACCGCCTACGGGCAGAACAGCACGCTGCTGGTCAAGGAAGGCGACGCGGTCGCGCAGGGGCAAACCATCGGCGAAGTCGGGGTGGACAGCCGCGGCGTCGCGTCGATCCAGTTCGAGGTCCGTCAGAACGGCCAGCCCGTCGATCCGCTTGCCTGGCTGCCGAAGCCGGGCGGATGAAGCTTCCTGTTTAGCGCGATTTCAGCGCAGCGTTAATTGAATATACTGTGTGGCTAAACTGCCTGCGGCGGGCTCGCCCGTCGGCAGCGACGCAGCGGTGTGGCGACCGGCCGTCGCAGGCTGTCATTCATAGACGCACAGGGACACACAATGATCGATTTGCGCAGCGATACCGTAACCCGTCCGAGTCCGGCGATGCTCGCGGCCATGTCGGCCGCCGAAGTGGGCGACGACGTCTGGGGCGACGACCCCACCGTGCTGCGTCTGCAGGCCACGGGTGCCGAACGCGCCGGCAAGGAGGCGGGTCTGTTCTTCCCGAGCGGCACGCAAAGCAACCTCGCTGCCTTGATGGCGCACTGTGCGCGCGGCGACGAATACATCGTCGGGCAATTGGCTCACACCTACAAGTACGAAGGCGGCGGCGCCGCAGTGCTCGGCAGCATCCAGCCGCAGCCGCTCGAGAATGCCGCGGACGGTTCGATCCCGCTGGAGAAGATCGCCGCCGCGATCAAGCCCATCGACAACCATTTCGCGCGCACGCGGCTGCTGGCGTTGGAAAACACCATCGGCGGCAAGGTGCTGCCGGCGGCTTATGTCACGGAGGCCGTGCAGCTTGCGCGTCAGCGCGGGCTGTCCGTTCATCTCGACGGCGCACGCGTCTACAACGCGGCAGTCGCGTCGGGCAAGCCGGTCGCGGCATTGTGTGAACCGTTCGATTCGATCTCGATCTGTTTTTCGAAGGGACTCGGCGCGCCGGTCGGCTCAGTGCTGGTCGGCAGCCAGGCGCTGATCGACGTGGCGCACCGCTGGCGCAAGGTGCTGGGCGGCGGCATGCGTCAGGCCGGCATCCTGGCGGCCGCTTGCCTGTACGCGCTCGATCACAACGTCGAGCGTCTCGCCGACGACCACGCGCACGCCGCGCATCTGGCAGCCGGCCTGGAAGGCATCGAGCACGTCAAGGTGCAGTCGGTCGCGACCAATATGGTGTTCGCTCAGTTTCCGCAGCAGCATTGCGCGCCGCTCGAAGCGTGGCTCAAGGAGCGCGGGATTCTCACGCAGATGCTGTATGCGTCGCGATTCGTGACGCATAAGGACGTGTCGCGCGGGGATATCGATACGTTCATCGCTGCGGTGAAGGCGTATTTCGCGGCGCGGTGAGTGGCTGCCGGTGTGGCGCGCTGTTAGTTAGGCAAAGCACCAAAAACAAAGCACCGAAAACAAAGCGGACGCACTGTCACCCCAGGGCGCCCACTTTGTTCATTTCATCGACGCTTTCGCATGCACACCCGACCGATGTGACGGCGCCAGCAAACGCAACCCGCTCGCCAGACTCGCCGCGCCCGCAAAGAAGGCGCCGGTGCTGAGCGCCAGCGTCGGGCCATGCCGGCCCGCAATCCCGAAGCTCAACGCGACCAGCGCGGCGCCGGTGGTCTGCCCGAGCAGCCGCGCGGTCGCAACGATCCCGCTGGCGCCGCCGCTGCGCTCGGGCGGCGCGCTCGCCATCAACGCTTTCAGATTCGGCGACTGGAAGAAGCCGAAGCCCGCGCCGCAAATTGCCATGCGAATGCCGATGTCGAGCACGTGCGGATGAACCGGCAACAGCGCGAGCGAAGCCATCCCGGCCGACATCACCGCGAGGCCGATCGCGCCGAGCAGCCCCGGCGGATAGCGGTCGGACAGATTGCCCGCCAGCGGCGCGGCGAGCGCGACCACCACCGGCCATGGCGTCATCAGAAAGCCGGTTTCGACCTGACTGCGATGCAGCACGTCCTCGAAGTAGAACGGCAGCGAGACGAACGCCAGCCCTTGCGCGGCAAACGAGCAAACCGCGGTCACCGCCGACAACGCGAATACCGGCCGCCGGAACAGATCGACCGGCAGCATCGGCGCCGGGTGGCCGGCTTCGCGGCGAATGAGCAACAGCCCGAACACGACCGCGACAGCCGCGGCGCTCAGCACCAGTTGCGTCGAGGCTCGCTGGGCCGCCTCGCCGAGCGCGAAGATCAGCGCGGCAAACGTGACCACATTCAGGAGCGCGGCAACCGGATCGAAGTTGTGCCTGCCGCGTTCGGTGTGCGGCAAGGCCGGCCATGCGAAACCCAAAGCCAGCAGGCCGAGCGGCACGTTGACCGCGAACAGCCAGGGCCACGCGGCGACGGACAGAATCAGCGAAGCCACCGTCGGCCCGACCGCGAACGACACGCCGACGATCAGCGCGTTGGTGCCGAGGCCGCGTCCAAGCCGGTGGGGCGGATACAGATAGCGGATCAACGCGGTATTCACGCTCATGATCGCGCTCGCGCCGAGGCCTTGCACGACGCGCGCGGCGGCGAGCAGCGGCAGCGTGGACGCGAGCGAGCACGCCAGCGATGCCAGCGTGAACAGCGCAATGCCGCTGATATAGATCCGCCGATGCCCGACGATATCGCCCAGCGCGGCAAGCGGCAGGAGTGTCGCGACCATCGCGAGTTGATACGCGTTGATGATCCACACCGACGCCGCGGGCGCCGCGTGCAGGTCGGCGGCAATGGCGGGCAGCGCGGTATTGGCGATGGCGGTGTCGAGCGTGGCGAGCGCGACGGCGAGCATGATCGCGGCCATTGCGCGGCGGTTGGCGGCGGACATCGGGGCGTCCGCGGGGAAGGGCTGGGCTGCGGTTGCGCTGGGTTTGTCGGACAAGGCGTGGCTCGTCGGGTTAGGCATGCCGACGCGCAGCACGAGTCGAGAAGCGTGGTGCGCGAGCGGCAGGGGTTGCGTGGCGATAGGCGCGCGTAGCCTGAATCCGGCGTTTGAAGCGTATCAGGGCAGGGCGCGCGGCGAATGTAGCGATTGTTACAGAGGCGCGGAAATCGTGCTGAAGACGACGGCGCGGAGCGCATCGATCTCACGGTTCATATTGCAACTAACGGTCAAGCCCAGGCGGCGTCCACGAACTGGCCGGTGCGCACGTTGTGACACGCCTTCCGGCACAACCGCCTGGCAGACGATGCGCTCTCATTCCACCACACACCTGGTCCATAGCCGCATTCATCCGCGCGTCATGCCGCGAAAAAATAATGGCGTTGCTTTCACTCACCGCGCATCTGGAGATACGCAATCGTTTGCCTGTTTTGCGCAGCCGATGCACGCGCGCAGTGCCATCCACACGCGCGCTGCACCGCCCGTGTGCGAAAAAGCGGTGTGCTACCGTGTGTCGGCGGGCATGGCATGTGCGTGAGCAAGCGCTCGCGCTCGCCGGTGCCCGGTGGCCGTAGAATGTCCTACTCTGATTCTTAACCCGCCTGACCGGCACGCGCCTCCCGTCCGTCATCTGTGCGGTTCGCGTATGCCGCGTCGCTCTTTCCCCGGAGGCTTCGATGACAGCCGTCGATCTGGAATTCGACCAGCTCAACAGTACCGTCGACGCGCTACGGCGCTCAATTTCCAACCGCATGATGTACGGCGTCGGCAAGGACGCCGTCACCGCGCATCCGCATGACTGGCTGCACGCCGCGGCGCTTGCCGTGCGCGACCGGCTGGTCGCGCGCTGGATGAAGACCACGCGCCTGCAGTACGAACAGGACGTGAAGCGCGTCTACTACCTGTCGATGGAATTCCTGATCGGCCGGACCTTTACGAACGCCTTGCTGGCGCTCGGCATCCACGACCAGATGAAGGAAGCGCTCGCGAGTCTGGGCGTCGATATGGAGGCGCTGACCGATATCGAGCCGGACGCCGCGCTCGGCAACGGCGGCCTCGGCCGGCTCGCGGCCTGCTTCCTCGATTCGATGGCGACGCTCGGCATTCCGGGTTTCGGATATGGCATCCGTTACGAATACGGCATGTTCCGTCAGGAGATTGTCAACGGCGAGCAGGTCGAAGCGCCGGACTACTGGTTGCGCGCGGGCAATCCGTGGGAGTTTCCGCGGCCTGAAGTCACGTACATGGTTCACTTCGGCGGGCGCACGGTGCAGCGTGGCGAGCATGTCGAATGGATCGACACGGAGCACGTGAACGCCACCGCCTACGACACCGTCATTCCCGGTTACGACACGGACGCGACCAACACGCTGCGCCTGTGGTCGGCGCGCGCGACCGAAGAGCTCGATCTGGGCGCGTTCAATCGCGGCGACTACCGCAACGCGGTCGACACGAAGAACATGTCGGAGAACGTCTCGCGCCTCCTGTATCCGGACGACTCGACGCCGGCCGGCCGCGAGCTGCGTCTGCGTCAGGAATACTTTTTCGTTTCAGCGACCATGCAGGATCTGATTCGCCGCTATCAGCGCACGCACAGCACCTTCGGCCGCTTCTCCGAAAAGGTGGCGGTGCATCTGAACGATACGCACCCCGTGCTGGCGATTCCCGAGCTGATGCGTTTGCTGGTGGATGTCCATCATCTGCAGTGGGATAAGGCGTGGAAGCATGTCACGCAGATTTTCTCGTACACGAACCACACGCTGATGCCCGAAGCGCTCGAAACGTGGGACGTGGAGATGCTCGCGCGCCTGTTGCCGCGGCATCTCGAGATCATCTTCGAGATCAACGCGCAGTTTCTCAAGCATGTCAGCGAGCATTCGGGGCATGACGGCGAGATGATCCGCCGCATTTCGCTCGTCGACGAATACGGGCAGCGGCGCGTGCGGATGGCCTATCTGGCGATCGTTGCGAGTCAGAAGGTGAACGGCGTGTCGAAGCTGCATTCGCAACTGATGACCCGCGATATTTTCGCCGACTTCGCGCGCATCTACCCGGACCGCTTCACCAACGTCACGAACGGCATCACACCGCGCCGCTGGCTCGCCCAGGCGAGCCCGTCGCTGTCGTCGCTGATCGACCAGCAGATCGGCAAGCACTGGCGCACCAATCTGTTCGAGCTGGAGCAACTGCGTAACCTGCGCAACGACAGCGGCTTTATTGAAGCCTTCCGTGAAGCGAAGCGGCAGAACAAGCTGCGGCTCGTGCATCGACTCGCCCATCACACCAAGCTGCGTTTCGATCCGGATGCGCTCTTCGATCTGCAGGTCAAGCGCATTCACGAATACAAGCGGCAACTGCTCAACGTGCTGCACGTGATCGTGCGCTACAACCAGATTCGCGCGCATCCCGAGCGTGACTGGGTGCCTCGCGTGGTGCTGTTCGCCGGCAAGGCCGCGTCCGCATACCGGATGGCGAAGACGATCATCAAGCTGATCGGCGATGTCAGTCAGAAGGTCAATCACGATCCGCTGATCGGCGACCGCCTGAAAGTGGTGTTCGTGCCGAACTACGGCGTAAGCGTGGCAGAACTGATCATTCCTGCCGCTGATCTGTCGGAGCAGATTTCGATGGCGGGCACGGAAGCATCGGGGACCGGCAACATGAAACTCGCGCTCAACGGCGCGTTGACGATCGGCACGATGGACGGCGCGAACATCGAGATCTGCGATGCGGTGGGGCGCGAGAACATCTTCATCTTCGGCCATACCGCCGACGAAGTGGACAGCCTGCGCGCCACCGGCTACCGGCCGCGGCAAATCTACGAAGAGAACCCCGAGCTGCGCATGGCGCTCGACCAGATCCGCACGGGTTTCTTTTCGCCGGACGATCCGCTGCGCTTCTCGGATATTTTCCACACGCTGGTCGACTGGGGCGATCACTACATGGTGCTGGCCGATTTTGCCGCATTCGCGAAGGCGCAGAACGAGGTGGACGCGCGCTTCGTCGACAAGCGCGCGTGGACCGACAGCGCGATCGAGAATGTGGCGGGCATGGGGCAGTTTTCGTCGGATCGCACGATCGGCGAGTATGCGCGCAACATCTGGCATGTGAGTCCGCTCGAGATCGATTAGCGGACTGAGCGCTCCGGTGCGGGGCTTAAGCGGAAAGGCCGCGCGAGGGTGTGTGTCGTGCGGCCTTTTCAATTCGCTGGCTGTGGCAGTGGCTCTCGCCGCTGCGGTGCTTACTGCGCGAGCTTCTCGACCTCGCGTGCGGCACGCAGGCCTATCTGGCCGTGCGGGAAGTCGAACAGCACGTCGATATTCTGCATGCCCATCAGGCCGATCACGATACGGTCGGCGCCCGGTTTCGCCTTGACGATCGTGACCTGCGCGCCTTCATAGCGATGCACCCATTTGCCCGATCCCACCGCCGCGTTGTAGTTGCCCTGGTTGAGCACCTTGCCGATGTCGTCGTCGCCGGTCCAGTTCGGCGCCTTGTCCATTTCGATGCGGATCATGTCGCTGCTGGCCGTGGCAAACACTAGCGGCGCGCAGAAGGTCATCTTGTCGCCAACGTTGACGCAACCTCTCGGCCATTGCGCCGTGCCGTCCTGCAAGACGGTCATCGGCACCATCGTGTAGTCCTTCGTGATTGCGTTCGACGGACTCAGCACGAGGTAAGGCTTCGCGAAGTTCGCATGCACCAGGTAGCGTTGGCCGATGTTGCCGGGCAGCGCGCGCAACGGTTGGGTGCAGCAGGTGTCGTCCGGTTGCGCCGCGCCGATGCCGAATAGACCGGAGAACGCCCAGCCGAATTCAGCGGTATAACCATCCATGCCCACGCAGTGCCGTGAGGTGGACTGGCAGTTCACCGCGTCCACGGCTTGCGCGTCGATCTGCGCCGGCTTCGTCCCCGCAATGCTCATCGGTATTTTCACGGCGGCGCCGGAGACCTGTGCGCCGTTCGTCAACGGCAGCGAACTCACCGGCCCGGCGTTCGGATAGGCGGTGGCGGGCAAGACCGACTTCAGCACGCGCACGCCTTGCGTGCCCGTGTCGAGTGCCATGTAGACCGCCTTGCCGTCGAGTTGGATCGGCAAGCCGAGGCGCGCCTGGTCCCTGTCGGCGCGATCCACCTGCAGCGGAATCAGCAGGCCGTCGTTGCCGCCATTGAGCAGCGTGGCAGCGGGCGCAGGTGGGGTGGGAGTGGGGAAGTTGACAGCGCAGCCGCTTAGCGCGACGAGCGCGGCAGTGATGACGAGCGCGGCCGCGCCAGAACGGCGCCCGCTGAGGCGCAAATGCCGGCGCGCGGCGCCGGGAGACGACAGGAGCATAGATTACGCTTTGCAAAAAGGCGGTCCCTGACGAAGGCGAGGCATCGCGAGCCGCGAGGCGGACAACACGCGGGAGCAATCTCACTGGATTGCCCCTGCGTGGACAGTGAAACCGCGACGCGTGCAGGCCTGCGGGAAGGAACACGCAATAACAGGAGCGGCGACTCTACATGGCCACTCGAGTGCAATTGCAAAGAAGTGTGAAGGTTTGCATGCGGCGGGAAAGCGGCGCATGCAAGTTTCGATCTACGTCAATGTTCGCGCGGACGACGGATCACGGTTGCCTGCGCGCGGCCAAGCGTAGCGCGATCGAGCGCGACGGTCAGCAGGCCAATCACGTCGTCGAGAGTGCGGGAGGTCACTTCCACGCGAAACGTCACGCGCTCGCGTTGCTGATCGACGGTGACGACATAGAGACGCAGATCTTCGCCGAGCGCGGCGTGTAGCGCGCGCCGCCCATTGGCCGACGAGGTGCCGGGCACGGTGACTTCGATAATGACGAGCGGCACGACCACATGCGTGCGGCGCGCCATGCGCGGCGTGCGCGAGTTACGCGTGGCGGAGGGATCGGACGTTGCAACGGAAGTGAGCATCGTGATTGCGCCGACCCGGCGGGCGGCGCGTTGTTGACACCAGCTCACTCTAACCACGCGCGCCTCAACGGCGCGCAAAAGCTGCTGCGCGGCGAATCAAAATTGTGTTAACACGGCGGGTGGCAATTTGCCGCTGCGCGGCGTGTGGCCCACGTGGGCCATCTGCCCCACGCTTGCCCCGTGCGGCGCGTCGCGTGGCTCAGCGCGCCGTCAGACCTTCGGCGTGGTGGCTGTGCTTTTGGCTTCGTTCACGGCCGCGCCGACGCGCTCGACGAAATCACGATCGGTGCTCATCAGCGCTTCGCGCTCGCCATTCGCGGTTTGCACCATCAGGCGATGGGTGATGTCCTGAGTCGCCCAGGTGAGCCAGCCGACCACGGCCAGCATCGTGCCGCACACCATGCCGACTGGCGAGCGCAATATCCCGCCGACAATAGCGCCGGCGAGGCCGACGAGCGAAATCGCGAGTGGCAAGGCCTTGTTCTTCTGCACGGTGACGACCTGCACGCTCACGATATCGCGCAGCGGAAAGACCTGACCGGCGGCCGAGAGTGCATTGCGCGTGACCGACACGCCACGATCATTGAAAGGGGTTTCCATCGAGTCCAATTCAAGCGGTAGCAAAGGGCGCAGCGTACCAGACTTCAAATGCCTAAAGGTGCGGGATTTCTTGACGTCCGTCAGGTGGATCGCGAGGCGGTGCGGGCGACCGGCCGCTGCCGCCGCAAGATTCTGAAAGAGTTCGGCGCGCCCGGCGCTCTACGCCAGTGCCGCGATACGCGCACCGAGCCACTCGCGCAGTGCGGCGACTTCTTCACCGCACACGGAATGTTCCATCGGATAGGCATGCCATTCGACCTTGTTGCCCTGCGCCAGCGCAAAGTCGCGCGCGGCCTCGCCGAGCTGGATCGGCAATACCTCGTCGTATTCGCCGTGCGCGGCAAAGATCGGCGTTGCGTGGTTCGCGGGTGCGAGGTGACGCTGGATAAAGGCTCTGCAGGGCAAGTAACCTGACATGACGATCAACCCGCCAAGCGTCGCCGGATGCGTGAGCCCCACTGTGTATGTCATCGCGCCACCCTGCGAAAAGCCGGCGAGAAATATTTTCGAGGTCGGAATGCCGCGCTCGTTCTGCCCGGCGATCAGTTGCCGCACGGATGCGCAAGACGCTTCGATGCCCGCCTCGTCGACCTGGCGCTCGATCGACTGGAACGAGCGGATGTCGTACCACGCGCGCATCACGTAGCCGTTGTTCGCGGTCACCGCCATCTCCGGCGCGTTGGGAAACACGAAACGCACGGCGGGTTCATTGGCGAGACGCAATTCCGGCACCAGCGGCACGAAGTCGTTGGCGTCGGCACCGAGACCATGCAGCAGGATCACGGCAAATTCAGGATTCGGTGCGGTTTCGATTTCAATGGTCTGCGGCGTGGTGGTCATGGCGTGCTGCTCCCTGGCGTCGGCATGGTCGGATGACCGGAACCAGCACGATACCGCATAGCGTGCGAGCCGGATCAGCCGCGGCGCGAGTATCGACGATACCCGCGCCGCAGCCGCTTGCCAAAGGCTTTACTGCGGGCGTTATTGCGGGCCTTACTGCAGACGTTGCTTCAGTTCGTTAGCGAGTTGCCGCGTGGCCGCTTTGGTCGGCGCATCTTCAGCCAGCGCGTTGAGCAAGCCGAAGTCGTGAATCGTGCCGTCGTAACGGACGGTCGCCACTTCGTCACCGGCTGCGTCGAGCTTGCGGCCGTAAGCTTCGCCTTCGTCACGCAACACGTCGGATTCGGCGACCTGAATCAGCGCCGGCGGCAAGCCTTTCAACTGCTCCGTCGTTGCGCGCAGCGGCGACGCATAGATCTCGTTGCGCTGCTTCGGATCTTTCGTGTAGGCGTCCCAGAACCACTTCATCATCGGCCGGGTCAGAAAGTGGCCTTGCTGGAACTGATTGTACGAACCGTCGTTGAAATTGTTGTCCGTGACGGGCCACATCAATCCCTGGAAGCGGATTGCCGGGCCTTGCTTGTCTTTCGCCATCAGGCTCACCACCGCGGCCATGTTGCCGCCGACGCTGTTGCCGACCACGGCGAGGCGATTGCCGTCCACGCCGATTTCGTCGCCGTGCGCGGCAACCCACTTCGTGGCGGCATAGGCCTGGTTGATCGCGACCGGATAGCGAGCCTCCGGCGAAGGCGTGTAGTTCACGAAGACCGCGACGGCGCCCGATTGCACCACCAGATCGCGCACCAGACGCTCGTGAGTCTGGAAGTCGCCGAGTATCCAGCCGCCACCGTGGAAGAACATGAAGACGGGCAACGTTCCGCTTGCGCCGTGCGGACGGACGATCGTCAACGGCACGCTGATGCCGTCCTGCTCGATGGTGCGGTTGGAGACGTCGATACCCGACAGATCGACTTTCACGCCGTTCTGTGCATCGACCAGAACTTGCCGAGCCTGGGCAGGCGGCAAGGTATTGATCGCGGGACCCTTGCCGCTGTTTAACGCGCTCAGCAAGCCGGACGTTACGCGGTCAGGGGTGGCTTGTGCAGCGGGGCTTGCCGCAAAAGCGGAACCGAATGCGAGAGCAGAGGCCAGCAGCACTGGGACGAACTTGATCATGAGGAACTCCGGTAAGCGCAATAGTCAGGAAGAGGGCTTGGGATTAGACGAGCGTGAGCGTGACGGCGATGTTGTTGCGCGTAGCGTTCGAATACGGACACACGATGTGCGCCTTGTCGACGAGCGCCTGCGCCGCGTCTTGCGCCATGCCGGGCAGCGAGATCTTCAACTCCACCTCGATTCCGAAGCCATTCGGGATCGCGCCGATGCCGACGCTGCCCTCCACGGAGACGTCAGCGGGAATCGCGATGCGGTCGCGCGCGGCGACGAACTTCATCGCACCGACGAAGCACGCGCTGTAGCCGGCCGCGAACAGTTGCTCAGGGTTGGTGCCCTCGCCACCTGCACCGCCGAGTTGCTTCGGCGTGGTCAGCTTCAGGTCGAGGTTGCCTTCGGGCACCACGGCGCGGCCGTCACGGCCACCGGTTGCCTTGGCGTGAGCGCGGTACAGCACGTTGTCGATCTTGGTCATGGTCAACTCCTTCAGTTGGGTATCTACTACTAGATAGATAAGTGAGGTTAAAAAAGGACGCGTGATCCGCGCCGGTAACTCATGGTTGCAGTCTATCTACCTATAGGTAGACTGCAAGGTAAAAACAAAGAGGCGGATGTCCACCTCTGTAACAGCACTACTGCGATTTCTTCCACGAAGCTTCTACATCTTCCAACCGGGCCTTCGTTCCGAACAACCGGCTTGCTAGCACACTGCCTTGATACGCGGCGTAAAGCGCACGCGCGGCGGCCTCGGGCTTGCCGTTCACTACCAGCGTGCGCTCCTGCGCGCCTTGTGCGAGCACTTGCGCCAGCCACTTTTCGTTGGCTTTGAAAAACGCCTGAATCGCCTCACGAATGTTCTCCGGCAACGACGCGATATCCGACGCCAGCATGCCGCACAGACAAATCTGGTCGCCGTCGCCGAGCGTTTTGCCAAACAGCCGGGTGTACTTGCTGAGCTTCGTATTGGCCGGCAGTTTGGCGTCGATCGCGTGCAGCGCAGCTAGCACTTCCTTGCTGTATTCGTTGACCGCCTCCAGCACCAGATCGTCTTTCGACGGGTAATAGTAGTGGATGCTCGAAGTCTTGACGCCGACCAGTTCGGACAGATCGCGGTAGCTGAAACCGTTGTAGCCACGCTGCATCATCAACGTGATGGCGTGATCGAGAATCTGCTCGCGGACTGTCGGGGTCGTTTCCATGAGTGAACTTTATCTACTACTAGATAGATAGTCAAGCGGATTTTTTGCATCTAATGAAGAAGTGGGGTGTGGGGTGGGGTAAGGCGAACGTCCTTGTGTCGTCCCAAAAGAAAAACGCCCCGCAGGGCGTTTTTCCAGACTCTCAATCCAGCAAGGAATTCGCGTTCCCTGCAGAGAGAAAACCGCTTAGAACTTATGACGGATACCGACGCGGAACGCCAGCTGGTTGTCCGAACCCGTGCCCGACGTGCTGAAGTAGCTCGTGCTCGAACCGATCTGCGCCTGCAGATCCTGGCCCTTGTTGCGGCCGGCGGCGATCTGATAGATACCCAGTGCATACACGTCCGTACGCTTGCTCAGCGCGTAGTCGACGCTCAGGTCCACCTGGTTCCAGTGGCCGGTGCTCGCGTCGCTCAGGTGCATGTACGTGTAGCCCGCGCCTGCCGTCAGTGCCGGCGTGAACGCGTACTTCGCGCCCGCTTCGTACGCAGTGAACGTCGTCGAGCTGCCCGAGATCGGTTCGAAGCGCGTGTTCGTATACAACGCCCACAGCGTCGCCGCGCCGATCGAGTAGCGGCCGCCCACGCCGAACGTGCGCAGATCGCGGACCGTGCCCGTCGTCACGTTGGCCATGGCCGTCGAGAACGTCGGGGTTGCCTGACCCGGATACCGGATGTCCGTGTATGCCGCGCCAACGCCGAACGGGCCGTTTGCGTAGTTCAAGCCGAAGCTGTAAGCGCGCGACGAACCCGCGACCGGTGCAGCGGTCGTGCCGGTTGCCGGCGCGCCGGCGAATGCGCCAGCCTGGTTCGAGAAGCCGTACATCGCGCCGAAGGTCAGGCCCGCGAAATTCGCGCTGCTGAACTTGACTGCGTTGTTGATACGGCTCGACGTCAACTGGTCGACGTCGTTGATGTGGTAAGCGTAGTTACCCGCGACGGTCTGGCCGCCGGTCGAGTAGTTGCCGCCCAGATAGTCCGTCGAAAACGAGTACTGACGGCCGAACGTCAGCGAGCCGACGCCGTTCTGCGACAGACCGACAAACGCCTGACGGCCGAACAGCGCGCCGCCCTGGCCGAGCGTGCCGTTGCCGCTGTTAAATCCGTTCTCCAACACGAACAGCGCCTTCAGGCCGCCACCCAGGTCTTCCGTGCCGCGCAGGCCCCAACGGCTGCCTTGTGCGACGCCGTCGTCGTACTTGAAGAGGTTGTCGTGGCCCGTTGCGGTCTTCGAGTTGTTCACGTAGCTGATACCGGCGTCGATCAGGCCGTACAGGGTGACACTGCTTTGCGCGTGAGCAGCGGAGGCGAAGACGGCGAGAGTAGCGGCGGCAAATACTTTTTTGTTCAAGACTTTCTCCGATTAAAAATTAAGCGATCGCGACGCCGGGCTCTTTGGCCGGGTCGTGCGATGGCCCGAAATTTAAGGGAACGCAGAGTAAGGTATGTGACAGCTTTGCTTATTTTCCGAATCTGTCGCGTGAGCGCGACACTCACATAGCTTCGCCAGCTGAAATCGAGCAGGGCATGCGCGTATAAGCTTTTTCCCGCTCGTGCATATAAGCGTGTGAAAAACGATTGGTTTTCCGCCGTCACAGCCGCATGCGACGATGCGCGCCTACCAACACATCACATGTAGGAAGACGCATGCAACGCCGGACAATCCTCCAGAACCTGCTCGCCATCGCCGCCTTTTCGCTGACGGCCACGTTCGCGCACGCGGACGACAAACAACTCAAGATCGGCACGATGAGCGGCCCGGACGCGCAAATCTGGTCGGTCGTGACGAAAGTGGCGGCGCGCGAAGGTCTGAACGTCAAAGTCATCGAATTCAACGATTATGTGCAGCCGAACGCTGCGCTCGACGCGGGCGACCTCGACGCCAACGGCTTTCAGCACCAGCCGTTTCTCGACAGCCAGATCAAGCAGCGCGGCTACAAGATCGTCAACGTCGGCTTGACCTATGTGTCGCCAATGGGCTTCTATTCGAAGAAACTCAAGTCGCTCAAGGACTTGCCGGAAGGCGCGAAGGTCGGCATCCAGAACGACCCGTCCAACGGCAATCGCGCGCTGCTGCTTTTGCAGAAGTACGGTGTGATCAAGTTGAAGCCGGGCGTCGGCACGAACGGCGTGAACGCGACGCCGCTCGATGTCGCTGAAAATCCGAAGAAGATCAAGCTGGTGGAACTCGATGCCGCGCAATTGCCGCGTGCGCTCGGCGACCTCGACGCGGCTTCGATCAATACCGATTACGCGGTCAAGGCCGGCCTGCAGCCGACCAAAGACGCAATCGCGATCGAAGACCTGAAAGGCCCGTACGCGAATCTGATCGCGGTGCGCGAGCAGGACCGCAATCAGCCGTGGGTGAAGAAGCTGGTGGCGGCGTACGAATCGGACGAAGTGCGCAAGTACATCGATACGCAATTCAAAGGCGCGATCATCCCGGCTTTCTGAGCATGGTTTGACTGATGCCGCATAAATGCAAATCGCCCGCTGTTTCAGCGGGCGATTTGCATTGCGGCTCGAACTCTCGCGCTCGTGCCGCGCGATAAGGTGGCACGAGCGCGATTTTTGCCTTAGTTGCTCAGCAGCGAGCCGCTGCGGAACGCCTTCGCACCGGCAATGCGTGCGAATTCCAGACCGGCCGTCGCAAAGCGCGTCAAATGCCGTGCGTACAGCACGCCGGCCACGCTGCTCTTGAGCGTGACGACTTGCTCCGTCAGCGGATCGACGATATCGGCGATCTCATGGCCCACGTCGACCCAGGTGCCGACTTCACAGCGATACACCAGCACGCCGCTGATCGGTGCGACGATCGGCTCGGCGCCGGCGAGCGGCGTGGCGGCGAATTCGAGCGGCGGCAGCGCGGCAGCCGTGCCGTCGATCACGCCACGCGAGGTCAGGTATTCGATGATCGCCTGCGCGTCATGCTCGGCGTACTCGTACGACACTTCGCGCTGGCCGCGCAGTTCGATCGTGACGGAGATCGAGCCGTTCGGAATGGGGAAGCGGTCGCCGTAGCGGCCACGCAGATCCGACCAGCAGAAGCTGTGAATTTCGTCGAACGGATTGCCCACCGAATTGAGCGCGAGCAGCGATGCCTTGGCGTCCAGGTAGCAGGCGAGCGGCTCGACTTCCGGCCACAGGTCCGGGTTCGTGTAGAGGTGCATCGCCGCTTCCCAGTCGCAATGCAGATCGAGCACGACGTCGGCGTCGTATGAAAGCTTTTGCAGCGCGAGGCGCTGCGATTCGAGTTCGGTCTGCGGCGTTTGCGCGTCGAGCGCCTCGCGCATGGCCGTGCGGATCGCCGTGCGGTTTGCGTCGAGATTGTCGGTCAGGCGCGACTCGATCACCGGCTGCACCAGCGCCGACAGATCGTGGAAATTGCGGTTGAAGTTCTGGGCCGTGTTGGTTTCGAAACGCCCGGTCAGATGGCCGAGAAAGTGCTGATTCAGGCCGATCGGATTGGCCACCGGCACGATCACGACTTCGCCGCGAATCTTGCCGGCCGCTTCCAGCGCCGTCAGCTTGCGGCGCAGTGCCCACGAGACCAGCATGCCGGGCAACTCGTCGGCATGCAGCGACGACTGGATGTAAATCTTCTGGCCGCCGCCCGGACCGTAGTGGAAACTCGTCAGGTTGCGGGCGGTGCCGAGCGTCGGAGCAATCAGCGGATGGGTTTGGGTTTGCATGGTTTTCAAATCCGCGGCCAACTGGGCGTGCCGCGCTATCTCGTTGATAACAGTGGGGAAACTTGCTTGATAGCCGGTCAGTCTCGGGCCGGCGGGCGGCGCTTTGCGGGCGCCTCGATCGCACGATCTTAGCCGATATGACGCGGTATGTGGTTTTATGCGGCGCTGTAAATGAAACGGGCTCCGCCTGTGGCGGAGCCCGTTTCTGCAAACCGGCAGGGCGCGTCGTCAGACGCGCATGGCCAGCTTAGCCGCCGTACACGTCGAAGTCGAAGTACTTCTTCTCGAGCTTCTTGTACGTACCGTCCTTGATGATGTCGGCAATTGCCTTGTCGACCTTCGCTTTCAGATCGGTGTCTTCCTTGCGCATGCCGATGCCTGCGCCGTTGCCGAGGATCTTCGGATCGTCGAGGTTCTTGCCGACGAAGTCGAAGCCGGCGCCGCGCGGCGTCTTCAGGAAGCCGATTTCAGCTTGCACTGCGTCTTGCAGCGCTGCGTCCAGACGGCCCGACAGCAAGTCGGCGTAGACCTGATCCTGGTTCTGATACGGCACGACCTTCGTGCCCTTCGCTTCCCAGTACGTCTTCGCGTACGTTTCCTGGATCGTGCCTTGTTCCACGCCAACCGTCTTGCCCTTGAGCGAGTCGGCCGTCGGCAGGATGCCCGAACCCTTCTTCGCCACGAGGCGCGTCGGGGTGTTGAACAGTTTGTTCGAGAAAGCGATCTGCTCGGCGCGTTGCGGCGTCATGGACATCGACGACAGCACGCCGTCGAACTTCTTCGCCTTCAGGGCCGGGATCATGCCGTCGAAGTCGTTTTCGACCCACACGCACTTGGCCTTCAGGCGCGCGCAGATTTCATTGCCGAGGTCGATATCGAAGCCAACGAGCTTGCCGTCCGAGCCCTTCGACTCAAACGGGGGGTAGCTGGCGTCAACGCCGAAACGGATGGTCGACCAATCTTTAGCGTGTGCGCCAATCGAGACGGTAGCAAGCAGAGCAACCGTCAAAGCCGCTAGCAGTTTTTTCACTGTTTTACTCCTCGGTGTAGTTCAAATACGCCCGCATGCGGTTGTGCCGCTGCGGGGCACCCGGCGCGACTCACGACCGGGCTTGGGTTGAAGCTGCCAGCCGGGGCGGCCAGCAGCGCGCGCCAAGCTTATCAGTTCAAAAAGATTGGGTAGCTAGTGAAACACCGGATGGCGCAAGAGGCTGGCTTCTAATGCGTGAATGTGGTGGAGATGCGAAAGCGTCGCTGATGCGTATCGGGTGGCAACGTCCGCTCGTCTCGCGTACGTGTCGCGCACGTAATGCCGCAGTAATGAAGTTGGCTAATTTGCGTGCGTGCGTGCGTGCGTCACGTTACTTCGCGGTTGTCGCGGCTGCCCGGATGGTGCGCGATTCCACGCGGTCCCACGCGTGCCAGCGCAGGCAGAGCACAAGACGGCGATTCACTCCTTGGCGAGCGAATCCGCGCGTTCCGCGCCGACCTCGCCGCACCAGAGTGCGCCCTTGTCCATCATCTGCGCGTCCTGTGCGGACATGCCCGCGCAGGTGCCGCGCATGTCCTGGGTTTCGCGCTGGGTGCGCTCGAGTGCCGCACGATTCATTTCGCCCTGAAGCCAACTGCCGAAGCACGCAATCGATCCGGCCGCCACGGCCACCCACACCCATTCTGTTTTGCTCAAGCGCATTGTCTGTTTCTTGTCCGACTCGTCGACTACCCGGAAGACAGGCCGCGCGGCATCGCGCGACGCTGCCTTCGACCGCCGGCGGCGGACTGGGCAGGCGAACGTTTATCGGCATCCGCGCGGCGTTTCTTTAGCAATGTGTCGCGGGGTTTGTCCTCGCACAATTTAGCCGCGACTCTTACGTGTTAAGACGCAGATCGCTCGTGTTTCACGGGTTCAAATGTTTCAAACGGCCGTAGTCGAGTTAAAGATTCCGCATAAACTGCCGTTAAATGCAGATGAGCGCGCTTGCTGTATCCCGTTTGACGGAATTTGTTCGACTCGGCGAAGCCGACAACCAAAAATGGTTTTCTTAGCGCTATCATCGTTGCTCCTCGCGCCCGGCCCAATGCCTCACGCAGAGCGTATCTGTCTGAAGAATGTCGCCGGACGACAGTCCGCGGATCGATTCCGTGCGTCGACGCTCGCCATCAGGTCTTCTGCTAAACGGTGTTGTATATGCACATAATGTTTGCGGCAGATGAAAAGCGCGTTTGTAAACGATTCTTTCAATCACGAATCGGCGTGTTTGCGCGCGCCTATTTATTGTGTCGCAGCGTTTGTCTGGGACTTTTGACATTTCTACCCGGCGTGGTTTTTTCCGTCGGCCTTTGTGCGGCCGCGCCGGTTAAAGCCGACGACAACGTCCTGCGCGTGCTCGCGTGGCCAGGCTACGCTGACGCCGACGTGGTGAAGCGTTTCGAGGCGCGTTACAAGGCCCGCGTCGAAGTCACGCTGGTCGATTCCGACGAGGCGCTATGGGCGCAGATGCATGCGAAAGGGACGCCGCCCTTCGACGTGCTCGCCGCCAATACCGCCGAAATCCAGCGCTATACCGAGGCGAATCTTTTGGCGCCGCTCGACCTCGCCAGGTTGCCGAACACCAGAAAACAATTGCCGCGCTTTCAGGCGCTTGCCTCGATTGGCGGCATCACGTCGGGCGGCAAGGCATACGCCATTCCGTTCACGTACTCGTCGATGGGCTTGATCTACGACCGCAAGCAGGTCGCCGTGGCGCCGCGCTCCATGCGCGAATTGTGGAATCCGCGTTACCGCGGCAAGGTGCTCGACTTCAACAGTGCGCAGCACAATTTCTCGTTCACTGCGTTGGCGCTGGGCTATTCCCATCCCTTTCAACTCGATGCCGCGCAAATGCGCACGATCGCTCACAAGCTCGTCGATCTGCGCCGCAATCTGTTGACCTATTACACGTTGCCCGAGGAGGCGACCGCGTTTTTCATCCAGCATAAGGTTGCGTTGATGTTCGGCAACTACGGCACCCAGCAGGTCGAGTTGCTGCGCCGGGCGGGCGCCGACGTGGGCTATGTGATTCCCGACGAGGGCGCGCTCGCATGGCTGGATTGCTGGTCGATGACACGCGCGGCGGCCGATCAGCCGCTTGCGCTCGCGTGGATCAATTACATGCTCGAACCGGACGTCAGCGCATTGCTGACACAACGCCAGGGGCTGGCCAATACGTTGACGGCGCCCGTGGAAAACAGCGATAACGCGCGTATCGTGTGGATCGGTCCGGTGGAAAATACTCAGCGGCGCGAGGACCTGTGGGCCAGAATCGTGTCCGGGGACCGGTCGGAGCGTTTTTGATGATACGCCCCGGGCTGACCTTCAAATTATCCGTGCTGCTCGCGTGCATCGGCGTGCTCGCGTCGGGCGCGACCGGCTATTACGCGTATCGTGCGAACCGCACGATGCTCGTGAACGAAGCCGGGCGCAGCCTGCTCACGTCGACGGAATTGCTGGGCCAGCGCTTTTCCGCCTCGATCGACGATGTCGGCTCCGACGCGCTGGTGCTCGCGAGCATGCCGTCCACGGCGGACATCGCGCAGACCGACGACGGCGTCGGCCCGAACGCGGCCCGCGAACGGCTGGCGCAGGTGTATTCCAGTTTCATGGTGCATCACCTCGAGTACCTGCAAATCCGCCTGATTACGCGCCAGCACTATGGGCTCGAACTGGTCCGCTTCGACCGCGACGCGGACGGCCTCGTGCGGGTCGAAGGGAAGAACCTGCAGGAGAAAGGTCAGTTTGCCTATGTATTCGACACGCTGACGTTTGCGCCGGGCCGCATTTACATTTCGCCGATCTCGGTGAACCATGAGTACGGCTCGCATGCAGCCCAGGGCAAGCCGACGCTGCGGCTCGGCACGCCTGTGGCGAACGCGCATGGCGACGTGGTGGGCGTCGTCGTGATCGATATCGATCTGGAGGCGCTGTTCAAACGGCTGCAAAGCGATTTGCCGAGCGACTATCGGGTCTACCTCGCCAACGAATGGGGCGATTTCCTCGTTCATCCGGATGCCTCGAAAACCTTCGGCTTCGATCGGGGCCGGCGCGTGCTGATGCAGGACAGTTTCTCCGTCACGAGGCCGCTCTTCGAACAGTCGCAAGGTGAGGTGCTGGTGGACGGTCTTGCGCGGCCGAAGCAGGCCGCCGGCCAGGTACTCGCTTTCGTGCGCAGGCCTTTCGGTGATCTGGCGGGCAACCGCTTCATCGTGCTCGGTCTCGCCAAGCCGCTCGAAGACGTCCTGTCCGGCGCGAATCTGCTTGGCAACAGTATCGTGCGCATGGTGCTGATTTTCAGTGTGCTGGCGCTGTTCCTCGCCATTCTGTTCGCGCGCGCGCTGACCAAGCCGCTGCACATGCTCGCGCATGCGGCAACGCATCTGTTCGCCGAACACGCCATGCCTACGCTGCCGCTCAACCGGACCGACGAGATCGGCGTGCTGGCGCGCTGCTTCGACCGGCTGCGGCGCGAAATCAAATCGCAAATGGACGTGCTGCACGCCAAGCAACGTGAACTCGTGCATCTCGCCACGCATGACGGACTGACCGGACTGCCGAACCGCGTCCTGTTCATGGAGAAGCTCGAAAGCGCGATCGAGGAAGCCACGCGGCGAGAGGAAGGCCTCGCCGTGCTGTTCGTCGACCTCGACCGTTTCAAGCAGATCAACGACCAGTTCGGCCATTCCGTCGGCGACACGGTGCTCGCCGCGGTGGGGCGTCGCCTGAAGCAGGTGCTCTGTTCCGCGGACCTGGTGGCGCGTTTGGGTGGCGACGAGTTCATCGTGCTGATCGAAGGGCCGCGCGCGGCAGAGGCGGCGCCCGCGATCGCCGCGCGCATCATGGAGGCGCTGAACGAAGAGGTCCGGGTTGAAGGGCAGAACATGACGGTGGGCGCGAGCATCGGCATTAGCCAGTTTCCCGACGACAGCGGCACGGCGGAAGAATTGCTGCTCAACGCCGACGCGGCGATGTATGCGGCTAAATCCGGCGGACGTTGCGCGTATATGCGTTACCAGGATGTGCTCGAAGCGCGCCGGCGCGAGCAGGTCGAGGCGCACGCGCAGGCCGGCGAGGGCGCAACGCAAGGACACGAGGCCGAACCGACGGCCTGATGCAGCCAAAACGCGCATCCTGCTTTCCAGTCAGCTTTCCAGCTGCTTGCGATCTGCTTTCCGTCTACTGCGCCTGCTCCTTTTTTCTTGCCGGAATCGCGAGGCAACTTTGCCTCGATCTTCGCTTCGCCGAGCGTTGAAGCAATCGTTTGCGCCGATCTTGAGACAAGTCTTTTTGATTTTCGGTGAAGCGTTTCCGCCGTATCAACTTTCCCTCGAGGTTGCCGAAAACTCCGTTATAGCAATGAATCGACGGGAGATTTCCGTGAAGCGACAGATAGGGTTGCTGGCTGCCGTGTTCGCGCTCGCCGGCTGCGCCCCGATGCCGCCGCCGAGCGCGGCCCATACGGATAAGGCGCCGAACGAGGTGCTCAGTTTCGACATTCCGCCTGACGCGCTCGGCGCGCGCGATCCGCAACTGACCACCGTGCTCGCGAAGGCGGGCGCACTCGCCGCCGCGCAGCCGCAGTCCACGGTCGTTCTCGTGACGGCGCTGGGGCAGGACTTCGCGTACCTGAATCAGGCGGTGTGGAAGGGCGTGCCGGCCCAGCGCGCGGCCCGGGTGAACTTCGAGAACCGCACCACCGGATTGGGTCAGCCGTATAGCGTATCGATCAGGACGGTCCAATGAAGGAGGGCACCGTGACCGTTCGCATCACTTTGCTGGCGCTGGCCATGCTCCTCAGCGCGCCGGCCTTCGCCGGACAGCCTGGCGCGGACCTGCAATCCGCTGGCGCGTTTCCCGCCGCGGCGGACAAGGTGTATCCGCCGTTGCCGTCGCTGGCCATGCTGCCGCCGCCGGGCGCGGGCGATGACGAATTGCCGGTGAAGCCGGTATCGCATCGAAAGAAAACGCATGTGGCGGCGCAGGCGCAGGAGCGCAGAAGCCCGCCCGCCCCGGTCGTGCGGATCGTCGTGTCCGACGCCTCGCATGCGTATCTCGACTCGGTGCAACGGCAGATCGATCTGGCGCTGGCCAGATAAACCGGCCGGCGCTCCGACGCGGGTCACGCTGCATCACTATCAAACGGAAGGATGCGTCATGTCCTTGAAGATTGTCTTCTCAGCACTCGCCTGCCTGTCGGTATGCGGCGCCGCGCAAGCAGCCGACGACTGCTTCAACGAAGCAGCGGCTTATCAGGGCGTGAATCCGTGGGTGCTGCGCGCACTCGCATGGTACGAATCGAAGGGTGACGCAAGCGCGATACGGCAGAACGCAAATGGCTCGATCGACGTGGGTCAGTTGCAGATCAACTCGATTCACTTCGACGACCTCGCGCGCGAAGGGGTGCCGCATCGCGCGCTGGTCGATCCGTGCGTGAACGTGTATGTGGCGGCCTGGCTGCTGAAACAGAAGATGGTCAAGCACGGCAATACGTGGCGCGCGATCGGCGCCTACCATTCGGAAACGCCGAAACAGCGCGACGCCTATGCGCGTGGAATTCAGAAGGTGCTGGTGGCATGGGGGCAGTTGCCGTCCGCGCGCTGAACCCGCTCACCAGGCCCCGGGCACCAGGCACCATGCACCAGGCGCGGACCGCGCGTCCGGCGAGCCATCAAGGTCTTGAGCGCCTTCCCTTCAAACGATCCGTGCGCCGCCGCGATATGTAGCGCGCGGCACCGGCAGCCTGTCGAGCATGGTTACGCGCACGAAGTCAGCGCGCAAGCCGGGTTCGATCGCGCCGCGGTCATGCAAACCGGCGGTGCGCGCCGGTTCGGCGGAGACGGTTGCCATTGCGCGCGGCAACGTCCAGCCGGCCTGGTCGACCAGATCGAACACGGCGGTCATCAGGCTCGACGGCACATAATCCGACGACAGGATGTCGAGCAGGTCCGCTCGTGCCAGTTCGAGCGCCGACACGTTGCCCGAATGCGAGCCGCCGCGCACGATATTCGGCGCGCCCATGATGGTCGAAATGCCGTGCTCGCGCGCGGCTTCGGCGGCGATGCGGGTGGTCGGAAACTCCGCGAGCACGATGCCTTCTGCTTTGGCCTGTTCGACGTGTTCGATCAGCGTGTCGTCGTGGCTTGCCACCGGAATGCCGAGCCGGTTGCAGCGCGCCACGATCTCGCGGCGGTGCGCGTCGGCGTACCGTGCCTGTTCGACCGAGAGTTCGGTGAGCGCGGTCGCCACGTGTTCGTCGCTCAGTTTGCCGTTGCGTTCCTGAAAGCGGCGCCATTGTTCGCGGTCGTGCCACTGACGCTGACCGGGCGTGTGATCCATTACCGAGGCGAGCCGCAGCAACGGATGCGCGCACAACGAATCGAACACTTCTACCACGTCGGCGGTGGCGATTTCGCAGCGCAGATGCAGAAAGTGTTCGGCGCGCAGCAGCTTGCGCTCGGAGAAGCGCGTGAGCGCTTCGGCGCATTGCGTTTGCAGATCGCGGCCCCGCAATCCCACGTTCGTGCGCGAACCGATGGCGAGCGCATCGAATACGGTGGTGATGCCGGCCGCGGCCACCTGGGCGTCGTGAATCACGAAGGCCGCATCGGTATTCCATTGCACGCCCGGACGCGGCGCGAGATGCTTCTCGAGGTTGTCCGTGTGCAGTTCGATCAGGCCGGGCAACAGATAGTCGCCGTCCCAATCTTCGGCTTCGCGCGCCGCGGTCGTGCCGCGCTCGACTTCGCGGATCACGCCGTCTTCGGCGCGAACCACACCGGTGAATACTTCGTCTCGCGTCACGATGCGAGCGTTCCTGATCAACATCGACTTGCTCCGTAGTCAGTCAGACTTGAGTGTGGGCTTTTTACGCACTGGGGCCGCATGTGTCAGTGTAGTGCCGTTGCGCGCCCGATTTGTGTCATTCAGTGACGCAGCGGCGGCTTCAGTTCCAGGCGGCGCGTGGCGACCTTGTTGCGCGTGTCTTCGTCGTGAAAGATGCCGACGATCGCCGCGCCGCGCTCGCGTGCTTCGACGATCAGGTCGGCGACCACGTCGCGGTTGTCGGCGTCGAGTGAGGCCGTCGGTTCGTCGAGCAAAAGCAGCGGGTGCTCGGCAATCAAACCACGCGCGATATTCACGCGCTGTTGTTCGCCGCCTGAGAACGTGGCGGGCGCGAGCGACCACAGTCTTTCAGGCACGTTCAATCTGGCGAGTAGCGCAGCGGCGCGCGAGCGTGCTTCGTCTTCCGGTACGCCGCGCGAGAGCAGCGGTTCGGCTACGAGCGTAAGTGTCGGCACGCGCGGAATCACGCGCAGAAACTGGCTCACGTAACCGACCACGCTTCGGCGTAGGCGCAGTACGTCGTGCGGCTCAGCCCCGGTGATGGATACGGGCCGGCCGTCATTTCCAAGGTCGCGAATCGCAATCAAGCCGCTCGTCGCCAGATAGTTGCCGTACAGGCAGCGCAGCAGTGTGCTCTTGCCCGCACCCGACGGCCCGACCAGCACCACGCATTCGCCTCGCTCGATTTCGAGCGAGACGCCCGCCAGCGCTTCGATTCGCACGCCGCCCTGGCCGTGCAACACAAAGGTCTTGCCAATGCCGACCGCGCGCAGCATCAGCGCCGCGTTGTCGACGAATGCGTGCTCGGCGGCGCGCGCTTCAGTGCTTGTTTCAATGGATCGCATTGTGAACCTCAAACCGGCAGAACCGAGGAAACCAGCGTTTGCGTGTACGGGTGCTGCGGATCGTCGAGCACCTGGTCGGTCAGTCCCGCCTCGACCACTTCGCCGCCTTGCATGACCATCAGCCGGTGCGCGAGCAAACGCGCGACGCCGATATCGTGCGTGACGATCAGCACCGACAGATGCAGCGTCGACGTCAGCGTGCGCAGCAGATCGAGCAGGCGCGCCTGCACCGATACGTCGAGGCCGGCGGTCGGTTCGTCCATGAAGACGAGCCTTGGACCGGTGACGAGATTGCGCGCAATCTGCAAACGCTGCTGCATGCCGCCCGAAAACGCCGCCGGAAATTCGTCGATGCGTGAGGAATCGAGTTCGACGCGCTCCATCCACTGCGTGGCCGCGTAGCGGATATCCCCATAGTGGCGCGCGCCGACAGCCATCAACGGCTCGCCGATGTTCGCGCCGGCCGAGACGCCGCTGCGCAGTCCGTCGCGCGGATTCTGCTGAACGAAACCCCATTCGGTGCGCATCAGCAAACGGCGGCGTGGTTCGGACAAGGCGAGCAGATCGAGCTGGTCGCCGTGAGTAGCCGTGTAGTGAAGCGAGCCGCTGTCGGCCGCGGTCTTGAGCGCGAGCGTGTTCAGCAGCGTGGTCTTGCCCGAACCTGATTCGCCGACAATGCACAGCACTTCGCCCGGATACAGGTCGAAGCTGACGTTCCTGCAGCCATTGCGGCCGCCGTATTGTTTGGTGAGCGAGCGGGCGGTGAGGAGCGGCGTCATGCGTGTTCTCCCTCGCGCGCGGCACGCAACGGCAAATCGGGTTCTTCGTCGCCGCGGCGTTCGTGGCAGTAGTCGCTGTCGGAGCAGACGAACATGCGTTTGCCCGCATCGTCGACGATCATTTCGTCGAGGAAGCTCTCAGTCGAACCACATAGCGCGCAGGCGTGTTGCCACTTCTGCACTTCGAACGGATGATCGTCGAAGTCGAGGCTGCGCACGTGCGTGTAAGGCGGAATCGCGTGAATGCGACGCTCGCGGCCGGCGCCGAACAATTGCAGCGCGGGGTTCATATGCATCTTCGGGTTGTCGAACTTCGGAATAGGCGAAGGCGAAGTCAGATAACGGTGGTTGACGATCACCGGGTAGTCGTAGGTGGTCGCGATGCTGCCGTGATGCACGATGTCCTCATAGAGCTTCACGCTGATCAGGCCGTAATCGGCGAGCGCATGCAGCTTCTTGCACTCGGCGACGCGCGGTTCGAGGCGAAAGAGCGGCTCGGGCATCGGCACCTGATAGACCAGAATCTGCCTGTCCGTGAGCGGTGTTTCGGGAATGCGGTGACGGGTCTGGATGATCGTCGCCTCGACCGTGCGGCGCGTGGTCGCCACGCCGGTGGTGCGCGCGAAAAAACGGCGAATATTGACCGCGTTGGTGGTTTCGTCGGAGCCCTGATCGATCACCTTCAGCGTGTCCTGTCGGCCGATGATCGCCGCGGTGACCTGAATGCCGCCGGTGCCCCAGCCGAACGGCAGCGGCATTTCACGCGAAGCGAACGGCACCTGATACCCCGGCACGGCCACCGCCTTGAGCAACGCGCGGCGCAGCATGCGTTTGGTCTGCTCGTCGAGGTACGCGAAGTTGTAGCCGTCGGCCGCGCTGTCGTACGAGGCGTTGGCGTGGGATGTGTCGGGCGCGTTCATGCTGCCTGCTCCTGCTGACCGTTGGTTTGATCCGCGCGTTGCTCGATGCCCTGATCCTGACTCTGCGCGGCGTGCTGCGCGCGCAAACGGCGCACGAGTTCCAGCTCCGACTGAAAGTCGACGTAGTGGGGCAGTTTCAGATGCTGCACGAACCCGGACGCTTCGACGTTATCGCTATGCGAGAGCATGAATTCGATATCTTGCGTGGGCGAGGCCAGCGTTTCACCGAGTTCCTCGGCGCGCAATGCGCGATCCACGAGCGCCATCGCCATTGCCTTGCGCTCTGAGTGACCGAACGCGAGACCGTAGCCTTGCGTGAAGGTGGGCGGCACGGCGCCGCTGCCGGCGAACTGATTGATCATCTGGCATTCGGTTATGTCGATGTCGCCGATTTCAACCGCTTCGCCCAACTCGTCGAGTTCCATTTCCACGGCGATCGTGCCGAAGCGGATCTCGCCCGCGAACGGATGCGAGTGCGCGTAGCCGCGCTGCGTCGCGTAACCCATGGCGAGCAGAAAGCCTTCGTCGCCGCGCGCGAGATTTTGCAGGCGCGTGGCGCGGCTCGCCGGAAAGGCGAGCGGCTCGCGCGAGAGGTCGCCGGGTTCCGGCGCGTTCGGCGTGGGGCGTTCCTGTTCGATCAGACCTTCTTTGTCGAGCAAGGTGACGACGCGGGGCATGGCTTCCACTTCAGAGCCGGCAGTTCGACTCGAAGACGACGACGTCGCGCTTGCCGCCGTGTTGCCATGCGCATCGCTATCCGCATCGCCATCCGCGAGCAGCGCGAAATCCAGCAGCCGCTGCGTGTAATCGTAAGTCGCGCCCAGCAACTGGCCGCCGGGCACGTCCTTGAAGGTCGCTGAAATACGGCGCTCCACCTGCATCGCTTCGGTATCGATCGGTTGCGTGTAGCCGAAGCGCGGCAGTGTGGTGCGATACGCGCGCAGCAGGAAGATCGCTTCGACCAGATCGCCGGCGGCCTGCTTGATGGCGAGCGCGGCGAGGCCTTCATCGTAGACCGAACCTTCGGTCATGACGCGCGCTACCGCGAGGCGCAATTGTTCGCGAATCTGCGCGACGCTGAGTTCGGCTAGCCGCGTGTCGCCGCGGCGTGCCTTGTCGAGCAGACGCCACGACGCTTCGATCGCGCGTTCTCCACCCTTGACGGCAACGTACATCAGTTCACCTTCGCTTGAGTTGTGCGCGGCAGGCCGATCAGGCGTGCGCCGCAGACGAGATAACAATCGACACCGCAGGGAAAGAGCGGAGCGAGGGCGGCGCGTTCGCGCCAGAAACGTTCGGGCAGGCCGACTGGAGCAATCGTCGCGGTGTGCTGGATACCCGGGCCGCTCAGCACGATTGGCGCGCCACCCGTGAGTGCTTCGACGCGGATCAACAGCGTGACCGACTGTTCGGGCGATTCCGCCGCGCCAAGCGCGAAGCTCTGCAGCGGCGGCAACGTGCCGGCGTCGTGGAGGTAGGCAAAGGCGGCTTGTGCGGGTTCGTCAACGAGCGGCGCGCCGGTGTGAAAGCGCAATGACGAACCGAGCGCCGTATCGGGTTGCGCGAGCCACACCGGCGTGGCGTAGTCGCAGAGTGCGAGCAGCGCGGCGAAGGCGGCAAGGTCCGCGCGGGTGGCTCGCACTTCGGGCAACACGTTCTCGATCACGCCGACCGTGCCCGGACGCGACAGCGCATCGAGCAAAGTGCGAAACACCGCCTGGGTGTCGTGCACCGGATCGGCGAAGCCTGGCGTTAAGTCGGTCAACGCGCTGGACAATGCAATCTGTGAGTTTCCCATTAGTCGCCCCGAACCATCGTGAAGAATTCGACGCGCGTGGCCGCGGCGTCCTGTTGCCGCCCGGCGCGTTTCGCGGCCTGCTGCGCGGCTAACGGCTCAATCAGTTGCTCATGCAAGACGGCGTGATGCGCCGGCATTTGCAAGAGGGCGTCTGCCAGCGCCGCCAGTTCGGCGCGGCGGCGGTCGCGGCCCAGATGACACGCCACGCCAACCGTCGCGTCAGCGTCGGCCGACGCGCGCAAACGCAAGGTGGCGCGGGTGACCGTGGCTTCGCCGAGATTGAACGGGTCGCCGCTGCCGCCGATCCGCCCGCGCACCATGGCGAGGCCGATTTCCGGCGGACGCAGCCAGTCATACGTTGGAGTGGGGATGCCCTGCAAGGCGCGTTCGAGCGCGGCTTCGAGATCGGCTCGTGGCGTGCGGGCCAGCACGGCCATCCATACGCGCCGGACCGACGAAGGCAGGGCGGTGGAGGGCGAGGTGGAAGTGGCACTCATCGAATGTCCTGTTGTTCCAGCGAGTCAACATTTGACCATCTATTCATCTAAACGTCTAGACGTTTAGGAATATGCTTGTCGAGCCGTGTAGCGCATACCCGCCGTTTCACATTTCCATCACGGCTTGCGCACTACAATGCACGTCATAGCGATTATTTGAACCCAAGGGAATGACAGCACCATGACATCGAACGACAACGCGACGCCGGGCACGATGCTCGAACGCGGCGCGGGCGTTGCCGTGTGGCGGCAGATCGAGCAGATCCTGGCGGCGGAAATCGCCGCCAGCGGTTTCGGCGAAGAAGGGCGTCTGCCGAGCGAAGGCGAACTGGCCAAACGCTTCGACGTGAACCGGCATACCGTGCGCCGGGCCATGCTGGGTCTTGCCGCGCTGGGCCTCGTCAGCGTCGAGCAGGGGCGCGGCACCTTCGTGCAACCCGGCGCGATTGACTATACGATCGGCCGCCGCACGCGGTTCACGGAAAACCTGCGCCAGCAGCATCACGCGGCGGCCGGCACCATGTTGTCGGCCGCGCGCGTGAAGGCCGAGCCGAGCGTTGCCAAGGCGCTGAGTCTGCGCGCCGGTGCGCCGGTTTACCGGATCGAATCGCTGCACGAATCCGACGGCGTGCCGCTCACCTTCGCGCGCAACTGGTATCCCGCGGCGCGGTTCGCGGACTTGCCGGAGGTGCTGGAGCGTACCGGCAGCATCACCAAGGCCATGGCGGAATTCGGCGTGAACGACTATCTGCGCAAGTGGAGCCGCATCGGCAGCGTGCTGCCCGAACCGGAGGTGGCACGGCGTTTGAATATCAACCGTCAGCAGCCCGTGCTGTGGGTCGAAAACGTCGATGTGGATCTGCAAGGCACGCCGGTCAAATACGGCTTCACCCACTTTGCCGCGGACCGCGTGCAACTGCTGGTGGAGCACGACCTATGAGCGGCGCGGCCTGGGGCGCCGAGGCTCGTTTCGCCGTGTATTACGCGCCCGCGCGTGAATCGGCGTGGTGGCAGGCCGGTTCGGCGTGGCTCGCGCGCGACGCGGAAAGCGGCGAGTGCTGCGAGGCTCCGCAACCTCCGGAACTGACGCGACCGCTCGCGGCGTTGACTGAAGCACCGCGCCGCTACGGCTGGCACGGCACACTGGTCGCGCCGTTTAGACTCGCCGAAGGCGTGACACAGGCACACGTATTGCACGCCACGCGTGAATGGGCGCGCACGCAAAGCGCATTCGCGCTGCCGGTGGAAGCCGCAACGCTTGGCGATTTCGTTGCGCTGCGGCCAGCCGATGCAGAAGGCGAATCCCACATTCGCGACGTGGCCACGAGTGCCTTGCACACGCTCGATGCGTTGCGCGCACGGCCGTTGGCCGCGGATCTCTCGCGTCGACTGGCCGCGCCGCTGAGCGAACGGCAACGTGCGCTGTTGATCGAATGGGGCTATCCGTACGTGCTCGACGAATTCCGTTTTCACATGACGCTCTCCAGTTCGCTCGCCGACGCGAAGGAGCGCGCCACGCTGGTCGCATGGTGGCAAGCGCGCACGCCCGCGCTTGGGCCGCTGATTGTCGATCATGCTGCGCTCTTCGTCGAACCGGCGCCCGGAGAGCCGTTCGTGTTGTGGCAACGTGTGCCCTTCCAGACCGGCGAGGTGTAATGACAATGACAGGTCGTTTGATCTATGTAATGGGGCCGTCCGGCGCGGGCAAGGACTCGCTGCTGGAGTTCGCGCGCAAGCGGCTGATGGGCGAGCCGATTCTGTTTGCGCACCGCTATATCACGCGGCCGAGCGGCAACGGCGAAGCGCATGTGGCGTTGAGCGTCGAAGAGTTTGCCGCGCGCTCCGTGCTTGGTCTGTTCGCGCTCGAATGGTCCAGCCACTCGCTGCGCTATGGCATCGGTATCGAACTGGATGCGTGGCTGGCGCGTGGTTGCACGGTGGTCGTCAACGGCTCGCGTCAGCATTTGCAGCACACGTTGGCGCGTTATCCGAACACGGAAGTGGTGCACGTCGACGCCGCGCCGCATATTCTCGAAGCCCGGCTCGGCGCGCGGGCGCGCGAATCGGCGGAACAGGTGGCGGCGCGGCTCGCGCGCCGCGCGCCGTTCTCGCTGCCGGACGGCGTGCGCTGCACCACGATCGACAATTCCGGCACGCTGGATGAGGCGGGCCACGCGTTGATCGCGTTTCTGAAAGCGGAAGCCGACGTTCAGTAAGCCGTACTATCCGGCTGCCGCCATCCGTTCCCGCGTCGCTTCCTGCAAGCACGCTACGAACTGAAGTACGGCCGGTGTCGGCAACAGATCGCGCCGCGAAATGATGCTGAGATCGTAGTTCGGCAGCGCCTCTTCGATCTGCGCGACGCGGATGCCGAGCGGCGCGACCATTTGCGCAAGCGGTCGCGTGAAGCAGCCGATCACGTCGGTTTGCGACACCAGCCCGAGCGTCACCGCGAACGACGACGGCGCCCGCACCAGCCGCTTCGGCACCGGCAAGCCGTGCGCGTTGAACATGGCCATCATCACGCTATGGGGGAAGTGATCGGCGCCCACGGTCACGATCCACTCCGCGTCGAGTAACTCGTGCAGGCGCGTCACGTTGGCGAGCGGATGCCCGGCGCGCATGGCGACGACGAACTGCGTGGAGTAGAGCGGCGCTTGCACCAGGTCGCTGTCCAGCGCCTGCACGTGGTGGATCGCCGCGATATCCAGCGCGCCATTGCGCAAACGCGCGACCGCGTCCGGTATCGTCACTTCTTCCAGATGCAGATTGACGAGCGGCATCGCGCGGCGAAACTTCGAGACCGCGTGCGGCAGCGCCGTGAGCGCAATCGACGGCATGGTGCCCACGCTGACCCTGCCGGCCAGTTCTCCCTTCACCTGTTCGACGGCTTCCACCGTGCGCCGCATGTCGCCGAGCAACTGTTCGGCGCGCGGCAGCAGCGCGAGCCCGCAAGCCGTCAGTTCGACGCCTCGTACGCTGCGCACCATCAATTCCGCATTCAGCGCGCTTTCGAGCTCGCGGATCGTATGCGTGACGGCCGGCTGCGTGACGCCAAGCTCGCGCGCGGCGGCGCGCAGGCTGCGGTGATGGGCGGCGGCGACGAACGCTTGCAACTGCTGCAGTTTCATTCGGGTAATCCCGTATATAACGTTTGTTAATCGGGGTGAAAAAAACAGCATCTTATTCGAACAAAACGGCGTGGCTATAGTGCTCGCCTGTTTGCCGCGTTTTGACGCGGCCGTGAACCCCTGGAGCCATAGAGATGAGCGAAGCCGCGCGTTTTACCGAAGTGTCCGATTTGGTGCCTGCCGCCGAGAGCCTGCGCGAGATTCGCCATCACATTCACCACCATCCGGAGCTGGCTTACGAGGAGCACCAGACGGGCGCCCTGGTCGCCGACAAGCTCGAACAATGGGGCTGGCAGGTCACGCGCGGCGTCGGTCAGACGGGCGTGGTGGGCACGCTGAAGGTGGGCGACGGCAAGCGCAGCATTGGCATTCGCGCGGACATGGACGCGTTGCCGATCATCGAGCAAACCGGTCTGCCGTATGCGAGCGGCACGCACGGCAAGATGCACGCATGCGGCCACGACGGGCACACCACGATGCTGCTGGGCGCGGCGCAACGCCTCGCGGCCACGCGCAACTTTTCCGGCACGGTGCACCTGTATTTCCAGCCGGCCGAGGAGAGCGGCATCGACAGCGGCGCGCTGAAGATGATCAACGACGGCCTGTTCGAGCGCTTTCCCTGTGACGCCGTGTTCGGCGTGCACAACCATCCCGGCGAGGAGCCGGGCGTGCTGCTGTTCCGCAAAGGGCCGTTCATGTCGGCGGGCGACAAGGCGATCATCACGATCGAAGGCGTGGGCGGGCATGCGGCGCGTCCGCATCTGACGGTCGATCCGGTCGTGGTGGCAGCCAGCATCGTGATGGCATTGCAGACGATCGTCGCGCGCAATGTCGATCCGTCGCAACCGGCGGTGGTGACGGTCGGCTCCATGCATGCGGGCACCGCGAACAACGTGATTTCGAGCAGCGCGAAGCTGGAGCTGAGCGTGCGCTCGTTCAGCCCCGAAGTGCGCGCACTGTTGAAGAAGCGTATTACCGAACTCGCCGAAACCCAGGCGGCGAGCTATGGCGGCAAGGCGGTGGTGGAATACATCGAAGGCTATCCGGTCGTGGTCAATTCGGATGCCGAAACGGATTTCGCGGTGGAAGTGGCGCGCGAACTGGTCGGCGACGACAAGGTGGTCGCGCAAACCGACATCCTGATGGGAAGCGAAGACTTTGCCTTCATGCTGCAGAAGCGGCCGGGCACGTTTCTGCGGATCGGCAACGGCGCGGGCGAAGACGGCTGCATGGTGCACAACCCGCACTACGACTTCAACGACCGCAATCTGCCGGTCGGCGCGGCGTTCTGGACGCGGCTGGTGGAGCGCTATCTGGCGCAGTAACGCCGAAGTGACGCCGCAGGACCCAGCAAGCCGCACCGCAATCGGCCAGCCGCACAATCATAACGACGAGGTAGACCACGCGATGAACACCACGACCGATGCGAGCCACGCCGTTCAGGCGAGCCAACCCACCAGCCGCGGCGCGATTGCCGCCGCGGTGATCGGCAACTGGCTCGAGTTTTTCGACTTCACCGTGTACGGGTTTTTTGCCGTGATCATCGGCAAGCTGTATTTCCCGTCGGCGGACCCGACTACTTCGTTGCTGCTCTCCGTGGCGACCTTTGCGGCAGGCTTCATCACGCGCCCGCTCGGCAGCGTCATGCTCGGCGTGTACGCGGACCGCAAGGGCCGCAAAGCCGCGCTGAATCTGACCATCATGCTCATGGCGGTGAGCACCGGCCTGATCGCGATTGCGCCGACCTATGCGCAAATCGGTCTTGCGGCGCCGCTTCTGATCGTGCTGGCGCGTCTCGTACAAGGCTTTTCGCAAGGCGGTGAGTTCGGCGCGGCCACCTCCACGCTGCTCGAACAGGGCGGCGGCACGCGGCGCGGTTTCCGTGCGAGCTGGCAACTGGCCACGCAAGGCGGCGCGGCGCTGATGGGTTCGGGCATCGCCGCGGCGTTGTCCGGCGCGTTGCCGAAGGAATCGCTGGAAAGCTGGGGCTGGCGCATTCCGTTCCTGCTCGGCGTATTGATTGCGCCGGTCGGCATGTACCTGCGCCGCCGTCTGGCCGACGACGCGGCCAGCGCGCACAGCCACGCGATCGAGCGCGGCGTGTTGCACGAACTCTTCACGCAGCATCTGCGCCCGCTGATCCTGATCACGCTGACGGTGATGGGCGGCACGGTCTCGACCTATATCCTGACCTTCTACATGCCGACCTACGCGATCCACACGCTCGGCCTGCCGATGTCGCTGTCGATGCTGGTGGGCGTCGCCTCGGGCTTCGTGATGCTGGTTACGTGCCCGCTGTTCGGCATGCTGTCGGACCGGATCGGCAGCCGCAAGCGGCCGATCCTGTTCGGACGCGGCGTGCTGGTGCTGCTGCTGTTTCCGGCCTTCATGCTGATCAACCGCTTTCCGCAGTTGCCCGTCATCATGTCGCTGACCGCGCTGATGCTGCTGTTCTATTCGATGGGCTCGGCGTCGGAATTCGCGTTGATGTGCGAGTCGTTTCCGCGGCGCGTGCGCGCCACCGGCATTTCGATCGCCTATGCGTTGAGTGTCTGCGTGTTCGGCGGCACCGCGCAACTGGTTGCGACGTGGCTCATCAAGCTGACGGGCAGCAAGCTGGCGCCGGCCGGGTATGTGGCGGCGTGCGTCGTAGTGTCGTTGATCGCGGTGTCGATGCTGAAGGAAACCGCGGAACGGCCGATCGACTGATCGATCGGACAGGGCGCCGGCATCGCGCGGCGCCCGTCAGTCAGTCAGTCCATTAGTGTCAGCCGCGCCTCGCCACCATCTCCGAGACGTTCTGCGCGGCGTGCTGCAGCGGCTCCAGAAATGCCTTCACCATCTGCCTGGCCGAATTGCGCTGCGCATTGCCGCTGATATTCATCGCGGCGATCACGCGCCCCTGCCGGTTGCGAATCGGCGCGGACAGCGAAATCAATCCACCCTCCAACTCCTGATCGACAATGGCCCAGCCCTGGCGGCGAACCTGCGCGATCACTTTCTTCAACTCTTCCTTGTCAGTGACCGTGCGCGGCGTGTGCGCGTAGAGCGGCGCCGAACTCAGCGTCGCCTCGAGTGTTTCTTCGTCGAGCGCGGAGAGCAGCACGCGGCCCATCGACGTGCAATACGCCGGCAAGCGGCTGCCGATCGACAGGTTGATCGTCATGATCTTGTGCGTCGGTACGCGCAGCACGTAGACGATCTCGGTGCGATCGAGCACGGCCGCCGAGACGCTCTCGTGAACCTGCGCCGACAGTTGCTCCATCACCGGCTCGGCGAGGTTCCAGAACGGCATGGAGGTCAGATACGCGAAGCCCAGGTCGAGAATTTTCGGCGTGAGGCGAAAGAGGCGCCCTTCGGCTTCCACATAACCGAGCGTTTGCAGCGTCAGCAAAATGCGGCGTGCGCCGGCGCGCGTGAGACCGGTGGCGGCGGCGACATCCGTGAGCGTCTGTTCGGGGCGCGTGGCGTCGAACGCGCGGATCACGGCGAGGCCGCGCGCGAACGACTGCACATAGGAGTCGCCCGGTTTGTCCGGGGCCGGTTCGGCGCTGGCGGGAACGGCGGAAGACGGCGGCAGGGCTGGGCTCATGGACCTTGAAAGGTGCGTTCGAGGAAGGGCGGGCACGCGCCGCGCCGGTTCACCCGGCACGATGCGGCGCAAAGGCGTGACGATAGCTTAAGCCTTCTGTTTCGCCAACTTCGCTGCCTGATGCTCAAAAATGCCAGGGTTTGCATGGATGCAGGCCGCATCGAAAATTTGTATGATGACCCGATAACATGATCAATCGAGGCATGGATGTTCGACAAGATTCCTGCGCGAGCGTTGAGCGACACGGTCGCGCAGCAGTTGCTGAAGCAGATCGACAAAGGCACTTTCGAGCGAGGCGGCAAGCTGCCCACCGAGGCTGTGCTCGCGCAGCAATTCGGCGTGAGCCGCACGGTGATCCGCGAGGCGATCTCGCGGCTGAAGAACGAGGGTGTGGTCGAACCGCGCCAGGGCAGCGGCGTGTTCATCGCCGCGCATGGTGCGATCCGGCCGTTGCGTATCGACTACGCGGAAGCGGTCGAGCCGGGCTCGGTGGTGCAGATTCTCGCGTTGCGCCGGGCGATCGAGGCGGAAGTCGCGTCGGAAGCCGCCATGCGCCGCAGCGACGCCGACATGGTGTCGATCGACACGGCGCTCGCGAAGATCGACGAAGCGGTGGCCGAAGGCGAGGACGGCGTGGCTGAAGACGTCGCCTTTCATCGCGCGATCGCGGCGGCCACCGGCAATCCGTATTTCCTCAAGACCCTCACGTTCCTGAATCAGTACCTCGAGGCCGGCACGGTCGTCACGCGCCGCAACGAAGCGTTGCGCGAGGACTTTTCGCGTCAGGTGCGCGAAGAGCATGCCGCGATCGCCGCCGCGATTCGGGCCGGCGATCCGATGGCGGCGCGCAATGCGGCACGAACGCATATGTACAACGCGGCACGGCGTCTCGCGGAAGCGGGGATTTGCTGAGCTTCAGTGCTCAGACTCAGCGCCCGGATTCAGGCCCGGGCGTTCAACGAATTCATAGAGGTCAAGCATGTCCAGAAATGTTGGTGTCATCGGTCTTGGTGCAATGGGCCTGGGTGTCGCGCGCTCGCTGTTGCGCGCGGGTTTTCGGGTTCACGCGTGCGACCTGCGCAGCGAGATCCTGATTGCGTTCGTCGCTGAAGGTGGTGTGGGCTGCGCGACACCGGCCGAACTCGGCGCGCAGTGCGAGGTGGTCGTCACGCTGGTCGTGAATGCCGCGCAAACCGAAGCCGTGCTGTTCGGCGAGCAGGGCGCGCTCGCCGCGATGAAAAAGGGCGGCGTGGTGATCGCCAGCGCGACCGTGGCGCCGGACTTCGCAATCGAACTCGGCAAGCGGATCGAGGCCGCCGGTTTGCAGATGCTCGACGCACCGGTTTCGGGCGGCGCGGCGCGCGCGGCTTCCGGCGAGATGACCATGATGACGTCCGGCCCCGCGGCGGCCTATGCCGCCTGCGAGGACGTGCTGGCCGCGATGGCCGGCAAGGTGTACCGCCTCGGTTCCGGGCACGGTGCGGGATCGAAGGTGAAGATCATCAATCAGTTGCTGGCCGGCGTGCATATCGCGGTGGCGGCCGAAGCCATGGCGCTCGGCTTGCGCGAAGGCGTCGATCCAGATGCGCTGTACGAGGTCATCACGCACAGCGCGGGCAATTCGTGGATGTTCGAAAACCGCGTGCCGCACATTCTCAACGGCGACTACACGCCGCTTTCGGCCGTCGATATTTTCGTCAAGGATCTGGGCCTCGTGCTCGATACCGCGCGCCGCTCGAAATTCCCGTTGCCGTTGTCGGCGGCGGCGCATCAGATGTTCATGATGGCGTCTTCGGCCGGCCACGGTGGTGAAGACGATTCCGCGGTGATCAAGATTTTCCCCGGCATCGACGTGCCGGCGGCGAAGTAAGCAGGAGGAGCGCCATGACGACCCATACGAAACGCGCGCTGCTCGGCTGCATCGCCGACGACTTCACCGGCGCCACCGATCTGGCCAACATGCTGGTGCGCGGCGGTATGCGCACGGTGCAAACCATCGGCGTGCCCGCATCGAATGACCTGCTCGAGGCCGACGCCCTGGTGGTTGCGCTGAAATCGCGCACCATTCCCGCCGCCGACGCGGTCGCGCAATCGCTTGCCGCGCTGGACTGGTTGCGTGCGCAAGGGTGCCGCCAGTTTTTCTTCAAATACTGCTCGACCTTCGATTCGACCGACGCGGGCAATATCGGCCAGGTGACGGATGCGCTGCTCGACGCGTTGTCCGCCGACAGCGCAGCCGGCGCATTCACGATTGCGTGTCCCGCGTTTCCCGAGAACGGCCGCACGATCTTTCGCGGCCATCTGTTTGTCGGCGACGCGTTGCTCAACGCGTCGGGCATGGAAAACCATCCGCTCACGCCGATGCGCGATGCGAACCTCGTGAGCGTGCTGCAACGTCAGACCCGATCGAAAGTCGGACTCGTGCGTTATGACGCCGTGGCGCGAGGCGTGTCGGCGGTGCGCGAAAGGTTCGATACATTGCGCAACGAAGGCGTGCGCATGGCGATTGCCGATGCGGTGTCCGACGCCGACCTCTATGTACTCGGCGAAGCCTGCGCCGATCTCACGCTGATCACCGGCGGTTCGGGCGTCGCGTTGGGCTTGCCGGCCAACTTTCGCCGCGCGGGTTTGCTGGCGGAACGGGCGGACGCCGCGCAGTTGCCGCGAGTCGACGGCTTGTCCGCGGTGCTGGCCGGCAGCGCGTCGAAAGCGACCAATGCCCAGGTGGCGCAGTGGCGCGCCACACGGCCCGCGTTTCGCATCGATCCGCTCGCGGCGGCGCGCGGCGAAGCCGTGGTCGAACAGGCTTTGGCCTTTGCGCAGCCGTACCTCGACAAAGCCGAGCCCATGCTGATCTATGCGACCGCGACGCCCGACGAAGTCAAGGCAGTGCAAGGGCAGCTCGGTGTGAACGAAGCGGGGCATCTGGTCGAAAACACGTTGGCGTCGATCGCGCGTGGTTTGCGCGAGCGTGGCGTGCGCAAGTTCGTGGTGGCGGGGGGCGAAACCTCGGGCGCGGTCGTGCAGGCGCTAGACGTGCACACGCTGCGGATCGGCGCGCAGATCGATCCCGGCGTGCCGGCTACCGCGACGACCGCCGCCGAGCCGCTTGCGCTCGCCTTGAAATCCGGCAACTTCGGTACGACGGACTTCTTCGAAAAGGCGCTGCGGCATCTGGACGGAGATGTGCAATGAGTGGCGCGCCCGCAGTTCACACGACGAACGAAGCGCGCGTTCGCGAAGAAATCTGCGTGACCGGCGCGAGTCTCTATCAACGCGGCTACACGGTGGGCACGGCCGGCAACATTAGCGCGCGGCTCGACGACGGTTGGCTGATTACACCGACCGATGCGTGTCTTGGCCGGCTCGATCCCGCCGCCATCGCCAAGGTAGACCTCGCCGGCAACGCAATGTCAGGCGGTCGGCCGTCGAAAACGCTGGCGCTGCATCGCGGCATCTATGCGCGTAATAGCGAAGCGCGCGGCATCGTCCATACCCATTCGACGCATCTGGTCGCGTTGACGCTCGCGGGCGTCTGGCGCGAAACCGACGTGCTGCCGCCCATCACGCCGTATTACGTGATGAAAGTGGGCCACGTCCCCCTGATTCGTTATGAGCGCCCCGGCGCTCCGCAAGTCGCCGAGCAGATCGCCGCGCTCGCCGATAGCGTTCGCGCCGTGCTGCTGGAGCGTCTTGGTCCGGTGGTGTGGGAGCGTTCGGTGGCGCAAGCCGCCTATGCGCTCGAAGAACTCGAAGAAACCGCGCGTTTGTGGTTGATGACCCAGCCACGGCCCACACCGCTCGACGAAGCCGCACTCGAAGAACTGCGCAGCGTGTTCGGAGCGCGCTGGTAGAAGAAGCCGACAAAACAAAGCCCGGCCGCGCGCGATGCGCCGCGTCGGGCCATCCATTCAAGGAGACAATGCATGAACTCATATCAGGCCGAATCCAGCCGCCCGGTTACAGCCGCCGCGGGACAACCCGGCGCCGCTGAAATCGAGCACACCTACAAGAAGGTGTTCTGGCGCATCGTGCCGTTTTTGATGCTGTGTTATGTGGTCGCCTATCTGGACCGCGTGAATGTCGGCTTCGCGAAACTGCAGATGTCGCAGGACCTGGCGTTCAGCGAAACGGTGTTCGGCCTCGGCGCCGGCGTGTTCTTCATCGGCTACTTTCTGTTCGAGTTGCCGAGCAACATTCTGATGCACAAGATCGGCGCGCGCATCTGGATCGCGCGGATCATGATTACGTGGGGCTTGCTCTCGGCGGTGTTCGTGTTCGTGAAGACGCCGATGCAGTTCTATATCTTGCGTTTCCTGCTGGGTCTCGCCGAAGCCGGTTTCTATCCCGGCGTGATCCTGTACCTGACCTACTGGTTTCCGTCGCATCGGCGCGCGAAGATCATCGCGGTGTTCATGTCGGCGATTCCGGTGTCGGGCATTTTCGGCAATCCGCTGTCCGGCTGGATCATGCAGACCTTCCACAACAGCTCGGGTTTCGCGGGCTGGCAGTGGATGTTCCTGATCGAAGCGATCCCCGCCATCGCGATCGGTATCGCCACGGTCCTGTATCTCGACAACGGCATTTCCAGCGCGAAGTGGCTGAGCGAACGCGAAAAGCAGCTGCTCACCAATGAAATCGCCGCTGCGCAACCGCGGGACAAGGCGCAGAAACATTCTGTCGGCGCGGTGTTCCGCGATCCGCGTACGTGGTGGATGTCGCTGATCTATTTCGCGTTCGTGACGGGACAATACGGTCTGACGTTCTGGATGCCCACGCTGGTGAAATCGACCGGTGTGACGGGTGCATTCAATATCGGCCTGTTGAGCGCGATTCCGTTTCTGTGCGCGATCGTCGTGATGAATCTGATGGGCCACAGCGCCGACAAGCGCCGTGAGCGCCGCTGGCATCTGATCGTGCCGGCGCTGTTCGGCGCGATCGGCTTCACGGTGGCGGCTTCGTTCGCGGACAACACGGTGGTCTCGATCGTGGCTCTCTCGCTGGCCGCAGCCGGTGTGCTGACCTGCGCGCCGCTCTTCTGGTCGCTGCCGACCGCGTTCATGTCGGGCGCGACCGCCGCGGCCGGCATTGCAATCATCAATTCGATCGGCAATCTCGCGGGTTTCGCGAGCCCGTACATGATCGGCTATCTGAAGGACCTCACACACAGCACGCAGACCGGCATGTACGTGCTGGCCGGCATGCTCGTGATCGGCGCGATTGCCACGTGGCTCACGCCGCCCAAGCTGGTCAACCGATAAATCGATGCGCGCGTGCGGCATGAGTCGCTGCCGCGCGCGGAAACACCCCGTTTTCAAGGAGTTGCTGCCATGCCTCGCTTCGCCGCCAATCTCACGATGATGTACAACGAGCACGCGTTCCTCGACCGTTTTGCCGCCGCAGCGAAAGACGGCTTCGAGGCGGTCGAGTTTCTGTTCCCCTACGATTTCCCCGCTGCCGACATCAAATCGCGCCTTGTGGCGAGCGGTCTGACGCAAGCGCTCTTCAATGCGCCGCCTGGCGACTGGGCCGCTGGCGAGCGCGGCATTGCCTCGCTGCCGGGACGCGAAGACGAGTTCCGGCGCGGCATCGAAATGGCGCTCGACTACGCGCGCGTGATCGGCAATCGCAAGCTGCACGTGATGGCCGGCCTGATCGGCGCGGATCAGCCGCGCGCGAAGCATCGCGAGGTGTATCTGAACAATCTCGCGTATGCCGCGAAGGCCGCGCAAGCCGAAGGCATTACGGTCGTGATCGAGCCGATCAATACGCGCGATATGCCGGGCTTCTTTCTGACCCGTCAGGACGAAGCGCAAGCGGTCTGCGCGGAAGTCGGCGCGCCGAACCTCAAGGTGCAGTTCGACTGTTATCACTGCCAGATCGTCGAAGGCGACCTTGCAGTGAAACTCAAACGCGATATGGCGGGCATCGGCCACATTCAGATCGCGGGCGTGCCGGAACGGCATGAGCCCGACACGGGCGAGCTGAATTATCCGTATCTGCTCGAGCTGATCGACTCGCTCGGTTACGACGGCTACATCGGTTGCGAATACCGGCCGCGCGCAGGCACCTCGGCCGGTCTCGGCTGGCTCAAACCGTATCTGAACGCGAACCGCTAACAAGGACACAACCCATCATGAAAGTACTGATTACCGGCGGCGCGGGTTTTCTCGGCCAGCGTCTCGCGCGTGAACTGCTCGCGCGCGGTTCCCTGAAAGACAAGCAGGGCACACCGCAAACGATTACCGAGCTGGTGCTGCTCGACGTAGTGCAAGCCAACAATTTCGACGACAAGCGTGTACGCACGGAAGTCGGCGACATCGCCGAGCGCAGCGTGCTCGAACGCGTGATCGACGACCAGACTTCGGCGATCTTTCATCTGGCCGCGATCGTGAGCGGGCAGGCCGAAGCGGACTTCGATCTCGGCATGCGCATCAATCTGGATGCGTCACGGCTGCTGCTGGAAACGTGCCGGCAGCGTGGCCACCGGCCGCGTGTGCTGTTCACGAGCTCCGTGGCGGTGTATGGCGGCGCGTTACCCGAGGTCGTGCAGGATGATACGGCGTTGAATCCGCAGTCGTCATATGGCGCGCAGAAGGCGATCGCGGAGTTGCTGCTCAACGATTACGCGCGGCGTGGTTTCGTCGACGGCCGTGTGTTGCGGCTGCCCACCATCAGCGTGCGGCCGGGCAAGCCGAACGCGGCGGCTTCGTCGTTCGCGAGCGGCATCATTCGCGAGCCGCTGAACGGCGAAGCGGCGGTGTGCCCGGTCGCGGGCTCGACGCGCCTGTGGCTGCTGTCGCCGCGCAAGGCGATCGAGAGCCTGATCGCCGGACTCGAACTCGACTCCGCCGCGCTCGGCAACCAGCGTGTGCTGAACCTGCCGGGCATTTCAGTGAGCGTCGACGAGATGGTCGCCGCGCTGCGCGAAGTCGCGGGCGACGCCGCCGCCGCGCGCATCGTCTGGGAGCGGGATGAGCGGGTCGAAAAAATCGTGGGCAGTTGGCCGGGCCGGTGGGATACGTCGCGCGCCGAAAGGCTGGGGTTGAGCGGCGAGCGCAGCTTTGCCGACGTGATCCGCAGCTATGTCGCGGACGAGAACATCCAGATCCGGTAGTCGCGGACCCCGGAGCGCTCTCCGGGCCATCCTCCAGCGATCCCCAAGCTGTCTTTGAGCTGTCCTCGAGCCTCGTGCCGGCGCCGTGAACACAGGCGCGCCGGCATGAGCGCGTCAATCGTCTGATCCTTTTCGACCAGCTTCGCGGCCTGCACGTATTCCCTGGTGCCGGCGTGGCCGCGCTTGACATGGTTTCGGCCGCGCGCCTATTATCGAGGCTAGTTGTTCGATATATGACCGTATGTTCGTATAAAGAACAAATTTCCCGAATCTCGAACCCGCTGTTCATCATCTGCGTTAAGCTGATCTGACGTGAGGGCTGCTTTGCAGCCGCTTCCCGTCGCGTTCGAATTCTCTTGCGGGACGCCGGGCCGGCGCATCCGTGCATCCGTGCATCCAGCCCGCGCCACGCCGGCAATCCGCTCGTGGCGTGGCGCACGCAGCACATCAACTGGAGACATCACATGACCGAAGCATTCCTGTGCGACGCGATTCGCACCCCCATCGGCCGCTACGCGGGATCGCTGTCGTCGGTGCGCGCCGACGATCTGGGCGCGGTGCCGCTCAAAGCGCTGATGGAGCGCAACAAAGACGTCGACTGGAACGCGATCGACGACGTGATCTACGGCTGCGCGAACCAGGCCGGTGACGACAACCGCAACGTCGCGCGCATGTCGCTGTTGCTGGCCGGTTTGCCGCAAGGCGTGCCGGGCACGACGGTGAATCGTCTGTGCGGCTCGGGCATGGACGCCGTCGGCATTGCCGCGCGCGCCATCAAGTCGGGCGAGGCCGCGTTGATGGTGGCGGGCGGTGTGGAAAGCATGAGCCGCGCGCCGTTTGTTATGGGTAAGGCGACCAGCGCGTTCTCGCGTCAGGCCGAAATCTATGACACGACCATCGGCTGGCGTTTCGTCAACCCGTTGATGAAGAAACTGTATGGTGTCGATTCGATGCCGGAGACCGGCGAAAACGTCGCGACCGACTACAACATCAGCCGCGCCGATCAGGACGCTTTTGCGCTGCGCAGCCAGCAGAAAGCGGCGCGCGCGCAACGCGACGGCACGCTCGCACAGGAAATCGTCGGCGTGACGATCGCGCAGAAGAAGGGCGACCCGATCACGGTGTTGCAAGACGAGCATCCGCGTGAAACGAGCCTCGAAACGCTCGCCAAGCTCAAGGGCGTGGTGCGTCCGGACGGCACGGTCACGGCAGGCAACGCGTCGGGCGTGAACGACGGCGCAGCGGCACTGCTGCTTGCCAATGAAGAAACGGCGAAGCGCTTCGGCCTCACGCCGCGCGCTCGCGTGCTGGGTATCGCAACGGCCGGCGTCGCGCCGCGCGTGATGGGCATTGGCCCCGCGCCCGCCACGCAGAAACTGCTGGCGCGCCTGAACATGACCATCGATCAATTCGACGTGATCGAACTGAATGAGGCCTTCGCTTCGCAAGGCATCGCGGTGCTGCGCGCACTCGGCGTGGCCGACGACGACGCTCGCGTGAATCCGAATGGCGGCGCGATCGCCCTCGGCCACCCGCTCGGGATGAGCGGCGCGCGTCTGGTGACTACGGCGATGTATCAGCTGCATCGCACACAAGGCCGTTTTGCGCTGTGCACGATGTGTATCGGCGTTGGCCAGGGTATTGCGATCGCGATTGAACGGGTGTGATCGCACGGTGTGATCGCGCCATGTGATCGATTAGGGGCCAGCGCGCGCGTTGGTCCAAGCTCGGGTTCAAGTAAAAGCAAACAGCCTCTTCGCTCACGCGACGAGGCTGTTTTTTTTGTCATGCGTAGATCGGGCGTATTTCGACTGTGAATCTAATTCGGACCATGGAAGGTTGGGATTAAGTCCGAATATCACGGCACATTGATTGCCCATTCGCGGGTATTGCAGTATGTGTTTAATGCTGTTTGCATTTGAGACGCGCCGCTCAATATGAATAGCCTCGAAATGTCACAGCATTGTCAATATTCAAAGTGCCGCTGCGACGCCACGTCGCGGCGATTTACATCGATTTCGCATTGATTCGAAAATCACAATTTGATCAATCACGGCGTGCAGTAAGCCATGTAAAATCGTCCGAGTCGTACCTCTCAAAACTATCATCCTGAAGACGTACAGGTACTCGCGGCGTTAAATATCGGCATTCCCAAGTTTCAGATCGCCGTTACGCTGCATCAAACCATTTTTCCAAGGAGCACGTATATGAAGGCAGCGACAATTGGCGCAGCGTTGATGGTCGCGGCGTTCGCCGCAGCTCAGCCGGCATGGGCGCAAGATGCCATGGCCAATGCGGCGCAGGGCGTTGTCAGCGCCGTGGAGCCGGTGCACGTGAAGGCACAGATCGTCGGTATCGATCCGGGCACCCGCACGCTCACGCTCAAGGGGCCGGGCGGTAACGCGGTGGTCGTACTGGTGAGCCAGCAGGTGGCGGGTTTCGACCAGTTGAAAATAGGTGACCGGGTCGACGTGCTCTACAAGAACGCGCTGCTCGTGAAGGCCGAGAAGGTCACCGGCAAAGACAAGGGTGTTCGCGCGCGTGTCGACACGCAGGTGTACGCCCCGGCCTCGGGCGGTTTCGAATCGGCGCGCCAGGTCGAGGTGCTTGCCACCGTGCAGAAGATCGATCGCAAGAAGCGTCTGGTCACGCTGCGCGGCGCATATCAGACGCAAACGCTCCAGGTCGGTCCGGACGTGGATCTGAAGGACGTCAAGGTGGGCGATACGATTCACGCTGTTTTTGTCTCGGCAGCGGCCGTTCAGGTGTCGCCGCAAGATTCGGCGCAGTGACCGCTGCAGTAATTGCCGCAGTCACGGCGGTCAACGCAATCACCGCCGTGACGTCAAGCAGCCTGGCATGACGACACCGCCCTGCTAGACGGTATGTGTGGGCTCTTCGGAGCCCGCATGCCTGTCTGCAGGCGGCCGCCTCCATTACACCTCACACCCTGCATGGCAAAGGCATCTGTTTGTCAGTGGCGAGGTGGCCTTATGCCGCGCGCGAGGCAGCCCGCTGCTGCCGCAAAATCCTCACGAAATTCAGCACGGTCGGCGACTTCTCGCGTTGCCGATGAATCAACGCGATACCCGTTGAAAGTGGCTTGCCTTGCAGTTCATGGTAAGACACCCCTTCGACCTGGATCTGCCGGATCGATGCGGGAACCACCGCGACCCCGAATCCTGCTGCCACGAGGTTCGCCGCCGACGATATCTGCGGCGACTCCATGCTGATGATGGGCGCAAAGCCGGCTTCGCGGCAGGCGCTAATAATCGAGTCGTAGAGGTCAGGACCGATCGGCCGCGGAAAGAAGATAAACGGATCGTGCGCAAGGTCTGCCAGATTGACGCGCCGCCGCCGGTTCAAACGATGGCTCGCCGGCAGCACAACCAGCATATCTTCGTCCACCAGCGGTTCCACCATTAGATCCCGGCAGTTCAGCGGCATACGCACGAGCGCGGCATCGAGTTGCCGCTCGGCAACCTTGTCGAGCAGCAGCGAGCTGTTGCTCTCCTCGCAACTGATCGACACGCGCTCATAGGCGTGCCGATAGCATTGCATCGTCAGCGCGACAGTGGGGTGGAACACCGTGGAGCCCGCGAACCCGAGCGACAGCCGACCCGTCTCTCCGCGTCCCGCATTCTGCACTTCGACGAAAGCCTCGCGCGCGTCGTCGACGATTCGCTGAGCACGCTCGCGAAACAGCCGCCCGGCCTCGGTCAACTCGACACGGCGCGGATGACGAATGAACAAGGGCGTGCCGATCTCCCGTTCGAGCTTCAGGATCTGCTGGCTCAAGGGCGGCTGGGCAATGCCGAGGTGCGTGGCGGCGTCCGTGAAATGCAGATGCTCGGCAACGGCGAGGAAATAGCGCAACTGACGAAATTCCATATCTTTTTCGTCTCCAAAATGTGGCTTCGAGATACTGGACTAATGACTGCGCTGATTCTAACCTTGGCGTCAATCCGATGCGCTTAAAGGCCGCACCCGAAGCCACTGGCCGGAAGCGAGGCGCGTCACAGTCACCCTTTCCCGAGGAGAAGTTCGATGTCAGCAGCGCGCGCAGCACTAGCAAACCTGCCGGCCGGCGCGGCCCAAGGCCTCGTTGCGGATCTGCGCAACATCGTCGGCAAGAAGCACATCCTGACGGATGACAGCGCGACCCGACGCTACCGCACGGGTTTTCGTTTCGGCGCAGGCAAGGCGCTGGCGGTGGTGCGCCCAGGCACCGTCGTCGAACAATGGAAGGTGCTGCAGGCATGCATCGCGGCGAACGTGATCGTCATTACGCAGGCTTCGAATACGGGCCTCACGGGCGGCTCGACGCCCGACGGCAACGACTACGATCGCGACATCGTGATCGTCAGCACGACCCGCATGAAGAAGGTGTATGTCATCGACGACGGCAAGCAGGTCGTCTGCCTTCCGGGGGCAACGCTCGATCAACTGGAGAAAGTGCTGAAACCGCTCGGCCGCGAGCCACATTCCGTGATCGGCTCGAGCTGTATCGGCGCGTCGGTATTCGGCGGGGTCTGCAACAACTCCGGTGGTGCGCTGGTGCAGCGCGGCCCGGCCTATACGGAAATGGCGGCATTTGCGCGGGTCGATGCGACGGGCAGACTGAGCCTCGTCAATCATCTGGGAATCGAACTCGGCAAGACGCCCGACGAGATTCTCGGCCGGCTCGAACGCGGTGAGTTTTCGGATGCCGACGTCCGGCACGACGCGGGCGCCGGTTCGGACCACAGTTACGCGACTCACGTGCGCGAGATCGATGCCGATACACCGGCGCGCTTCAACGCCGATCCGCAGCGCCTCCATGAAGCGTCGGGCTCGGCCGGCAAGCTGATGGTGTTCGGCGTGCGGCTCGACACGTTTCCGATCGAGCAGAACGCCAAGGTGTTCTATATCGGCACGAATCTACCGGACGAACTCACCGACATTCGTCGGCACGCGCTGCACGACTTCAAGCATCTGCCGATCTCGGGTGAATACCTGCACCGCGACGCCTTCGACATTGCCGAGGAATACGGCAAGGATATGTTCCTCGCGATCAACTATCTCGGCACGTCGCGGCTGCCGGCGTTGTTCGGCTTGAAAAGCCGGTTCGACGCGCTGTTCGATCGCCTCGGTTTTCTTCCTGCGCATTTTACCGACCGCGTCATGCAGGCCGCGAGCCGCCTGTTCCCGAGCCATCTGCCGCCGCGCATGAAGCAGTATCGTGACAAGTACGAGCATCACCTGATGCTGAAGGTCGCGGCCGACAGTGTTGCCGAAACGCGCGCGTTTCTTTCGGGCTACTTTGAGAACGCGACGGGCGGCTATTTCGAATGCACCGACGAAGAGGGCAGAAAAGCGTTCCTGCAGCGCTTTGCCGCCGCCGGCGCCGCGGTCCGCTATCGCGCCGTGCATGCGCGCGAGGTGGAGGACATCGTCGCGCTCGACGTGGCGCTGCGCCGCAATGATCGCGACTGGATCGAAACGCTGCCGCCGGAGATCGAGCAGACGATCTCCATCAAGCTGTACTACGGCCACTTCCTGTGCCACGTGTTTCACCAGGATTACATCGTCAGGAAGGGCAACGATTGCCTCGAAGTCGAACACAAGATGTGGACGCTGCTCGATCGCCGCGGCGCGGAATATCCGGCGGAACATAACGTCGGCCATCTGTATCACGCGAAGCCGCAACTCGCCGCGTTTTATCAGCAGCTCGATCCTTGCAACTGCTTCAACCCGGGAATCGGACAGACTTCGAAGTTCGCGAAGTACCGCGAAGCGGCGGGTTGAAGCGCCGCGACCGGGCGACATGATGAGCGCGGACGTGGTTCGCGTGAAGCGGCGGCGAGTCACCGATTGCCCTGTAACAATCTATGTCGGAATATGTCGCGCAGCCGGGAAAGAGGCCGCAAACCCTTGTCCCACGGGGCTTCCTCGTGGTGAAACAGCGCGACATATCTTCCTTGTCGATTATGTCGATGCGTCCTTCTATAGTCCGTTCGTTGCCACGCCGCAGTGACCGGAGTGGCCCGAATCCAGGAAGGACATATCGTGAAGAATCGTTCGTTCGTTGCCCCGGCCACCGTCTCCGCCGTTGCCTCTGTTTCCGCCTCGGAGCAGGCCCGTTCATGCGCACGCAACGCGCTGCGCAAGCTCATTTTCTCCGCCGCCGCGGCCGTGCTCGCGCTCGGCAGTGCATCGGCGTTCGCCTGGTCGCAACATGGCACGGCGTACACCTCGCACGGCACCTATAACGGCGCGCGTTACGGCTCGTGCGGCGGCGCCAGTTGTTCGCATGCAGGCGGCGTTGCCGGCCCCTACGGTGGCCTCGCCACCAACACCGGCACGGTCACGCGCACCGCACCCGGCCAGTTTTCGAATTCGGGCACCGCGACGGGCCGCTATGGCAACTCGGTCCAACACTCGGGCGACACCAACTGCGCCGGTGGAACGTGCTCGCATACCGGCTCCCTCACGGGTCCTGACGGCAAAACCGCGACCACCTCAGGCGATGTCACGAAGAACGGCCCGGGGCAGTATTCGTCGTCCGGATCGGTGACTGGCTCGAACGGCAATACGGTCAACCATTCGGCGTCGACGAACTGCGCTGGCTCGACATGCTCGCGTTCGGGCACGGTGACCGGTTGGGATGGCGGTAGCGTCGATCACTCCGGTTCGGCCACACGTGTTGCGCCAGGTGTCGTGACGACCTCGTCGAGCGTGACGGGCACGCACGGCAACACGGTGACGTCGAGCGGGACGGTTGTGGCAAGCACAGGTGTTGTTGCGACAGGTGGCACGACGGTCGTCGTGGCGCCGAAGCCGGTGGTGGTCACGCAGCCTGTGGCCTATGTGGCGCCGCCTCCGGTGGTCGTGGCGCCCGCTCCGGTGGTCGTGGCACCGAAGCCGGTGGTGGTTGCGCCGCCGGTTGTCTACGCACCGCCGCCTCCGCCGTCCGTGTATGTCGCTCCGCGGGTCGTGTATGTCGCGCCGGCGCCGCGTCCGGTGGTTTGGGTGCCGGGCCATTGGGTCGGGCGTGTGTGGGTGCCGGCGCACTGGTCTTGATGGGAGCTGCCATGCGAGACAAATCACGCGGGACGGTTGAGCAGGGTGAAAGCGCAGTGCGCGTGCTCCCTTTCGATGAATCGCGGCCCCGGCGATTCTACAAACCAGGTGCGCTCGCAGCGATCGTCGTTGCGACAGGATTGGTGATTGCAATGAGCCGCTTCGGGACAGCAGCGGATACGCGCAGGGCGAGTGGGTCGTCGCGGGATTGCTCCACCCGGTACGCGGCGCTGCTCGACCTTGCGGAGCTGGCGAGACGTGATGGCAAATCATCCGAAGTGGTCGTGCGCGGGCTGAGCGACAAGGGCGGCGCGATGAGTGGATGTGTGTCGGCGGCCAACAATGAGCCAGTGGAGTAGCGGTAAGATCGACACCCAGCGCACGCCGGCTGATGCCATCGGTCGCGTCATTCCCGCGCAAGTAAGCTCGCACTACCCGCTTCCTGCCGCAAGAACGTGGGGCTGATTCGCAGTCAGCCTCGCCAATTACCTGTCTCCCGAAGCCTTATTGCGGTTCCGCGATCACCAGCGGGAAGCGAATTTCAAACGTGGTCCCTACACCTTCGCGCGACACAAAATCGATGTGCCCATTCAACACCCGGCACAACTCCTTCACGATCGCTAGACCCAGGCCCGTGCCGGGAATATCTTCGCCTGCGGCCCGCTCGAATTCGTCGAACACGCGGTCCGCGTCCGAAGGCGCAATACCCACGCCCGTGTCGGAGACGCGAATCGACCAGTGCGACTCGCCGGCCAGCGCGAAGTTGAGTTCGATTTCACCGGACTTCGTGTACTTGATGGCGTTGGAGAGCAGATTGACCGCAATCTGTTTGAGCTTGAGACGATTGGACGTGACCGCGGTCAATGCCGGGTCATAAGCGGCACGCAACGTGAGTCCTTTGGCCTCGATCGAAGGACGTGAAGACGTGACGAGTTCATCGTAGAGCTCGCGCGGATCGACCTGTTCGAGCACGAGCGGGGCGCCGTCGCCAAGCACTACGGAATACTCGACGATCTGATCGACGAGCTGCTTCATATCGGCAGCCTGGCGGTTCGCCAGCGTCAATGCGGTATCGGCTTTCGCGGGCGCGCGCGCGATCAACTGCAAGGCGATGGAAAAGGCGTTCAGAAAGTTGCGCAGATCGTGGACCACGCTGCGCGTGATCTGCATGCGCGACTCATACAGGTCGCTCACCAGACGCTGTTTCAGTGTGAGTTCGTGATTGGCGCGTTCGAGCCGGCCGGTGTATTCGTCGATCTTGCGGTCCCGTTCGCTTACCACTTCTTTAATAGACGTGAGCGTGACCATGCTGAGCGTTTCGGCAATCAGGCGCCGTGCCCGGCTTTCATGGCGGCGCGTGAAGGTGTCGTCGAGAACGGCGAATTCTTCGAGCGCGTCGGCGAGCACCTGATGAAAGAGATCGAGCTCGCGGACCAGTTCTTCGATACGGTAGCCCTGACGCCAGCGCACCTTGCCGTGTTTTCTCGCATCGCGCTCGATGGCCGGTTCGACCCGTTCGAGATCTTCGATATCGAGCGCCGCGCACAGGCCTTCGAGAATTTCCGGCAGATGATCCGCCAGCTGCTGGTAGGTGAGCTTGTCCGCTTCGATGAGATCGACGTCGCCGAATACGGCGTTCATCCACTGCTGGGTGAACCGGGTGCGCTCCGAGCGAATGAAGTCGGCAAATTTGCGCAGGGGGCTAACGCGTGTATCGGTCATGGTGGGGTTCGGATCAGTTCGCAACATTATCGCCGCAATCGCGCATTGTGGAGCATCTCCAGCGCGGCTGGGAGAGCATTGCAGCGACGATGGGTCCGGCGGCTTCCGCCACGGTCAATATAGAAGGCATGGCTCGCTATGGACCCGCGTCAGGCAGGTGGATCGAGCGCTTTCAAAAAGTCGACGAACGCGCGTAACGGTGCCGGCAAATGGCGACGCCCCGGATAGTAGAGAAACGGGCCTGAAAAACGCTGCCACCACGGCTCCAGAATCGGCTCCAACGCTCCGCTGTCCAGATGCGGGCGCAGCATGTCTTCGAATAAATGAATGACACCCACGCCGGCGACAGCCGCGCTGATGGCCAGGTCGATAGCCGCGCCGGGCCGCACCAGCAGCGGTCCCGATGGATTCAACTGCAACACTTCGCCGTCGCGCTCGAAATACCAGATCGGCATTGCGCCCCCTGCGAACTGGCCGCGCAGGCACGCATGCGAAAGCAGTTCGCCCGGATGGTCGGGGCGGCCGTGCTGGTCGAGATAGCCAGGCGCGGCCGCCGTGGCGAAGCGTTGCACGCGCGGCCCGATGGGAATCGCGATCATGTCCTGTTCGAGTCGCTCGTCGTAGCGAATGCCGGCGTCGCAGCCGATAGAGAGCACGTCGACGAAGCCATCTTCGACCACGACCTCGACGCGGATGTCGGGATACGCCTTCAGGAACGCCGCGATGAGGGTCGGCAAGACGATCCGCGCGGCGCTCGACGGCACGTTCAGTTTGAGTGTGCCGGCCGGCTTGTCCCTGAATACGTTCAGCACGTCCAGCGCCGCTTCCATCTCGCTGAACAGCGGCGTCAGCTTCTCGATGAGGCGCAACCCGGCTTCAGTCGGGGCCACACTGCGCGTGGTGCGGTTGAGCAGGCGCAGACCGAGCTTTGCTTCGAGACGCCGCACGGCGATGCTCAAACTCGACGCCGAAACGTTGCTGATGCGCGCGGCGTCCCGAAAGCCGCCTGCGCGGGCAACCGAGACGAATGCGGCCAGATCGTTCAGTTCCATGTCGATTGTTCACTTTATTAAACAACCTGTACACGTTAGATGGCTTTATTAAACAACGCAACCACGACCATACTCCTGCTCAACCACTTACCCAGGAGAGCCGCATGTCGAATCCCATCCTTACGGACACGTTCCCACTGGCCGGCCGTCCTGTGCGCCGCATGGGCTACGGTGCCATGCAACTGGCCGGACCTGGCGTATTCGGGCCGCCGAAAGATCGCCACGCGGCGCTTGCCGTGCTGCGCGAGGCCGTGGCGGCGGGCGTCAATCACATCGATACGAGCGACTTCTATGGGCCGCACGTCACCAACCAGTTGATTCGCGAAGCGCTGCATCCTTACTCCGACGACCTTGTGATCGTCACCAAAGTCGGCGCTGTGCGTGGCAGCGATGGCGCGTGGTTGCCGGCACTCGAACCGGAAGATATCGAGCGTGGCGTGCACGACAATCTGCGCAATCTCGGGCTCGACGTGATCGATGTCGTCAATATGCGGATGATGGGCAACGTGCATGCACCCGCTGAAGGTTCGCTCGAAAAACAGGTGACTGCCCTTGCCGAACTTCAACGGCGCGGACTCGTGCGCCACATCGGCTTGAGCAACGTGACCGCCGCGCAGATAACAGAGGCGCAGAGGATTGCCGAAATCGTCTGCGTGCAGAATCACTACAACCTCGTTCACCGGGAAGACGACACGCTGATCGACGACCTCGCGGAGAATGGCATTGCCTATGTGCCGTTCTTTCCGCTTGGCGGCTTCACGCCGATTCAGTCGACCGCGCTTTCCGACATTGCGCGAACACTCGGCGCGACGCCGATGCAGTTGGCGCTCGCCTGGCTGTTGCATCGGTCACCGAACGTTCTGCTGATCCCCGGCACGTCCACATTGGGGCATCTGCGCGAAAATCTGCAGGCGGCGCAGTTGAAATTGACCGACGACGTGTGCGCCCGGCTGGATGCGATAGGCGGCGCTAACGGCGAGGCGTGATAAAGGCTCTCGCCGGGTCCCTCAAGGATCGCGCGGCGCCCGGAGCCGACCCAAGCTGACGGGATCGTATGCTTCGCTGAAATTTGGTTGTAAGTCGCCGTTGCTAGAGTTCTCGAAGAGTTTTGCCGCCGGATACCGGACAGTGTTCTTCGGACACCTAGATAGGGAAGAGCGACAAACCATGAACAAAGCTCGTGCGTTCTGGCTCATTCTGATGCTGCTTTTAACGACGCCCGCCTGGGCATTCCAGGCCCGGGTCGTCGCCATTCATAGCGTTGCGATGCATAAGTCGCTCGAAGCGACGGTCGTGCTGCCCGACCAATATGCGCGCGGCAAGGGGACGGACCGCTTTCCCGTCGTCTATCTGTTGCACGGTTCGGGTGGCGACTATACCGACTGGACCTCGAATTCGCAGATTGGCAAGCTGGCCGACCGCTATCACGTGATACTCGTCATGCCCGATGGCGGTCACGAAAGCTGGTATATCGACAGCCCGGTCGATCCGCGCAGCCGATACGAAACCTATGTGGGTACGGAGGTCGTGACTTACGTCGACGCGCATTTCCGCACGATCGCGACGCGCGCGGCGCGCGCCATTACCGGCTTGAGCATGGGTGGATTCGGCGCATTGCATATCGCGCTGGACCGTCCGGACGAATTTGGCGCCGCGGGCAGTATCAGCGGAGCGGTGGATCCGCGCGGCTGCGAGGATGAGCCGGGCATCAACCGTGTTTTCGGCGATCCCACGCGGCATGCCGATTTCTGGAACAACGAGGCGATCGTGGAAAATGCGCGCAGTTTCGGCAACGCGCATATTGCTCTCACGATCGATTGCGGGGTGAACGACTCGCTGGTGCAGTCGAACCGCACGCTGCACGAGCGGCTGGTCGAACTCGGCGTGCCCCACGATTACGCGGAGCGGCCCGGCGGCCACACCTGGAAGTATTGGGCCAATGCGGTGCAGTATCAGGTGCTGTTCTTCGCCGGGGCGTTCAAGCGCAATGGGAGCAGCGCGACGAGCGCCGCGGCTTGAGTCCTGTGCAGTGCTTTGGGGCGGTTTCAGGCCGCCCGCCAATCCGTCAGTCGATGCCGTGAAATACCGCGTCGTCCGGTCCGAGATAGGCCGGCGGACGCCATGCCGCATCGCGCATGGAATGCTGGACCAGTTTCTCGACGCCCAGCAGCACCGCAAAAATCGCCATCCGCACCGGAATGCCGTTGTCGGTTTGCCGGAAGATCGCCAGCCGCGAATCGTGGTTCAGGTCCACGCTCAGATCGTTCGCGCCCGGCCGGCTGTCGCGCGGCAGCGGGTGCATGATCAGCGTGTCGGCGCCGCACACGCTATCCACGAGAGCCTGATTGATCTGGAAATCCGGCGTGTAGCCTTCGAACGATTCGTCGGTGAAGCGCTCTTTCTGGATGCGCGTGGCGTACACCACGTCGGCGCCACGCAGGCCGGCGGTCAGGTCGTGGGTCTGCTCGATCACGTGGTCGTTGCGCGAAATCTGCTCGATGATGTAGCTCGGCATTTCGAGCATGGGCGGCGAAATCAGCGTGAACTTGATGCCGCGATACAGCGCCAGCAGCTTGACCAGCGAATGCACGGTGCGCCCGTATTTCAGGTCGCCGACCAGCGCGATATGGGCGCCGTCGACAATCTTGCCGAGGCGCGAGAACTCACGCTGAATGGTGTACAGATCGAGCAGCGCCTGGCTCGGGTGTTCGCCCGGACCGTCGCCGCCGTTAATTACCGGCACATTCGTGGCGCGCGCGAATTCGGCCACCGAGCCTTGCTCCGGGTGGCGGATCACCAGCGCGTCCACATAGCCGCTCATCACGCGGCTGGTGTCGTAGATCGACTCGCCCTTGGCCATCGACGAAAAGGTGAAGCCGGTGGTGTCGCAGACCGAGCCGCCCAGCCGGCAAAACGCCGAGCCGAAACTCACACGGGTCCGTGTGCTGGCCTCGAAGAACAGATTGCCGAGCACCGCGCCTTCCAGCACACGGGAGATTTTGCGGCGGCGGGCGATGGGCTGCATGATGTCGGCCACGCGGAACAGCGCTTCCACTGAGTCGCGCGAGAATTGATCCACGGAGAGCAACTGCGGCTTGCCCTCGAATAGCATCTGGCTCGCGAGCGACTGCGAATCTACGCTTTGCGTATATTTTTCTCCCGGCTCACCGTGCACGACGATTTCCGACACGAAACGCTCGACGATTTCCGGCATGGCCCGCGATTCCTGCGAATCGTCCGGCAGGAGCCAGGTATCGAGCGCCCGGCGCGACACCCCGATGCGACTCGCGAACGTGTCGCGCGTCATATTCAGGCGACGCATTGCGTCGCGTAGGAAGGCTTGCTGCGGGACGCTCATTGAGGCACCTGTCGGAAGAAGGGAGTAGTGGGTGCGATGTACGCGTTGCGTATATTAATTTCCCTGCGCCAGAAGTCAAGTCATTTCGAGATGGGCTTTGCCAAGCCGCGCCGCTCGCGGTTACACTGCGTCTCATGCATTCCGGCCCAACGTTCAGACTCCGCCCGTCGACCTTCGCACGCCTCGCTTTTGCGAGCGCCGTAGTCGCACGCGCGTGTGATTCGAACGTCAGCGCCAAAGCCAAAAAACAGCCGCTCATCTGACCGGAGCACGCTGTTCCGTCAGATGCGACGGAACAGCCGGTCAACGCCCCTTGGGCACTTCCTGTCTTTCCTCCCTCGCACGCTGCACGGAATCGATACGGTCGTCATCGAGGTAAGGACATGTCTATTTTTTCGGGTATCTGGGTTCCGCTCATCACGCCGTTCGCCGAGGGCGCCGTCGATCACGCCGCCTTGCGCGCGCTGGTACGCCGCTATACAGGCGCGGGCATTGCCGGGCTGGTCGCGCTCGGCACGACCGGCGAACCGGCCGCGCTCGACGCCGCCGAACAGGACGCCGTGCTGGCGACGATTCTCGACGAAGCGCAGGCCGCCGCTCGCCATGCGCAAGACGCGCGGGCGCTGCCGGTGGTGGTCGGCGTGTCGGGCAATCACACGGCGAGCATGCGCGAGCGCATCGAGCAGCTGAATCCGCTGCCGATTGCCGGTGTGCTGATGGCCGCCCCGTACTATATCCGGCCTTCGCAAGCCGGAATTGTCGATCACTTCACAGCGCTTGCGGATGCGAGCGAGAAGCCGGTGGTGCTGTACGACATTCCGTATCGAACCGGCGTGCGGCTCGAACTCGACACGCTGCTCACGCTTGCCGCCCATCCGCGGATTCAGGCGATAAAGGATTGCGCCGGTTCGCTCGACACCACGCTCGCGCTGATTCGCGACGGCCGCCTGCGGGTGCTCGCGGGTGAGGACATCAATATTTTGAGCAACTTGTGTCTGGGGGGCAGCGGGGCGATTGCGGCGTCCGCGCATCTGCGGCCCGAGCGCTTTGTCGCGCTATATCGCGCGCTGGCGGCAGGGCGGCTCGACGAAGGCCGGCGCATTTTCCATGCGCTCGCGCCGCTGATCCAGGCGCTGTTCGCCGAACCGAACCCCGCGCCCGTCAAGGCAATGCTCGCCGCGCAAGGACTGATACGCGACGAACTGCGCATGCCGATGACGCGTGCCAGCAGTGCGCTGCGCGAGCGGCTCGAAGCGTTGGCTGAACGGGAGCGGATCGAATCGCGGGAAGCCGCGGCGTCGGTTTGAGCGAAGCGCTCATGGCGAATGAGCCCGCGTGCGGGTCATGGCGCGGCGTCTTGCTTCGCTGGCCGGCAGCGCACTCGACGAGCGCGCGACCGGCTGAACGGCCGGAATATCAGACCGGTCCCGGCAGCGATTGGCGCTGCGCGGGCGTGTCCCGGCCGAACCCATCGTCGGGCGCGTGCCGGGTATGGCGATCCGCGCGCGTTGCCTGGGTGGTGGCAAGGTGTTCCATGGCGCCACGCTCGAGCGTGGCGAGCATGTTCATTTCGACCATCTGCAGTTTGAACGCCAGCACCATCAGTCCGCTCGCCAGCAGCAGGTCGCCCGCGAACACGACCGCGTAAAGCGCGGACGTGTATTGCGGATTGCCGAGCAGCAGCGACACGTTGGTGCGATCGAGCAGCACGAGAACAAGCGGCGCGGCTGCGTTGAGTGTGACGATCGTGCCGCCGATCATCGCGATCAGGCGAGCAGGCCCGAGGTGCGGACGGCGCCGCCGGCACACTTCATACAGCGTGGCCGCGCGAACAGGCAGGAAAAACAGCACGAGCAGGCCGGCGCGCAACACCATCGGAACCTTGAAGAGCAGAGCGCATCCGTAGAGCGCGCAGAACACGGCCGTGCCGGCAAGTCCGGCACGCCACGGCGCCTTCATGCCGAACAGCTCGCGCGCGCCCGCCCAGATCAGCATGCGGCTTTGCAGCGCGAGCGTCGCGGTGGCGATCAAGAGCGCGTCGTAATGCCATGTGAAATGCAACGCGAAGCAGGCCGAAGACGCGGCGAGCAGATAGAAACCAACCGCCCAGAAGCGGAACGCGACGACGCGCGCGAACATATGCGACAGCGCGGTCGTAACGAGGGCACCGCATAAAAACGTGATCAACCACAACGAAGTAAGCGTTGCCACATCAAATTTCATGAACTCTCCGACACCCTGAGCTGCCTGTTATTGTTTATTCTTCATCGCGATCCGCCGCTGCCGCCGCTCGCGCAGCCGCTATCGGCCACGCCGCACTGCATGCTTCAGCAGATCGCCATGTTCACGCAGCGATCATTCTTTCCCGCAGCAGATTGCCGAAGTCGTTGGCGTTGAGCGGCTTGCCGAGCAGGAAGCCCTGCATCTCATCGCACATCATCGTCCTCAGCATGTCGAGTTGCGATTCGGTTTCGACACCCTCCGCCACCACATCCATTTCCAGCGAGTGCGCAAGCGCGATGATCGCCGACACGATCGCGCTGCCTTCCGGTCCGTGCGCGTCGAGCCCGTTGGTAAAGAAGCGGTCGATCTTCAGTTGCTTGACGCGAAAACGCTGCAGATAAGCGAGGCTCGAATAGCCGGTGCCGAAGTCGTCGATCGCGATCTCGAAGCCGCATGCCTGAAACTGGCGGATCATCTCGATGGTTTTGGGTGCGTCCTGCATGGCCACGGTTTCGGTGATCTCGAACATGATCTGACTGCATTCCACGCCTTCGGCCTGGACGATCTCGAGCATGCTCGCGACGAGGTTCGGCTGCAGCATCTGGCGTGGCGACAGGTTGACCGCCACTTTCATCGACGGCAAACCTTGCGCGATCCAGTGGCGAATCTGCCGGCACGTTTCGCGCACGACCCAGTAGCCGATCTGCACGATCTGCCCTGAGCGCTCGGCGATCGGAATGAACTCGAGCGGCGTGACTTCGCCGAGTTGCGGATGATGCAGGCGGATCAGCGCTTCGGCGCCCGCGAGCGACTCGCCGCTACCGTTGAACTTCGGCTGGAAGTGCAGCGAGAAATGGCCGGCGGCGAGCGCGTCGTGCAACGCGTTCTGAATCTGCAGCGTGCGCATGGCCGCTTCGTTCATGCTGCGCTCGAAGAAGCGAAAGGTGCTGCGGCCCGCGCGTTTGGCTTCGTACATGGCCGCGTCCGCGTGTTTGAGCAGCGTGTCGACGCTGTCGCCGTCATGCGGATAGAGTGCGATGCCGATACTCGGCATGACCTGGAGCGGCTGGGAGTCGGTCCACATGCCCATGCGCATCCGGTCGAGCACGCCATCGGCCAGCGCGCCGGCGTCTTCGCGCGAGCCGAGGTTTTCCGCCAGCACCACGAATTCGTCGCCGCCGAGCCGCGCCACCGTGTCGCTCGCGCGCACGCACAGCAGCAGGCGCTGCGCAAACGCGGTCAGCACCTGGTCGCCGACCGAGTGGCCGAGCGAATCGTTGATCGTTTTGAAGCCGTCGAGGTCCATGAAGAGAACCGCGCACATGGAGCGCTGCCGCTGCGCGCGCTGGATCGCGTGTTCGATGCGCTCGGTCAGCGTGCTGCGGTTCGGCAGTCCGGTCAGGGCGTCGAGCGTGGCGAGCTGCACGATCTGGCCATTCAGTCTCGACACCGAGCCGACCAGAAAGGTTGTGCGCGCATCGAAACGCGACAGCATCAGCGTGACGGTCAGAATGGCAAAGGTGAACAGGATCACCGAGGTCGCGAGCCACGTGGTGTTCACACCCTTGGCCGCGCCGCACACGGCACCAGCCGGAAACCCGGCGGCGGCCATGCCGGCGTAATGCATGCCGCTGATCGCGACGCCCATCACCAGCGCCGCGGCGAGACGCTTGCGCACCACGTGGCGCGCGTCGTCGTCGCTGAGCGCGCGCGCAAGCCACAGCGCGGCGCTCGACGCGCCGACGGCGATGGCCAGCGAGGCGGCGAACCACGCCGGTTGATAAACGATGCCTGGCGTCATCTGCATCGCCGCCATGCCGACGTAGTGCATGCCGGCGATGCCGCATCCCATCACCACGCCGCCCGCCAGCAGCCGGCCTGCCCTCAACTGTTCATGGGTCGTGATGTGCAGCGCCAGATATGAAGCGCCGGTCGCGAGTCCGAGCGAAGCGGCGGTGGTCGCGAAGTCGTAGCCGAGCGGAATCGGCAGCGAAAAGGCGAGCATGGCGATGAAGTGCATCGACCAGATGCCGACACCGAGTGCCGCGGCGCCGCCCAGGCGCCATGCGCGCCGCGCACGTGGCGAGGCCAGCAGGAAGATCCGGCCGGTCAGATCGAGTGCCGTATAGGACGCGAGCGTCGCGACGGCGAACGAAATGACCACCAGCCAAAGGTTATATGAGCTCTGCATGTCTAGTCCAACCGCCGAAAGGGAAGCGGCTGAACATGTTATCGACCGTTCGCGACAAATATTTAATTCGTTTTCAACATGTTAGCCCCAGCTTTCGGCCACTTCGCCGGTGCGCGGGTCGTGCCGGGGCGAAACTTTCGGTGAGTGAGCGGGTAATTGCCGCCGCTCGACGGCGCGAGGGGGGGGGCTGACGGGAGGCGTCGTGATAAGCGGCATGGCGTTTGCGCGCCGGTAGGACCGCCACCGATGCATCGGCGCGCGGCGTGGCTCGATCAAAACGCTCATGCGCCAGGCACGGTGCATGCGGAGTCGGGAGTCGCAGGTGTTTTCTCGTCGCGTTCCTGCGCGCGCACCCTATTTCGCCAGAGCGGCTGCTCTGAGACCCACGGTGGGGCATTCCGCATACGCGTTCGTCATCGCCGACAAACCTGGTTTTTCAATGAATGTCCCTCTGCTCCGTCAGTCCTTCCGCCTCTCACGGCGTGAAGCACTCCAGCGGCGCCCGCAATCTTTTCTGGAGAAATGCGATGTTCGTACACAACAAGCGACTTCAATACACCGTCCGTGTAGCGATGCCCAATCCCGGTCTGGCCAATCTGCTTCTTGAACAGTTCGGCGGCCCGCAAGGTGAACTGGCCGCGGCGTGCCGCTATTTCACGCAGGCGGTTAGCGAGGACGATCCCGGCAGGCGAGACATGCTGTTTGACATCGCAACGGAAGAACTCAGTCATCTGGAGATCGTCGGCTCAATTGTCGCGATGCTCAACAAGGGCGCGAAGGGTCAACTTGCCGAAGGCGTGGAGCAGGAGGCCGAGCTTTACCGTTCACTCACGGGAGGCGGCAACGATTCGCACACTACCGCTTTGCTCTACGGTGGCGGCCCGGCCTTGACCAATTCGGCGGGCGTGCCGTGGACGGCTGCCTACATCGATACGATCGGCGAGCCGACCGCGGATCTGCGGTCGAATATCGCTGCGGAGGCCCGAGCAAAGATTGTCTACGAGCGGTTGATCAATGTGACCGACGACCCGGGTATCAAGGAGGCGCTCGGCTTTCTCATGACGCGCGAGATTGCGCATCAGAAATCGTTTGAGAAAGCCTTGCACTCTATCCAGCCCAACTTCCCGCAGGGGAAATTGCCCGGCGTTCCAGAATTTACCAACGTTTATTACAACATGTCCGACGGTGACGACGCGCCGCGCGGCCCGTGGAATGAAGGTCCCGGTTGGGACTTCGTCGACAAGCCGCAGCCGGCGGTGGACGGCGGCGATGGTTTCGCGAGCGTTCAGGTTTCGGAACAGGAGGTCGAGGTGTTGAGTGCGATGGCATCGCGAACGGCTTCCGCGACTGGAACCGACCCTGTCACCGGGGCTGACCTCGGCGCCGGGCAGGATGCCGCCGTAGCGAAGTAACAGCTGGCGAAGTCGCAGCGAAGTAACAGCGTTCGTAGTCGAAATCACCGTCGCCGGCCCCGCCACGCGGGCCGCGGCGTTTCGTTTCAGTCGTCCGCGCAGCACACATGGCGTGATGGGCGTCCGGACGACGCCACCTTGCGGCGCAACCCGCGCCTAACCACAACGGAGTCTTTATGTACCCTCAAATCTCGGATCAGTTCTCCTCGCGTCAACGTGACACGGCAATCGAAGCTGCCTTCGACTGCAACACCGAAGTGCTTGCCGGGGTCGAGAAAGTTGTCGAGCTCAACATCCAGACCGTCAAGACATCGTTGTCCGAGCAGCAGGCATTGGCGGACGCGGCACTTTCTGCTCAATCGCTCAGTGAAGTCTTCGATCTCCAGTCGCAGCAATTTCCGGCTGCGGTCACGAAGACCTTTGCCTATTGGCGGCATGTGGAAGAGATTGCCGCCGACACGCGAATCGGACTATTCAACGCGATGCAGGCGCATTTCGGTAGTTCTTTGAATACGCTCGCTGAAATGGTCGACATGGCTTGTGGCAACGCCTTCGTTCAGGAGCGCGGCGGCATTCTGGACCTGCCTGGCATGGCGCAATCCACGGTCGCCTCTGCTGAGCGGGTAGGCATTGTGGATAGCTCGGGCAGGGTGGTTTCTTCGGACGACGTTCGAGGCGACTTGCATTGAGTAGCATTGGACGGCGCCGTGTCTGACGGACGAGTCTTTTTCCATTCCGTCTATGTTGGCGCGTCGTGGTTGCCGTGCGATGGCGCTGTTCGGCCACTCGCACGGCATCCGCTAAAGAACCGGCAGCCGTCACGCGCTCCAGTATTGCTGGCCACGCGACTGTTTCGTCCACGCCTGCCCGTTGCCGGCAGGGGGGCGAATGAATGGCGCAGGAGAGTGGGAACGGCTGTTGCGCTGCGACTAGGTAACGGCGCAATACCGACGCGCCAGCAGCGAGAGAAAACCCATGAATTCCATTTCTGAAAATCGCGCTTGCCCGGATCATTCGACCGGAGGGCAGCGCGAGTACGTTTCGAGCGCGGTGCCCGTGCGCGTGCTCGTCGTGGATGATTCACGTCCGTCGGCTGATGCGCTTAGCGCGTATCTACAGGCCGGCGGCATGAGCGTGCGAACCGTCTACCACGGCTCGGACGCCGTGAGGGAAGCGAAGGCGTGGCTCCCTGATTGCATAGTTCTCGATGTCGCCATGCCCGGCCTGTCCGGCATTGGTGTGGCTGCGGCGCTTCGGAGAATCGAGGCGACGGGGAAGATTCCCCTTCTGGCATTTACCGCGTTCGATACCGCCGATTACATCCGCGAAATGAAAGAGGTCGGTTTCGATGCCGTTTGCCGGAAGCCTGCAGAACTACCGCAACTCGAGAACATGATTTTCAGGTTGCTCCGGCATGAACCAGTGGGAAACGCTGAGTCGGCGCCATCCCCTCTATCGGATAGTTCAGCGTCGGCGCAGCGAAGCGGCAGTTGAATTTCGCTGCCGCCCCCTTCGGCGCACTTGGCAAAAACATCGCAGCGCCGCCCCGCCGCGTATTAACTCGCGGGGGCGAGCATGAACCAGAACATGGCGACCGCGGCAATTCCCATCGCTCCCGTAGCGGCCCAACCGGCGACCGACAGGCGTCTCGAGATGACGAAGCTGCCCATTATCTTCGGATTCACCGCCATGAACATCATGAGCGCCATGATGGGCACGGACACGACTCCGTTGATCACCGCACTCCAGTAAAGCGCCTTGACGGGATCGATACTCGTGAATCCCATCGCGAGACCAATAAGGGTCGACAGCACGACGATGCCGTAAAACCGTTTCGCCAGTTGCGGTTTCAGCGCGAGGCTGTTTCGCCAGTTGAAGGCGCCGGCCATGGCATACGCGGCGGAACCGGCCAGCACGGGTAAGGCGAGCAGGCCAGTACCGACGATGCCCAGACTGAACAGAACGAACGCAAACCTTCCTGCAATCGGCTTCAATGCGAGCGCCGCTTGCGACGACGTCTGGATGTCCGTTAGGCCGTGGGCGTTGAGGGTGGCGGCAGTCGTCAGGATGATGAAAAAAGCGACCAGGTTGGAAAAGCCCATTCCGACCCACGTATCCATCCGGATCCGGCGCAAACTGGCCGGTCCTTGGCCGGGTGCGTTCTTCAATGCCCGCTGCCCGGTTGCGGCGCGCATTTCCTCGACCTCCTGCGACGCCTGCCAGAAGAACAGATAGGGGCTGATGGTGGTGCCAAGCACGGCGACCACGGTGGTGACGTAGTCGCTTTTCCATGACAGATGTGGACTGACGGTACGCACGATGACCGTGTGCCACGGAATATCGACGACGAACACCGTGCCGACGTAGGCGAATAATGCAAGCGTCAGCCATTTCAGCACGTGCACGTAACTGCGGTATGGAATGAAGACCTGCAGCAGAACTGACAACAGGCCGAGCGCGAGCGTGTAAATGTGCGTCGGACCGCCGATCACCAGGTTCACTGCGGCGCCCATTGCGGTCAGATCCGCCGCGATATTGATCGTATTGGCGACCAGCAGCAGGAAAACCGATCCATAGAGCAGCCAGGCCGGATAGTGGCGCCGGATGTTGGTTGCGAGTCCGTGGCCACTCACGCGTCCCAGTCGGGCGCTGACGACCTGAATGGCAACCATCAACGGATACGTGACGATGACGGTCCACAGCATGTTGAAGCCGAACTGCGCGCCGGCCTGCGAATAGGTTGCGATTCCGCTGGGATCGTCGTCCGCCGCGCCGGTGATGAGGCCGGGTCCGAGCTTTTCGAGCCACGACTGAACCTCGGGGTCCGGCTTATCGGACGGGTCGATGTTGATATCCATCATTGAGCCCTTGAGTATCCGTGCCCGCGATGTCGCGGGAACCGCGAGAGTCTGCCCTATCAATCTTACAAGCCGGTACATCGTGGCTCTCATAGCGGCCGCCGGGCGCGGAGCTTGCTGACGGGACTGGAAACCACACAGCGGAGCGCGCGATGAAATCCTTGACCCTCGACCAGTTCAAGACGCAACTGGCGTCGATGTTGCGCGACATTCCTTACGGCACCAGTGCCGACCTGACAGGCTACGCTATCGCGTTCTGGAATGGCAGTAAGGTTATCTACGCATTCGTCTCCAGTGACGATTCCGGAATTATCGAGGACGAGTTCGAGTTGAGCGACTACGAGTGGGATCACTGGCACGACGATTTTGTGACCTGGATCAACGAACCGATGTTCAGCGTCCGGCCCGAACTTCATAAGAGGACCTACGCGGCGCCCGCCGACAACGGCGCACGTTAGCGCTTGCCGTAGCGGGCAGCCGTGGCGTGATGTTGCCGGAATATGTCAATCAGGCCACTGGTTGCTCGCCCATGAGACCGGGAGAATGCATGGCAACGATTCACCCACAAGGAGCCTTATATGTCCCCGGTCATCTCCCCGGTCTCAGCCGTTCCTGCAGCAGATAGCGCCGCGGCGCTCGCCCACTTCAGCTCGCTGTTGTCATTCGAAACAGATTGCGCGGACGTACACGCGGCGCTTGAAGCCAGTGATGGGCTCGCTATGGATTTTGTCCTGCTCGACGTGCGTGGCCCCGCACTTTTTGCCCGCGGCCATGTGCCTCGCGCCGTGAACCTCCCGCATGGCAAGATCGTCGAGTCCAAGCTTGCCGATTATCCGCCCGACACACTCTTCGTCACGTATTGCGCGGGTCCTCACTGCAACGGAGCCACGCGCGCCGCAATCAGGCTCGCCCGCCTCGGTCGTCCGGTCAAGGTCATGACCGGCGGCGTGACAGGTTGGCTCGACGAGGGTTTCCAGCTTGCCATCGAGAAATGAGGCGTTGGCTTGACTGTTTGTGAACAATAGACTCGAAACCGAACACGAAGCGTTTGGCTGAATCCGGCGAGTTGCAGCCGCCCGATGTGCCAGCTATTTCAAGCGCTGCCGTGGGGCGCCGCCGCGCATGTTCATACTGCGCGCGGCGGCCCACGCAGACCATACGGTCGGGCAGGGCAGTGCCGCGCGCCCGGCACGCAACGCCGCACGTTTGCCATAACGTGATGTCATGGACCCCACAACAATTGCGGCATTGTCGCAAAAAAATAGATTCACTATATTTGGCTCAACGCGCATTACATCCACGATATCTTTCGCCAAACCGTTTCGAGGACATAGTCGTGATCAAGAAGCCAACGTTGCGCCCGCTTGCAGCGGTTCTGATTCTTGGCGTCGCGGGCCTCGTGCCTGCGTGTCTGACGCCTGCTTTCGCTGCCGGGAAGATTACCTTTGTCTCTCAAGGCGGGACCTATCAGGAAGCCCAGACCAAAGCCATCCTCGACCCGGCTGCGAAGCTGCTGAATATCACCGTGAACCAGGACAGCATTCCGGACGCGTGGCCACAGATCAAGGCTCAGGCCGCCACCGGCAAGCCGATCTGGGACGTGGTGGACACGCCGACTTCCAACTGTCTGCGCGGCGGCAAGGAAGGGCTGCTGGAGAAGCTCGACTTCGCGAAGATTCCGAATGCGGCGGCCATGCCGGAGAAGTACCGCACGCCGTACTCGGTCGCGTACGAGTTCTATTCGACCGTGATCGGCTATAACAAGAAGACATTGAAGAAGGTGCCGCAAAGCTGGGCCGATTTCTGGAACGTGAAGGCGTTCCCCGGCACCCGTGCGCTGCGCAACGACCCGCAGACCGTGCTCGAAGCCGCACTGCTCGCGGACGGCGTGCCGCGCGACAAGCTCTATCCGCTCGACGTGGATCGCGCGTTTAGGAAGCTGCAGCAGATCAAGCCGGACGTGACCGTCTGGTGGACTTCGGGTGGTCAGTCGGCGCAATTGCTGCACGACGGCGAAGTCGACATGACGATGATCTGGAACGGTCGCGCGAGCGCCGTGCGCAAGGACAATCCGGACATCGACTTCACGTACAACGACGGCATTCTGCAGAACACGCAGTTGTGTGTGCTGAAGAACGCGCCGAACCTGCCCGATGCGATCAAGTTCCTCAACGCGGCCGTGTCGCCCGACTTGCAGGCCAACCTGCCGCTGTATATCGACTACGGGCCGGGCAATCCTGCGGCCTTCAAGACCGGCAAAATCGACGCCAAGCGCGCGAGCGAGTTGCCGAGTTCACCGGAGAACGCGTCGAAGCAGGCGTTGATGTCGGAGGAATGGTGGGCGTCGGACGCCGGCATTCAGGCGAAGGCGCGCTGGCTCAAGTTCATGCAGTAAGCGAAAGACCTGGTTGCGCACGCGCGGGTTGCTGGACAGTTGAATGTCAAACCCGCGCGCCAATCCCAGCGGTTTTTTTGCGCGTCCCGCACCGCGCATCGTCTGCGCATACATCGAACGTGATCGACTATCTGATTCTCGGCGGCGGCTCGGCCGGCTGCGTGCTGGCCGCGCGTCTTTCCGAAGACGCGGGCAAGACCGTCTGCCTCGTCGAGGCCGGCCGCAATATCTCGCGAACGGACATGCCCGCAACGGTGCGCAGCCGTTATCCGGGCCGCGCCTATCTCGACACCACGAACATCTGGCAGCGCCTGAAGGCACGCATGAGCGCCTCGGCCGCGACACGCCGTTACGAGCAGGCGCGCCTGCTCGGCGGCGGTTCGGCGATCAACGCGCTGATGGCGAACCGCGGCGCGCCGGCCGATTACGACGAATGGCACGCCCAAGGCGCGCACGGCTGGAACTGGGCCGCCTGTCTGCCGTACTTCCGCAAGCTCGAAACCGATTGCGACTTTGACGGCGCGCTGCACGGCGCGAGCGGGCCGGTCCGGATCCAGCGCACGCCGTGGGCGCGCATCTCGCCATTCGTACGCGCGGTGCTCGACACGCTCGACGCGCGTGGCTACACGCGGCATGACGACCAGAACGGCACGTGGCAGGACGGCACGTTCATCGGTTCGATCGCAGTGAGCGAAGCGGGCGAGCGCATCCCGACCTCGGTCTGCTATCTCGACGACGCCGTGCGCGCCCGGCCGAATCTCACGATCCGCACGCACACGCTGGTTGAACGCGTGCTGTTCGACGGCAAGCTCGCCATCGGCGCGCGGCTCGTCGGCGAAGACGGGGTGAGCGAAGCAGTGCGCGCCAGACAGGTGATCATCTGCGCGGGCGCGATTCACAGCCCGGCCCTTCTGATGCGAAGCGGCATTGGTCCGGCGTCCGAGCTGACCGCACTCGGTATCGAGGTGCTGGCCGATCGCGGCGGTGTCGGCGGCAATCTGATGGAACATCCATCGATCGCCGTATCCGCGGTTCTGCCGCGCGCCGCCCGCACGTTATATCCCGACGAGCATCACGAGCAGGCGATCGTGCGTTTTTCTTCGGGCGTGAGCGGCGCGGTGCCCGGCGACATGCACGGCGCGATCCTGTCGCGATCGGGTTGGCACTCGGTCGGTTACCGGCTCGGCACGCTCTTTTTCTGGGTCAACAAGTCGTACTCGCGCGGCCGCGTGAGCCTCGTGTCGGCCGATCCGCACGACGAACCCGCTGTCGACTTCAACATGCTGTCCGACGCGCGCGATCTCGAACGGCTGAAGCTCGCGCTGCGCTTTGGCGCCCGGACTCTGGCCGATCCGCTGATGGCGAGGCATCGCAACACGCTGCTGCCTTCGAGCTATTCACCCCGCGTGGCGAGCGTGGCCGTGCCGGGCGTGTGGAATGCATTGCAGCGCGGCCTGCTGAGCGCACTGCTCGACATTGCCGGACCGTTGCGCGGCTGGCTCGTGCGGTGTGTGGTCACGCAAGGCGTGACGCTCGACGAACTGCTTGCCGACGATCACGCGCTGACGCGTTTCGTGACACGCTCGGTGGGCGGCACCTGGCATCCGTCTGGAACCTGCCGCATGGGCGCCCCCGACGATCCGCTCGCCGTGTGCGACGCGCGCGGCGCGGTATATGGCGTCAGCGGACTTTACGTATGCGATGCGTCGTTGATGCCTTCGATTCCGTGCGCGAACACGAATGTGCCGACCATCATGATCGCGGAGCGGATTGCGGATATGTTGCGCGAACGCGCGTGAATGTGATGCCGGGCCGTAGCATTGCAACGCGACGGCCCGGCGCATGTGTCGAGCAGCGAATGTTTTGCCTACCTCCGGGCATTTAGCCCAGCAAGGCCCGAACACAGTCAGTCGCCAAACCCCACAATGCCCTTCACTTCGAGAAACGCCTCGAGTCCCCATTCGGCGTACTCGCGGCCGTTGCCCGACTGCTTGTATCCGCCGAACGGCGAGCCCGCGTCCCATGACGGGTAGTTCAGATACACACTGCCGGCACGGAGCCTGAACGCCACGCGCCGCGCGCGGTCCAGATCGGCGGATTGAACGTAGGCCGCGAGCCCGAAGGGACTGTCGTTGGCGATCGCGATGGCTTCTTCCTCGTCGCGGTACGGCATGATCGCGAGCACCGGGCCAAAGATCTCCTCGCGCGCGATCGTCATGGAGGGGCGCACGTCCGCGAACACGGTGGGTTGCACGTAGAAGCCACGCTCAAGACCTGGCGGACGCCCGAGGCCGCCGGCCACGACCTGCGCGCCTTCGTCGATACCGGCCGCGATGAGCCGCTCCACGCGCTCGAACTGCACGCCGCTGACAACCGGGCCCATTGTCGTGCGCTCGTGGTCGGCGGGGCCGACGCGCTGCGCTTGCGCCGCCCGCCGCGCGATCGCCACGGCTTCGTCGTGACGTGCCGCGGGGACGAGCATGCGCGTCGGCGCATTGCATGATTGCCCGCTGTTGTTGAAGCACGAGTTGACGCCGGCCGTGACCGCCGCCTCGAAATCGACGTCGTCCAGCAGAATGTTCGCGGACTTGCCGCCCAGTTCCTGGTGCACGCGCTTGACTGTCGGCGCCGCGAGCTTCGCAATTTCAACGCCCGCGCGCGTCGATCCGGTGAACGACACCATATCGACGTCGGGGTGCGCCGCGAGCGCCGCGCCGACCGTTGGCCCGTCGCCGTTGACGAGGTTGAAGACGCCCGGCGGCACGCCCGCGGCGTCGAGTATCTCCGCGAACAGCAGGGCGTTCAGCGGCGTGACTTCGCTGGGCTTGAGCACCATCGTGCAACCGGCCGCGATGGCGGGCGCGGCCTTGCAGACGATCTGATTGATCGGCCAGTTCCACGGCGTGATGAGCGCGACCACGCCCACCGGTTCGTGATTGACGAGCGTCGTGCCCTTCCGGCGCTGCCAGGCGAACGTCTCACACGTGCGGATCAGTTCTTCGAGATGCCGCCGGCCGATGCCGGCCTGCCACGCATGCGCCATGGCGCGCGGTGCGCCGAGTTCGCGCGAAATGGTGTCGCCCATCTCGTCGTGACGTTCGAGAAACACCTCGAGAATGCGGCGGATCAACGCGAGGCGTTCGGCCGGCGTGGTCTGCGAGAACGACGTGAACGCGCGTTTCGCGGCGGCTACCGCGCGATCGGCATCGGCGGGCGTGCCCATCGCCACTTCGGCGAAGGCTTCCTCGGTACAGGGATCGACGACGGAGCGGCGTGCGTTGCCCAACGGCTCGACCCACGCGCCGTCGATATAGAACTTCAGTGCATTGACCATGTAATAGGTATCTTGAGGAAAGAAATCAGGCGCGTGCCGCGCCCGAACGGCGGCTCACCACGACGATCATCACAAGGCACAGCGTAAGCGCGGTCAGCATCGTGCTGATCGCGGCGATGGTCGGGTCGATCTCGTCACGCAGCGTCACGAACATGCGGCGCGTCAGCGTCTGGTTCGAACCGCCCGACACGAAGAGCGCGACCACCGTTTCGTCGAGCGCCTGGATGAACACGAACACCGCACCGGAGATGACGCTTGCCTTGATCTGCGGCAGCGTAACCGTCATGAAGCTGCGAAACCGATTCATGCCGAGGCTGCGCGCGACCATTTCCTGCGTGCGGTCGAAGGTGCGCAGATCGGCGCCGACCGAAATCAGCACATAAGGCAGGCCGAGCATCGTATCGGCCAGAATCAGGCCGCCGAGCGTGTTCACGTAGCCGGCCTGAGAGTACACGAAGAACACGCCCACCGCGACAATGATGATCGGCACCATCAGCGGCAACATCAGCAGTGTGCGCAGATAGCGCATGATCCAGTGCGTGCCGTTCTGGATCGCGTAGGCGGCGGCCACGCCGAGCGGCGTGGCGATCAGCGCGGCGCAAATCGACGCGGTGAGCGTCACGCGCGCGGCGTCGATCCATGCGGGATTGTCGAAGAACGAGTGATACCAGCGCAGCGAGTAGGCCGGCGGCGGGAACGTCATGAAGCGCGTATCGGAGAACGACAGCGGCACGACGATCAGCACCGGCACCATCAGGAACAGCAGGATCAGTACGACGATCGCGCCGAGGACGATCCGTCCGAACGGGAGTTTGCTCATTTCGCGCCCAGGGTCTTTTCGAGTGGCACCACGCGGCTCGCGGCATAGAAAATCGCGAACACGCAGATCAGCAGCACGACGCTCACCGCGCTCGCCGCCCCCCAGCTGTTGTAGATCTCGATGTTGCGGCTCACGACCATCGACACCATGATCGACTTGCCGCCGCCCATCAGTTCAGGCGTGATGTAGAAGCCGAGGCAGAGCACGAACACGAGCGTCACGCCCGCGAACACGCCGCTCATCGACAGCGGCAGGAACACGCGCAGGAACACGTGCAGCGGCGAGCCGCCCAGGCTCGCGCCGGCTTGCGAAAGATTCGACGGGATTTTCTGCATTGCCGAATAGAGCGGCAGCACCATGAACGGCAGCAGGATGTGAACCATCGCGATCACCGTGCCGAACTGGTTATAGGCGAGTTGCACCGGCCGGTCGACGAGGCCCGACGCGATCAGCGCCTTGTTGACCAGCCCCGTGCGCTGCAGCAGGACGAGCCACGCGTAGGTGCGCACCAGCACGCTGGTCCAGAACGGCAGAATCACCATGCCGAGCACGAGCGCGCTCAGCTTCGGCGGCAACGAGGCGGCGAAGTAGGCCACCGGATAGCCGAGCAGCAGCGTGATGACGGTCACGATGATACTGAGCTTGAAGGTCAGCAAGAACGTTTCGAGGTAAGCGCCCGTGAACATGCGCCGGTAGTTTTCGAGCGTGAAGCCGTCGTGATAGATGGACTGCCACGACAGCCACGCGAGCGGCACGACCAGCAGCACGACGATCACGAGGAGCGCAGGCGTCATTAGCAGCAGCATGGTGCGATCCTCGCGGCGCTGATAGCGCGTGGCGGGATCGGACTCGGTGGCTTGCATCAAGGTGGTTCCCTGGAGCATCCGCTTGGCGGTTGTCATCATGCACCTACGGCGTCGAGAAACTGATACCACGCCGCGACGAGTCTCACACCCGGCGCGCGCAGCGAATGAAAGGGCACGGGCCGCAAGCCGGGCGCGCCGAGCAGCGAGAGCTCCGGCGTCTCGCCGAGCGCGAGCGCGGCGGCATGCTGGCCGAGCAGACTCGCCATCGCGACGCCTGCTCCGTTATACCCCAGACAAAAGGTCGTGGCGTCGTCGCTGCGTCCGACATGCGGCAACGAATTGAACGTCATGCCCACATACCCCGACCAGCGATAGTCCACGCGCACGTCCGCAAGATCCGGAAAGAGCGCGACCATGGCGCGCTGCAGCGCGTCGAAGCCGGTCGTTTGCCCCTCCTTGCCGAACGCGTCGCGTCCGCCGAACAGCATGCGGCCGTCCACCTTGCGGAACCACTTCATCATGCGCCGCGTTTCGGTGTAGCTGCGGCGCTCGACCATCAGGCGCGCGTCGAGCTCGGCGGGAAGCCGCTCGGTGGCGATCATCGCGCTGCGAAACGGCACGAGTTCACGCTGATACGCCGCGGTGGCCGGCGTGAGATCGGAGTAGGCATTGGTCGCGACGATCACCTGCTTCGCGCGCACCGTGCCGGCGGGCGTGCGCAGCGTCACGCGCGTCTCGCCGGGCGCGCGGTGCATCTGCTGCACCGGCGTCGATTCGTAGATCGGCACGCTGCGCAGCGTCAGGCCGCGCGCGAGCCCGCACACGTATTCGAGCGGCAGGATCGTGCCGGCGTCCGCGCTCAGCACGCCGCCGACAAAACCTTTCGAGCCCGTCTCGTGTTCGATCTCGGCGCGCGATTGCACGGTCATCGTGGTATCGCCGAGTTGCGTGCGGACCCAATCCGCCTCCGCGCGAATCGCGGCGAAGGCGGCCTCCGTGTGGGCGCAGCGCAGGCTGCCGGTCGCCTCGAAGCGGGCGCGCGTGAGCTGGAATTCGTCGACCAGCGTCTCGACGACCCGCACGCCCTCGTGCGCGAGCCGGTGCATGCGTTTCGCGGTATCGAGGCCGTGCAGCTTGTCGATCGTGGGAAACGACAGTCTGAATTTGGACGACACCACGCCGCCATTGCGGCCGCTCGCGCCCCAGCCCACCGGATTCGCATCGAGCACTACGCAGTCGACGCCGCGCTTTTGCAGTGCATACGCGGCGGCGAGGCCCGAGTAGCCCGCGCCGATCACGGCGACCTCGACCTCGAGATCGCGCGTGAGCGGCACGCCGGTGCTCAGCGTCGCACCGGCGCCGGGCGAGGCGGCGAGGAGCGCCCGCCACAGCGAATCAGGCGCGGGTGTGTGGGGTGTCGTCGGCGCGAGCATCGGCTCAGGCGGCGAGACGCGCTTGGGCTTCGACAGCGTCGGCGAGCGCGCCGAGCGTCGCGAACTTGAAGGTCGGCGTGGTGACGGCTTCCGGCACGGGCGTGGCGCCGAAGCCTTTCGCGCCCTGACGGCGTTCGATCCAGCAGGTCGCGTAGCCGAGGCGGGTGGCGACGCCGATGTCGTGATACTGGCTCTGCGCGGTGTGCAGGATTTCGCCGAACTTGTAGCCGAACGCCGCCTGACGGCCGCGGTTGTACGCGAAGAATTGCGGATCGGGCTTGGCGACGCCGGTTTCGTCGCAGCAGACGGTGTCGTCGAACGGGTCGCCGAGCGTGTGTGCGTAGGCCGACAGCGCGACACGGTCCGCATTGGTCATGGCCACAAGGCGAAAGTGTTTGCGCAGACGCTTGAGCGCCGCGACCGAATCCGCGAACGCCGGCCATTCGAGCACGTCGCGCTGGAAGGCAGCGGCCGATTGCGCGTCGTCGGGCAGACCGAGTTCCTTTGCCAGCGACAGGTAGACGTTCGCCATTTCATGGCTCGAACGGCCCGGATAGGCCGCACGGCCGCGCATGTACGGCTCGAAAATCTGGTCGTCGGTCAGGTCTTTCGCGGCCGGGCCGCCGAGGCGGCGCACTGAGGCGAGTACGCCGCGCTCGAAGTCGATGAGCGTGCCGACGACGTCGAACGTCAGGACCTTGAAATCGGTGAGCTTCATGAAATCATCCTTTTGCAGTGTGCTGTGAATCGGGAGAGGGTTTGCCCTGGCGAGGGCGGGAAATAGCAAAGTGAAATCAGGCGGGCACGACGATCGTGTCCTGCGGATCGAGTACGACGCTCATCGGCGCGCCCGGCTCGGGAATGCGGCGGCGCGAGTCGTGCCCGCCGGGTTGCCTGAGGCTGATGGCGGTGCCGTCGGCGAGGGTCGCGAACACGCGCAAGCTTTCGCCCTGATACAACACCTCGGTGACGCGGCATGCCAGCCGATTGACGCCGTCGCGGCTGTCGCCGCTATCGATCACGAGTTTTTCGGTCTGCACCGCGAGCAGCAGTTTGTCGCCGCGTGGCAGCGGGTGCGCGGTGCGCAGCACCGTGTCGCCGAGCCGCACGGCGTTGTCGCCGGCGCGCGTCACGGCAAGCAGTGTCGCCTCACCAATGAAGCTCGCGACAAACGCGTCGCACGGACGGTCGTAGAGCCGCTCGGGCGTGTCGATCTGCACGAGGCGGCCGTTCTTCAGCACGGCTACGCGGTCGCTCATGGTGAGTGCCTCGCGCTGGTCGTGCGTCACATACACGATCGTCGCGCCGAGCTTGCGATGCAGCCGCCGTAGCTCGATCTGCATGGTTTCGCGCAGTTGCTTGTCGAGCGCGGAGAGCGGTTCGTCCATCAGGATCAGTTGCGGCTCGAACACCATGGCGCGAGCGAGCGCCACGCGCTGGCGCTGGCCGCCCGACAGCTGGCCGATGCCGCGGCTCTCGTAGCCCGAGAGTTCGACCATCGCGAGCGCGTCGGCGACTTTCCTCGCCCACGTGGCTTTTGGCTGACGCCTGGCGCGCAGCGGAAAGGCGACGTTGTCCCCCACGCTCATGTGCGGAAAGAGCGCGTAGTTCTGAAAGACGATGCCGATGTCGCGCTTGTGCGGCGGCGCAAATGTAATGTCGCGCTCGCCGACCCAGACCGCTCCCGAACTCGGTTGCACGAAGCCGCCGAGAATGCCGAGCAGGGTGGTCTTGCCGGAACCCGAGGGGCCGAGCAGCGACACGAATTCGCCGGGGGCGATGTCGAGTGAAACGTCGTCGAGGGCCACTACGTGGCCATAACGTTTCGCTGCCGATCGGATCGAAACACCTGTTTTCGCTCGTGCGTCCATTGCGTCCTGTCTCGCTGTAGAAGCCTGCGTTAGGGAAAATATAGGCCGAGCCATTTTTGGCGGCAATTCCCAAATTGTTGGATAGGGCATAACATCAGGTCATGCCCAACCTTCGCAAAAAACTGCCGAGCGCCAACGCGCTGTTCGTCTTCGAGGCGGCTGCGCGCTGCGGCAACTTCACGCGTGCGGCGCAGGAGTTATATGTCAGCCAGCCGGCGGTGAGCCGCATGCTCTCGCGTATGGAAGACCATCTCGGCGTGCGCCTGTTCGAGCGCGTGCGAGGCGGAATCGAGCTGACCGAGAGCGGCAGGATCCTTTACCGGAAGATCTCCGAAGGCTTCGACGGCATAGAAAGCGCGATACGCGAGATCGAAGCGCGCGCAACCGGTGTCGAGTCGGTCACGCTGTCAGTGTCCACCGCGTTCACCACACACTGGCTGATGCCGCGCATGAGTCGCCTGAACGAGGCGTTTCCGAATGTCGACTTGCGGTTTCAGCTCATCTCGGGGCGAATCGGCGGGCCACTCGTCGATGTGGATCTCGGCATGCGCTTCCTGCGCGAGGACCAGATCGGCGAGAACAGCGTGCTCGTGATGCCGGAGACGCTGCTGCCGGTATGCAACCGGCGCTATCACGAGACAGCCGCGACCGAGGCGGGCCGCAAGCACGGCGATACGTTGATCGTGATGGACGACGGCGAGCGCGGCTGGCATGACAGGTTCGCCGCGTTCGCGGCACAGGGGCGGCACGCCGCGAGCATGCTGAGCTTCAACGACTACGCGATCGTCGTGCAGGCGGCATTGCTTGGGCAGGGTGTCGCGCTCGGCTGGCTCAACGTGGTGTCGCATTGGCTTCTCCAGGGCGCGCTGCTGCCCGCCGAGGAGGAACTGGTCATGACGGACCGGCGCTGCTGTCTGGTGTGGCCGGAAAATCGGCCGTTGCGGCCGGTTGCCGCGGAAGTGCGCGACTGGATCATCGAGGAGACGCGCGCCGATGTGCGCGCGGTGGACCGTAAATATCCGAAGCTGGGGCTGCGGCGCCTGCTGGCGCAAGCGGGGTTGGTGATCGGCCCGGCCCGCGGTGAGGCGCGAGGCGAGGCGGCGGTCCAGTCAGTCAACCCGTCGGCCACGGTGAGATAAGCACCGTGCCGTGCCCATGGGCGCTGTCAAGTTGGCGGCTGTTCGAAACTCGTTTTCAGCCCAGACCAGTGCTCCGGACCATGTCAAGGCCAATCAGATCGTCGCCATTCCGGCGTCCCCGCCCATGGCACCCGGGCAGATGTCGGAGCGGCGCAGTTAGTGTCTGTCCTGGCATGGGCATGCTAGTGTCGAACCGGGTGAACCCTCGAATAACGCAGGCTTAGATCTCGGTGTGACGAGTGGGGGTTTCCAGCGGGGAAATTTCACTCAGAATGCGTTCCCCGCAATGGCCTGCTATTGCATCGCGTGCGGTGTCACGCAGGGCCGCGGCGGCCTTCATGTCGTCTCCTGTTGGCTCCAGGGCGGGGAGCACGGTAACTGTTACGTCGGCTCGCGTTGGCAACCACTGTCCATCCGGAAGCACAACGCGTGCGCCCGCGATTGCGACCGGTACGACAGGCCGGTGCGATGCGCAGGCGGCCACAAAGGCGCCGAGACGAAACTGCCGCAGTCCCGCGGATCGGACGAATGTTCCTTCAGGAAAGAGGAGCAGCGAGGTTCCAGCCGTCGCCTGCTTCACCAGTTCGCGTTCGTCTTCGGTCATGCGCGCATAGTCGATGCGCTCGACAAAGCGGGTGCCGATTGCCCGAAGGAAGGCACCCATCAGCAATCCGCCGGCCAACTCACGCTTGGCGACGATGGCAAGCGGCATGCGGATGGCCGCCAGCAACACCAGCCCGTCAAGGTAGCTCGCGTGATTTGCAACGAAGATCGCCGGCCGCGCCATGTCGATGAGTTCGGCGCCGCGTACCGTCACACGAATGCCTGCAAGCATGAGGGCTAGCTGTGCCGCGCGCGATGCAATCGCCCAGTTTCGCCTGACATCCGGATGCGATACGGTCATCAACCATGTCGGTATGGCGATCAGCGTTACGACCAGCCAGCACCATGCGCCGTAGGCGATCTGCCTGGCGGCGGCTCGAACCCGCCGGCCGATTGGCCATACGGTGTTCGTTCCGATGTCGAGCCACTGAAGCCACGCAGGGCGTGGCAGGAGATTCCCGCGACTACGCAGGTACATCTCCATCGTAGCCGCGTGACGAATCTTGCCGCTCGATGTCTTCAGAATGCTATGCGGCGGGACCAGAGCGATTTCTTCCGGCGGAGCGCCCAGCAGAGCCACGGAGGCTTCGTTAATGCCAGTGCGCATCGCCGCGAGTGCCTCAGGTGCCGTTTCGCGAGTCTCCGCAATGACGATCAGGCGATCGGTACCGGTCTCAATGTCGGGCGTTCCACACACTGCGACACAACCGTTGCGCACGCCAGGCAGATGCCCGACAGCCGCCTCCAGTTCATAGGGGAAGAAGTGACGCCCGGCCCGAATCACCAGATCCTTTACGCGGCCCGTGATGAACAGTTCTTCATCGGCCATATATCCCAGATCGCCGGTATCGAGCCAGCCATCATGAATTAGCCGCGCGGTTAGCTCCGCATTCTGAAAATACCCACGCGTCGCGGATGGGCTTCGAAATTCAATTCTCCCGACCGTTCTCTCGGATACGTCATTGCCGTCGACGTCAACGATGCGGATCTGGTTGCGGGGTAATGCGCGTCCGCACGAGACCAGCTCGAGTACGTGATCAGGTGATTCCGCTTTTGCTGCACGCTGTGACTCAGCCAGTCGGATGCGACTGATACAGTCTGTTCGCACCCCGCGGCCCGGCTCCGAAAACGCCAGTCCAAGCGTGTTTTCCGCCAGACCGTAGACGGGGGTCAGGGCGGTCTCCCTGAACCCATGATCGGCAAAGCGTGAGGCGAATGCTCGCATGGTCGGCGCGCTGACGGGTTCTGCGCCGCAGAATGCGAGGCGCAATGAAGACAGATCGACGCCTTCGAGATCGGCGTCGTCGATCCGGCGCGTGCATCGCTCGTAGGCAAAGTTGGGTGCCGCCGTAATGGTGGCGCGGTAGTGGCCGATCGCCTGCAACCAGTGCGCTGGACGTGCGAGGAACGTCAGCGGGGACATCAGAATCAACGGGATACCAAAGTAAAGCGGCCCGAACCAGGCTCCAATCAGGCCCATGTCGTGGTACAGAGGGAGCCAGCTTGCGAAGATGTCGTGTTCCTCGATCCGGGCAGTCTCTCCCATTGCCCGGATATTGGCGAGCAGATTGGCGTGTGTGAGCACCACGCCTTTTGGCGCACCTGTGCTACCGGAAGTGTACTGAAGCAACGCGACGTCTTGTGCTCGAGGGATATACCGCTCATTGTCCGTTTCGCCCATGAGCTGATGCGTCGTCACGATCTCACGCAACGTCGGTATCCGCGCCTTTGCCAGAAGGCTTGCTACGAGTGCGTATGACGGCACGATCATGACGCGTGAGCGCGCATCCAGCAGAATGGCCGCGTGTCGCTTCAGGTGATCGTCGATCCGTGCCGATTGCACAGGCGGATACACCGGCACGACTACTGCGCCGGCAAGCAGGATTCCCGCAAAGCAGGCGAAATAGTCGTTACCGGTCGGCAACATCAGTGCGACGGTGTCGCCGGGGTTCACGCCGAGTCTGTGCAACCCGCTCGATACCCGTAGGGCCGCCTCGTACAGCGCCGAGTAGGTCATTGTGTGTGACGACGCTTCCTCGTCGAGAAATACGATGTGCGTGTGTTCAGGTCGCCGGGATACGTGCCACTGCAATGCCTCGACCAGCGTTTGTGCGGCGATCGGCGGGTCAAGGGTGTCGGTCGGCGCTGGAAGCTCAGCGGTGCCGATTGCGCACCCGGGTTGCACCGATGTTTCTCCTTCAAGTGCGCGCAGTAAATCGCCGGGCGTCTTCGCCTGCTCGAACAACGCAACCGGAAAATGCACGCCGAGCGTTTTCTCGATGCGAGCCAGCAGTTCGGTGCGCGCGAGACTGTCGAGGCCAAGGTCACGTTCGAACTCGCTGTTCAGCGTGACGCCATGTGGCCTGTATCCCCGTGGGCCGACTTCAGCGGCGAAAGCATCGGCTATATCGAGCAACCGTTGGGCGTCGCTCGATCGGCGGCGGGTGACGTCTTCGTTCATATCGCACGACCGCTTCCGTGTCGGGATTTCAGCATAGGCGCGACGGGGAGGAGGGCGCTTGATCGTCGTCAATTGCTGAATTGCGCCTCGCGCGCAATCACGCGCCGTTACCCTGCAATCGCATCCCTGCCTCGGTCAGGTTAACGTTCGGCGGAGGACCTTGCCGAGCTGGTTCAGAGGCAAGGTGTCACGGAATTCAATTGAGCGGGGAACCTTGTAGGCGCTTAGATTAGCGCGGCAGTGCTCCAGCAAGGCGGCGGCCGTAAGATCCGCCGAGGACCGGACGACGAATAGTTTGACGGCGTGTCCGGTCCGTTCATCCGGCACGCCGACTACCGCTGCGGCGCTTACGCCCGCAAGCGCGGAGACCACGGCTTCGACGTCCGAGGGGTAAACCTTGAAACCGGACACGACGATCACGTCTTTCTTGCGGTCCACCAGGACGAGCATCTGCGCGGGCGTGAGATAACCAACGTCCCCCGTGCGAAGCCAGCCCTCGGGCGAGATCACTTCCGCAGTCTCGACGGGGTTCATCCAGTAGCCGCGCATGACCTGCGGGCCCCGGACCCAGACTTCTCCGATGACACCCGCGGCGACAGCTGCGTCGTTGTCGTCACGGATGCTAACCTCGGTTGAAGGCAACGGATGACCGACCGATCCGGAAAAGTGCTTTGCATCCATCGGATTCACGCAGACTACTGGCGACGCTTCGGTCAGCCCGTACCCTTCGATAATCGGCACTCCCGTTGCTGACTGCCATCGCGCGGCAACCGAAGCCTGAATCGCTGCGCCGCCGCCGATCACGAGACGCAGGCGTGACCAGTCCACAGCGTCGAAATGCGGTGCGGCGAGAAGGGCATTGAACAGTGTATTCACACCTAGCAGCGCGGTGGGCCGTGCGTGGCGCATGGTTCTGACGAGCGCGGCAAGGTCGTGGGGATCCGTCACCAGCACATTGTGCCCGCCGATTTCAAAGAAAGTCAGCAGACTGGCGGTCAGCGCGAATATATGAAAGAGTGGCAGCGGTGTGAGAATGGTCTGAGGCGTAGAACAGAACGCCGAACCCAGCCATGCACGAATCTGTGCGACGTTCGAGCTAAGGTTGCGATGCGTGAGCATCGCGCACTTGGGAGTGCCTGTGGTTCCTCCCGTGTATTGCAGCAGCGCGACATCGTCGAGACTGGGGCGGATGTGATCTCGCTCGATCGAATGCCGGCACGACAAGGCCGCACTGAATGTCCAGTATTCCCTCTTTGCAGGCGGAATCGAGTCACGCACGACGCGCTGTACAAAATCCATCGCGGCGCGTCTGGGCAGCGGAAGCAGATCGCCCACCGCGACGGATATAACAGCCTTCGCCTGATTCTCATCCAGGATTTCGTCCAGTTTGCAGGCAAAGTTTTCCAGTACGATGATCGCTGAAACAGCTGCCGTGGCGAGCTGGATCTGAATCTCACGAGGCGTAGCCAGCGGATTGATATTAACGACGACAAGCCCGGCGTCGAGGACGCCATAAAAGGCGACGACATAGGGTAAGCCATTCGGCAAGATGAGTGCGACACGCTCGAGCGGCGCAAGTTTGAATTCGTTGACAAGAAACTCGGAAAAGCGGTGCGCGTATAGCGCAACGTCCCGATATTCGAGCGTGTGATTGAACGAACTGAACGCGGGGCGTCCTGCGTAACGCGTACAGGCAGCCTCGAACATTTCAGGCAACGTTCTAACGCTTCTGGCATCGATCGCTGCGACAGGCGGCTCGGACGAGGGAGCGTCCATCGCTTTCGGGCACTTCATGGTCGATCGGGCCTTTGTCGTATAGAGGAGACGCGATGACAGTCAGGTCTGCGCACCTAAGGACTACGTGTGCGTAGCCGGCTTGGCAGGCGTTAAAAGGTCAACGAGTACGGTATTCATCGACATATTCACTTCAGCGCCTGATTTGTGTCGCTATGGATCGAGCATAGGACTCGTTCGCCATGAGAGATTGACGTGCGTCAAGACGACCGGTGTGCCCAACGGATCGAATGCGATGGAGGCTCATCATGTCTGTTCGCAGCCAGAGCAATGCATTGGTCGTATTGAATGGTCCGTCGGGGCGCGCAATCATTCGCTATTGGAGTTCGAACCGCAATGCGAGGCATGAAGTGTCCCGTTCAGACGGCTGCGAACAACAGTGATAGCCCGTGGGCGGATGGGTTGATTCAGGTCAATCTGGGGGATGAGCCGGCGAATAGAGTGTACTGGGGCGTTGTTATCCGGACAGCCCGTGGGCAGGGCGCATGAGAGTATCGTCGCGCGCGAAGGCTCGACAAACCGTCTGAGGAAACATATCGGACCCACCATGCGGACACCTCGGAGACTTCGTCATGAGCACTACCAGTTCAACCCTCCACGATCACGACGAAGTCGGTCGCATTCTCATTGCTGTAGACGCTTCGCCCGCCTCTTTGCGCGCTGCGGCCTATGTTCAAGGCATTGCGGCGCCAGGGGCACACGTGCGAATCATCAGTGTGGCTGAAGATCCACGCAGGCTGATTCCGTTGGATCCACTTGTCGGAGTGGATCTCAGCCCGGTGCGCGACGAGTTGCTGCGCGGTGCCGCGGATGCGGTCACTCAGGCACAGAGCATATTTTCGAGCGGCGAGACGGTTGTCGACACGGAGGTGATCGATCTTTCCATGCAGGGTCGGGATCTAGCCTACGCACTGCTTGAAGCAGCGCGGACGTGGCGAGCCGATCTCCTCGTGGTTGGCACCCGACAGAACCGTCGGCTGCTACGCTGGCTGGAAGGAACAGTCTCTGAACCTCTGGCGCGAATCTGCCCGTGCTCGATTCTAGTTGTTCCAGCTTCTTATGAAAGAGATACCTGCGGCGGTCCGAAGCGAATGCTCTTCGCCGTCGACGGTAGCTCACCATCGCGGCATGCGCTTCGATACGGATTAAAACTCGCCACGAAGCAGACGTCCTTGCGTATCGTAAATATTCTTGATCAGGCGGTGAGGATGAGCGATTTTGTGCCACTTCCTCTGCTTGAAGATGCACTTGTCAAAGAGGGCAATGCAGCACTTGCGGCGGCAGCGGAGTTGCTGGCCGGATTACGAATCGAGGCGGAATCCGCGATGATCAGCACGGAAAGAACCGGCGACGATGTGCCCCACGCCATCGTGAGGGAGGCAGATCATTGGAACGCCGATCTGGTCGTCATGGGCACACACGGCCGGCGTGGTATCTCGCGCTGGCTGCTGGGTAGCGTGGCGAGCCGCGTACTGCGTATCACCCACGTGCCGGTGTTGCTCGTCCGCCCGATCGAAGCCTGAAACAGGCTCCGGTCGCGGTGAAAGCTTGGGCGAAATGATTTACTTGTGTTCCGATTGGATAAGCTCGTGCCAGCACCGCTGGCGATCCACTACTTAGGTATGTCATTCCGCTGAACCGGTTGCCGCACCTGTTGCCGTGTCGCCTCTGTCTGCCATTCGCGCCACAGCGCCATCAGAACAGCCAGTATGGCGGGCCCAAGGAACAATCCGATCAGACCGAATGCGGCGAGTCCACCAAGCACACCAAACATGACGAGCAGAAATGGAATGCGTGCGCTGCTGCTAATCACAAACGGCCTTATCAGATTGTCTACCCAGCTAATGACCAGCATTCCCCAGAGCAATAACCCGACTCCGGCCACCGTGCGGCCCGCAAATAGAAGGCCGACCGCCACCGGCACCCATACCAATGGCGTGCCAAAAGGAATCAATGCTACGAGAGCAGTGATCCCTGCCAGCGTGACGGGCGCAGTTACGCCTGCGGCCCAGTAACCCAGCCCGGCCAACACTGCCTGCGCGATTGCTGTCAGCACAATGCCGTAGACGACGGATCGGGTCATGCTGCCGATCGCGGTGAGATAGTCGTCAAGGCGCTCGCCAAGGAAAGGCCGCAAAGCCTGCCGTATCTGATTCAGGAGACTTTCTCCATCGCGATACGCAAAAAACAGCGTCACGAGAGCAAACCCCAGCTTTGTGGCGTTCCGGGCCGCACTTCCGAGGAGGTCACCAATTTCGCTTGTCCAGCGATTCGCCCATCCTGAGAGTTGGGAGCGGATGGCAGGGGGATCAATCTCCACATGATCGAGAAACGCCTGCAACGAGGACCCGATCCAGGGGATGCGCGCCAGAAAATCGGGTAAGTCGCGAGGACGATCGGAGAAGTAGGCGACGATAGCCCGGCTGGCGTCCCTTAGATCTTCTGTCAACGGCTTCATCAGCCAGACGACTGGCAGTATGCACGCACATGTCAGGAGAAGGGTCATCAGCAGCGCGCTAGTACCCGCGCTTTCGCGGAGCAGGCGTCGCAAACGGTTGTAGGCGGGCCAGGTGACATACGAAATAATCAGCGCCCACGCGACCGGAACTAGAAAAGGGCGCAGAACCATGAACCCCAAAGCTACCAGACCAGCCAGAAGCAGTGCTAGCACGACATGCTTTCCCGATCGCATTGAGCGCTCCCGTTCGTGGATTCGGCGTTTCTGTATCCGGGCAGTCATCGCAGGCCGAAACAATGCATCCAGATGCGAGACCGGAGACCATATGATCTGTCGCTACCCGCACGTTACTGCTTGATAAAGGTCAATCAGCGAGTCTGACCCGCACCGATACTGGCACTTGCCGCGTACCGCTTCAATGCGACGTTCGTCGACTCTCGTACAGAAGGATCGGTCCATGTTGACTCCGACGCGCACGATTTGCCCTGGGGCAGAGGGTTCCAACACATGGCACGCAATGCAGGTCGCGGCCATCGCCATGCAACTGGGCACCGATTGCGAGGATGGCCTGACACTGGCAGAGGCGCACCGGCGCCTCGCCAAAGACGGGCCGAACGAGATTCGTGAGCAGCGGCGCCGGGGCGTCCTTGACATGCTGATCTGTCAGTTCAAGGACTTCATGATCGTCGCTCTGTTGGCGGCGGCTCTCGTGTCGGGCCTGATCGGCGAGGCTGCGGACGCGCTCGTGATCGTCGCGATCGTGTTGCTTAACGGCACAGTCGGCTTCATCCAGGACTATCGCGCCGAGCGTGTGATGGCGTCGCTCGCACAACTCGCCAGGTTGCAGGCGACAGTCATTCGCGAAGGCGAATGTCAAACGGTTCCGGCATCGGGCATTGTGCAGGGCGACGTCGTTTTGCTGGATACCGGTTCTACCGTTCCCGTCGATCTTCGTCTTGCCGAGGCGTCCGGGCTGAAGATCGCCGAAGCAGTTCTCACTGGGGAGTCGGTGCCGGTAGAGAAGGGCACCGCGTCGCTTGACGACGCTTCGCTACAACTCGCCGACCGGACAAATATGGCTTTCAAGGGCACTGTTGTCACCTACGGTCGAGCACGAGGTATTGCCGTTGCTACCGGCATGGCCACCGAACTCGGCAAGATCGCCGGCATGATCGAAGCGGCACCTGTGGTCCAGACGCCGCTGCAAAAGCGTCTTGCAGCGTTTGGGCGCCGGTTGGCCATGATGATTCTTGTGATCTGCGCGATCATCTTTGCGACAGGTGTGCTGCGGGGCGAGCCAGTGCTGCTCATGCTTCTCACGAGCCTGAGTCTTGCCGTCGCCGCTATCCCTGAAGCTTTACCCGCAGTGGTGACCGTGATGCTTGCCCTTGGTGCGCGCAATATGGCACGACACAATGCCCTGGTGCGACGTTTGCCTGCGGTCGAAACCTTGGGGTCCGTGAGCTGGATCTGTACCGACAAGACTGGCACATTGACCCTGAACGAGATGTGCACAACTGAGCTCTACGCTGATGGCGTGCGGTTACCCATCGCATCGTTCGATACAAAAAGGCCCGCTACGAGATGCTTGCTGGAGGCATTGGCGTTATGCAACAACGTTAGCCGCGCTGCGGGCGGGGAGGTCGCAGGCGATCCGACCGAGGTTGCGTTGTGGAGAGTGGCCGCTGACGCTGGCTTCGACAAGAGCGCGCTCGAAGTCACGAGCCCGCGCTTTTTGGAGTTCCCGTTTGACTCCGATCGCAAGCGGATGACAACGATTCACCGCAGCGGAACCGGATTTATTGCTTACACGAAGGGCGCACCGGAGACGGTCATTGAACGTTGTAACGCGTCCCTGTCAGATCATGGGATGGTCGCTGTGGACCACGAACGCGTGCTGGCGGCGGCGGAGGCGATGGCGGATAGTGGTCTTCGTGTACTCGCCGTCGCGAGCCGGAAACGGGACAGTCTGCCTGCCGGTCACGATATAGAAGAAATCGAATGCGGCCTCACTTTGCTTGGCCTGGCTGGCATGCGTGATCCGCCGCGGCCCGACGTACGGCAGGCAGTCAAGGCTTGCAGATCGGCAGGGATCACACCCGTAATGGTCACGGGGGATCACCCTGTAACCGCGTGTGCTATCGCCCGCGAACTTGGCATTCTCGCCCCCGGGGACACCGTGTTGACCGGCCAGGAACTCAGTCGACTCACGGATGAAGCGCTAGTCGCGCAGGTTGTGCATACCCGCGTGTTTGCCCGGGTGGACCCGGCGCAAAAAATCAGGATCGTCGAGGCAGTTCGGGCGCATGGCCAGTTCGTCGCGATGACCGGTGATGGCGTGAACGACGCGCCGGCGCTCGCCGGCGCGGATATCGGCATTGCGATGGGGAAAAAGGGCACCGATGTTGCGCGGGATGCGGCCAGTATCGTGCTGCTGGACGACAACTTCGCCACCATCGTCGGTGCCGTCGAAGAGGGGCGGCGAATCTTCGATAATGTACGCAAGTTCATTCGCTACGCCTTGACGTGCAATTCGGCCGAGATATGGACTATTTTTCTCGCGCCTTTTCTCGGCCTGCCGATTCCCTTGCTTCCCATACACATCCTGTGGATTAACCTGGTCACCGATGGACTGCCGGGGCTGGCACTGGCGGCCGAACCGGCGGAGAAGGGCGTCATGCTACGGCCACCACGGCCCCCAGGGGAAAGCGTCTTTGCCCGCGGCATGTGGCAGCACATCGTATGGGTTGGGCTCGCAATGGCTGGTGTCACGCTGCTCACGCAGGCATACGCCATTCATGTCGCTTCGGCACATTGGCAGACCATGACCTTTACGGTGCTCACGCTCTCCCAGATGGGGCACGTACTTGCCATCCGATCGGAGCAAGCGTCGTTTTTCGCGCGGGGAGCGCGTTCAAACATGCCCCTTGTGGGCGCGGTGCTGCTCACCTTTGCGCTTCAACTGGCGACGATCTATGTACCCATGTTGAACACCGTTTTCCGGACGACCGCGCTTAATATGACTGAGCTGGCAATGTGTGTTCTGCCCTCCAGTGTGGTGTTCGTTCTGGTCGAGCTCGAGAAACACCTTATCCGCCGGGGACTTCTATACCGTTGAAACCCGCATCAAACAAACCCGTGCCGATCGACAGTATTTGTGCGCCATCGCGCAGCAGAAAAAGTGCGTCCAGCTGCTTGCGGCGTGCGAAATCCAGGCCTTTCTGAGGCCCCAACACCATGAGAGCGGTTGCATAAGCATCCGCGTCCATGCAGGACCTCGCCAGCACTGTGACCGACGCGACCCCGTTGCATAAGGGCTCACCTGTGCGCGGATCCACGACATGCGAGATGCGCTTGCCCTCGCATTCGCTCCAGTGACGATAGTCCCCCGAAGTTGCGACCGCGATATCCGTGAGTTCGATCACGCCGAGCGCCTCCCGGCGTTCATAGTCGGGACGCTCGATTGCGATTGCCCACAGTGCCTGGCCAGTCTTTGTGCCTCGCGCACGCATCTCACCGTCGATTCCGACAAGCCACGACCGAACGTCATGACTGTCCAGCACACGCGCCAATTCGTCTACGCCGAAGCCTTTGGCGATACCGCACAAGTCGAGGCTCACATGCGCCTGCTTGCGAGCGCGACACTGCTCGACGTCGACGTCGAGCAGTTCGACCAGCGGGCGTCGGGGTCGTTCGCGCGAGGCTTCCCGCATGGTTGGCCGCGGCGCGTTGGATGGGCCGAAGCCCCACTGATCCACCACATCGCCGACACCTGCGTTGAACGCATTGTCTGTCTCGCGCCCCATCTCCGTCGCGCGCACCAGCACCGTCGCAAGATTGCGGGATATCGGCACCCAGACGTCGGGCTCGGCTCTATTCAACCGTGTCAAATCGGAACTGTCCTTCCAGTTCGACATTTCCTCGTCTACCGCTCGTACCGCCGCATCCAGTTCAGAAGCGATCAGGGCGCGGTCCAACCCCGCCGGCGCGTAGCATTGCACGCTGTATCGGGTGCCCATCGTCGGTCCGTTGAACGTATAGCGCTCGGGACAACCGGCCATCGGTCCTTCAATAGACATCTTCGACATATCTTCCCTTCAATCTCATCTCGTTCACGGAAAGGCCGGAGCCATCCAGAATGTGTTCCCACGCTCGGGCCACACAGTTGGCCATGTCTCTGCCTCCGCACACCATGATCTGCGCTCCGCTGGCGACGAGTTCACGAAGCGTTGGCGCGTCGGCCATGAGTCGCTCCTGCACGTAGGTCTTCCGTACGGGGCACGAGAAGGCGGTCTTGAAAGTCGTCAGCCGGCGGTTGCCGACCAGGTTCTGCAACTCTTCGTCGTACAGGAACGCCTCGCCTGAGCGTCTGGCACCAAAATACAGATGCATGGGCCGCCCCGCCGAGTTTTGCCGGATGAAGCCGACGAATGGGCTGATGCCCGTCCCGGCGCCGATAAGAATGATTGGCGCCTCTCCCGCCGCGGGTCTGAACGCAGGGTTCCGGCGAATGAACGCCTGAATCGCGTTGCCGGGCTGCAAAGCTGTCAGATAGCCAGAGCAGGCCCCATGCGCATGCCTGCGCACGCAGATTTCGATAAAACCATCTCGCGAAGCGCTCGCGAGCGAGTAGAACCTCGGCACGGTGTCGCCGGGCGGGATCACCCCGAGCAGGTCGCCCGCGTCGAATGACGGCAGAGCCCTTTGCAGCGGGGTGTGCCACCGCCGATTGCGCGGTGTGCTGCGGACAAAGCGCAACACCGACGTGACACTTCCAGAGTCGAGTCCATAGTCCTTGCGCTCCACAAGCGTCAGGGAGACGGTGCGCGGTAGCGACGGCTGGTAGCGCACGTCGAGTTGCATGTCGAGTGCGATACCCAGTCGCTCGCTCCACGTCCTGAACGTGCTCTCCGACTGCCGGTCAACGCTGCTGCACTCGATGAGCGCCTGGCCGCCTTTGGCGATCAACGCATCGTGCACGGTTTGCGCATAACCACAGAAATGGGGGAACTGGCGATCCCCAAAACCGAGGACGGCAAACGTTGGTGGAACATAGTCGTTCATGCTCGCGAGCTTGCTCAAATACTGCGTGGCGTTGGACGGTGCCTCACCATCGCCATACGTCGAAGTCAGTACGATCAGGCGTTGCGCCTTGCAGTGGCGTGATGAAAGATCGTTCATCGGCGCTATATGCACGCGAAAATTCGCGCGCGTCAGCGCCTGATGAATTGCGGCAGCGAACGCCCAGGTGCTGTTTCCTTCGCTTCCCACGAGAATGACCGTATCGGCCTGACCCGCGCTCACGTTGTCTGGAACTTTTACCGTCGCGCGGCGACGCCGCACCCATAGCCATACTCCAGTAATCGCCAAAACCGGCACCGACGCGCTCGCAAGCCCGAGGATCAGCGCGAGCCACCACAGTCCCTCGCCCGTATGCAGCATGAACACGACCTCGTGAAAACGCTGCCAAGCGTCATTGGGCTGCCACGCGAGCCATTTCCCTGACGACGGGTCGATGTAGCCGGTGCCGCTCGATGTCCGCAACGCGTAGACATCGCCCGGGTTCTGGGGGGAGGGCGACATCAGTTCACGCAGGTCGGTTACATCGACGTTCCTGAGCGCAGCAACGCGATTCACTGCAAGCGGGGCGCCGGTGCTCACGGAGGCCGGAAACGGAAGTTGCGCCGTGGCTCGTTCGGGGATCACCTCGAAGGTCGTCAACGACAGGACGAGCCCTGTTGCAGCCGAGAGCGTCAGCCCGAGAATGGCGACGCGGGCAACCTCATTGTGGATTCGCTGCAGACCGCTACCCCGAATGCGGCCGAACAGCTTCGCCCATCCGCCCATACGGCGTTCGAGTAGCGCAAGGCCGGATGCGGCCAGCAGCAGCATCAAACCTGCCCCGAGGCCGGTTGCGACGCGCCCGGCATCGCCTATGAGCAGCTTGCGGTGCAGATTGGTCAGCCAGCGCATGGTGGTCGATGGCGTATAAGGTTCGATACCGTCACCTGTCACGGGATCGATGCTGGCGGCGCCAGACTCGCCGCCTGAAGAGTAATAGGCAATGACGGCGCCCGAGGGCTTTCGCACGATTTTCTCGAGGCCGGGGTAATGGGCCTTCACACGTGCGGCGAGCGTCGCTGCGTCGAGCGAATGCTGGCTAACCTGAACTACGCCTGCGCGTTCGATCACAGGGTTCAGAGACAGCATCGCACCGGAGATCGCCGTGACCATCAGGACGAGGGCGGCGATCAGTCCGGGCAACGAATGAAGCTTGCGAAGCATGTCATTCCTCACAACGTGTAGCGAAACGCTTTCACATAGCCGCGCCCTCTGACGGACTTTCCGGTTCCCGATGTCGTCAATGGAACGACCACCTCGGACGGGTTCTCGTTCATGTTCTCCACTGCGGTATCCACGTGAATTTCGTAGCCGGCGTCGATTAGCGTATCGGCAAGATCGAGCGTTGCCTTCAGCGTCCTGCCGGCACCAACGCTCGCACCCGTAATGCCGTCGATCCTTGCCGCGCCATTTCCCGTCATCCGGTACCAGGCGCTCAGGTGCCTGTAGTACTTCGCCTTCTCGCCTGCCATCCACAGCGTGCCCTGATAGCGGCCAGCCCGGTCGGTGACGTACATCACCACGTACGCACCGTCACCGCCGTAATTGGTTAATTGCGCTTCAATCGTGACGGGGCGGGCGAACGCCAGCGAGGGAATCGCGAGTGCACCGGCAAGCGCTGCAATAGGGAATGTGTATTTCATGACCTGTCCTCTTCAATAGTGGCTACGCCGGGCGAGACGACGCACTTACCCTGCGTCAGCGTTGATTTGCGTATGACGAAAGTGTGTTGCGACGACGGTTTTCGCAGGTCAGCGGATCTGAACCTGCGGCCGGCTCCCCGGGGTCAATAGCCCATTGGATGGCTGCGCGCCGCTTGCCGCGTTACCCGGTTTATCGTTGGGCGCGCGCGGTCCTGCCGCAGCCGGTCGCGGGCCGCTCCGGTCCTCGTGCTCACCGCCGTCTTCACCGTGGCGCTCGTCCTGGGCGTCGCCATCGGTTTTCAGCCGGATGATCGCGAGCGTGGCCGGATCGACTTTGGCTTTGAAGTGCCGCCCCTGCGCGTCGAGTCCACGGATCTCGTAGCAACCGTCATCCGTTCTGACCCGACTCACGTTCCAGCCTTGTTTTCTGGCTAGCGCATCGATCTCGCTGACCGGTTTCCAGTTCGTGAGCGGTGCGGTGCAGTCGTCGTCCGCCTGCGCCAGTTGGGCGACGCCAGCGCATAGCGCGACAAGGGATACGATGGCAATGCTTCTTCGGAGCGGTGGTCGTTTCATGACGGGGAGTGTGGTTTTGTCCTGACAGGCTCTACAATGCGGCCCATACCTGAAGCCAGCCTTGCGAACGAAAAGATTTTTCTTCAGCCTGGCGTAAGCTTGGCGTAGCACAGTTTGCGATAACAACCGCCGGGACTATCGCATGAGAGTACTGCTTGTCGAGGACGATCCGCTGCTCGGCCAAGCCGTTCGGGACCAGATCACGCGGGACGGACATTCCACCGACTACGTCACGACCCTGGGCGACGCCCGGCGCTACGTGCAAGCCGCGAACTACGACCTGATCCTGCTGGACCTGCTGCTGCCGGACGGCAAGGGAATCGATTTTCTGCGTGAATTGCGTGTATCCGGCTCTTCGGTACCCGTGGTGATCCTGACTGCGCTCGACCAGGTCGCCAACCGCATCGCCGGATTAAACGCTGGCGCCGACGACTACCTTGTCAAGCCATTCGATCTATCCGAGCTCACCGCGCGCGTCAACGCCGTTGCGCGCCGGTATTCAGGCAATCCCAACCCATTTGTCACACTGGGCAATTTGCAGATCGATCTGGCCGCCCACAGCATCCGTCGAGAAGGCCGTTCCATTTCCCTTACCGCCAGCGAATGGGCATTGCTCGAGGCGTTCATTCAGCGACAGGGCATGATTCTTTCAAAGGCGCAGCTGGAAGAGCGCCTTTACTCGTTTAACGCCGAAATCGGCAGCAACACCATCGAGGTGCACATGAGCCGGCTGCGCAAGAAGCTGGGGGGCGACCTGATCGAGACGGCGCGTGGCCTCGGCTACAAACTCAGGCAGTGCTAGCGATGCTGCACAGCCTCCAGGCGCGCCTCGCAGTAGCGCTTGCCGTTGGCCTGGCCGCACTGTCGCTCCTTGTAGGAGCAGCGGCGTTTCATGTCCTGCAAGACGAAATCGACCGGATCTCGGATAGCGCCTTGCAGGAGACGGCGCAGCGGCTCGTGCCGCTGGCCGTCACGGATATTCTTGATCTAAGTACGCAAGGCAGCACCGGACAGCGCGTAGCGGCCGTACGCGCGCACGACGAGTTGCTCACCTATATCGTGCGCGACCAAACCGGCAAGACCGTCCTGCAGTCTCATGATGCGGACCCTGGGGTCTTCCCGGCTGATCTGAAGGCAGGCTTCACGTCGACAGCCAGCCACCGGATTTATACGGAAACGGTCCTGCAAGGAACGGTCCTGCTCGCGATTGCGGAACCCCTGGTTGAGCGCCGTCACGTCAGCACCCGGGCGGCACTTGCGGTGATCGAGCCGCTCCTTGTTCTCATCTTGCTTGGCCTCGTCGGCACGTGGCTGATCGTGAAGACAGGATTGCGTCCGATCAGCCGGTTTTGCGAGGGTGTTGCCTCTAGAGGTCGCGACGATCTCACTCCGCTCGCCAAGGCCGGCATGCCTACGGAAATCGAGCCAATAGCTGACGCGGTCAACGACCTGATGCAGCGGCTTGACCGGGCACTGAGCGCCGAGCGCAGCTTCACGGCCAACAGCGCACACGAGCTTCGCACGCCGATTGCCGCAGCACTTGCGCAAACGCAACGCCTGATAGCCGAGGCACAAGGCACGCCAATCGAGCAACGTGCGCGAAACGTCGAGATCACTTTGCAGACGCTCGTGCGACTCAGCGAAAAGCTCATGCAACTGGCCCGGGCAGAAGGCGCCCGCGTCCTCTCTGATATCGCGCAAGACTTGCGGCCCGTCCTTCAACTCGTGGTCGACGATGTCCGGCGCATTGCACGATCTAATGAACTCGCACTGAGCCTGCCCGATGAACCCGTATTGTCGCGAATCGACCAGGACGCTTTCGCCATTCTTGCGCGCAACCTTATTGAAAACGCCGTCAAGCACGGTACGGACGCAACGGCCGTTCGTATCATGCTCACGAGCTGCGGCACCTTGAGCGTCCGGAACCGGGGGCCTGTCGTACCCTCGGAGACGCTCGCGCGCCTGAGCCAGCCGTTCGAACGCGGGGGCACAACAGCGAAGGGAAGCGGCCTGGGGCTGGCAATCGTCAATGCGATCGCCCAGGCGGCCGGCGCACGACTCACGCTAGGTTCGCCGGCCGCAGGCATGCCGGACGGCTTTGAAGCCGTCGTGGAGGGACTGGCAATACCTGATTCGCCACCAGTCTTTCGCGAGAGAGTCCGCTAGCCAGGGCTGAAATCAAGGCCACTGCTGCAAACAGCAGGTCTGGCCAAGCCACTTTCTATAAATATGGATGCCTTATCAATAAAACGGGGTGCCATCCCAGACAACGAGCGTGGTGTATCTATACTGATAAGTCAGTGGGTGGCGCGGTTCAGGGTCGGTCCGCCTTGACGAGCGCAGCCAGCTTTTCCCGCTCGGTAGCGACGTCCTCCTTATCGTCGGACGGCCAGTCGAGAACAACTCCATCGTTGAGGGATTCCCGTACCAGCGACGAATAATCCCACTTGCTCAGCTTCCCCGATTGCAGCGCCTGTCTGATATCTCGTCGGAGATCCACCGGGAAGCTTGCATAGGCGCCCGATAATGCCGCGTACTGTCGGGCATCGATTTCGGCAGACGAGTGAAGTGAGGCCCAAGATACGACGGCGACGATTGCCATGAACGGCACAGCCGTGTAGCGGAGTATGAACTTGATGGGCGTCATTGCAGATTTTCGGGAAGTGCTTGAGCCACGACCGGGCTGATCCAACGTTTGATCTGGTGCATCGCATCGGCAGGAAGCAGCCGAGTGGCGGGACGATCTGCGACAAGCCGCAGGCCAAGCGTCTGGTGCGCTCTGAGCGAACCCGGAACGACGCCGGATGCCTGTCGAATGTATCTGACTTCGGTGAGGTTGACGCGCGGCACTTTGCCACAGAATCAGTCGACCTGGCAGGCTTCATAAAGCTGACTATACTGAAAGAAGTCGCCTTGTTTCAGGTGTGCCTGGCTCAAGCGGTGGGCTCCGGGCAGGACTTCAGGACGAGCAGACCTGGCCGCTGGGAGAAACGTATGTTCAAGCATGTGCTGGTGCCAACCGATGGTTCGACACTTTCTGACGCTGCTATCCAGATGGCGGTGACGCTTGCCACGGAAAGCGGCGCAAAGATCACCGGGCTCCATGTCATTCCGGAATTCCATGTCCTCGCGTATGGCACCGAAATGATCGCCGACACGGAGGATCGGGTCATTCAGGTTACCCGACAGCATGCGGATAACTATCTGCTGGCCGTCACAAAAGCGGCTACCCAGGCCGGTGTCGAGTGCGATACAGTTACCAGAAACCACGCTCACCCGTATGAGGCGATTATCAGCGTGGCAGCGCAACGAAGCTGTGATCTCATTGTCATGGCATCCCACGGCCGAGGCGGCATGCGTGCCTTATTGCTCGGCAGTGAGACCCTGAAGGTGCTGACGCACTGTCGGATCCCGGTCCTCGTCGTCCGGGAGCCGACGCAGACCGGTGCGGGCCATGTTGTGGAATCCAGCAGGCAGCCGTCTGAATAAAAGCCTTCTCCGCTCCGGACGAACATCGTAGCCCGTGCCTTGGTCGCAGCCTTCCCGGTGCGTGTTTTCCCCATAGCCTGAACCGCTGCAATGGCCGGTTACGGTGACTGTGGACTTCAGGTTTTCACCCATGCGCGGGAAACGTCGACTGACGCGCTGCGCAGGTTCGGGATTCAGTCGGCACGTGCGCTGCCCAGCCCCCACACCGCGACAATTACCAGAAAGATCGCGCAGGAGCCCCACTGGGTCAAGACGCTTGACCATGCCAACGCTGGATCTGAAGTTACTTCTTCGGTATGGCCGGCCCTACGCAAGAGCGCACCGGGTGCGAGCTTCGACTGCCGTTCCACGGTCCTTATAAACATCAGTGTGGCGTACTGGAGTCGTCATCACACTTGGTTCCCGCGCGGAACCCTCAACCAGGAACACTGTCTGCGGCGTATGTCACGGCTGGTGATCATGGCTTGAGCATCGTACGTTTCACACGAAGCGCGGCGAGAATGCCTCTCAGGATATCGATGGGGGGCGGCGGACAACCCGGCACCGTGACGTCGACAGGAAAAAGCTTCGAGAGCGGTCCGCACACGGCGTAGCTTTCCTTGAACATGCCTCCGGTGCAGGCGCACTCGCCAACTGCGACGACCAGCTTCGGATGCGGCGTTGCCTCGTAGGCCCGCAGCACTGCTTCCTTCATGTTCAGTGTCAGCGGGCCAGTGACGAGCAGCAAGTCGGCGTGACGGGGACTCGCGACGAACTTGATACCCAGACCTTCGATGTTGTAGTACGGATTGTTGAGCGCATGGATTTCCAGTTCGCAGCCGTTGCAGGAGCCCGCATCAATCTCGCGAATGCATAGCGCCCGACCCAGCACGTCGAGTATTTCCTGCTGGATACGGTGGCCTTCGGACCGCCATGCGTCATCGCCCTCGGGCAGGCGTTGAGTCGGTGTGCCGGTTGTCGCGATCTGTTTGAGAAGTTGCCACATTACAGGTCGTGTCCCGCGTAGTTCAGATTGAACGACTTGTTGATCAGCGGGAAATCCGGAACGATATTGCCGATGATCGCGTGCTCCAGGGCCGGCCAGTTCTGCCACGACGGGTCATGGCAGTGACAGCGCGAAATGGTTCCGTCTGCCCCGGTCGCGAGTGCGATGAATACATCACCCCGCCAGCCTTCGATCCAACCGACCCCGCAGGATGGCGAGCCACTGTATTCGACCCGGGAAATGATGTCGCCACCAGGCAGATCGGCGAGGAGGGTCCGGATCAACCGAGTGGACTCGTAGATTTCGTTGAACCTGACGGCGGTCCGGGCTGCCACATCGCCCCGGTCATCGCTGACCATCCGCACCTGAACCTCGTGGTAGGGCGCGTAAGGGTGATCAATACGCACGTCGATTTTCCGGCCGCTCGCACGTCCGACCGGCCCGCACACACCGAAGTGCTCCGCCAATTTTGCGGAAAGTATGCCCGTACCTGCAAAGCGATCCTGCAGTCCCGATTGATCCTCGTAGATGCGCTGCATGACGCGGACTTGTGTGTCGATCTGATCGCACTGCGTCAGCATCGAGCTGACGAAGCGCGCATCGAGGTCCGTTGACAAGCCCCCGGGAACGATCCGGTCCATCAGATAGCGATGCCCGAAAGCCAGATTGTTCAGGCGTAACCAGTCCTCCTTCAGACGGGAGAACAGCGAGAGACCATACGCGAACCCCGCGTCGTTGCCGAGCGCGCCAAGATCGCCTAGGTGATTGGCAATGCGCTCGCGCTCGAGCAATAGCGCACGCAGCCACTGCGCGCGTGGCGGAATCCGTCCATTCAACGCGCGCTCGACCGCCATACAATAGGCCCACGTAAAGGCGACCGTGGTGTCTCCGGCGATGCGTCCTGCGAGACGGTGTCCGTCGAGCGCGGGCATGTGTTCGAATAGCCGCTCGATTCCCCGGTGCGCATAGCCCAGCCGTTCCTCGAGGCGCAACACCTTTTCGCCGACGACCGAGAAGCGGAAGTGTCCGGGCTCGATGACGCCGGCGTGAATCGGACCGACGGCAATCTCGTGGACACCGTCACCATCGACATGGACGAACGGATAGTCCGCTTCCTGGATCTGAAACTGCTCGGTCCCGGAAGACAATTTCTGCAACGGGAAGTAATCGGCAGGCCAGTTGCCGTGATTCAGCCACGGCCGCGTATCGTCGGCGCCGATCGCGCGCAGCCCGACCAGATCGTAGACGGCCCGTTGCATGCGTGTCGCGCACGGAAAGAGCGCCGATATATCCGGGTATCCGTCGCTGCCCCCATGCCCGTCGCCTACCGGCAACTTAAGCCACAAGATGCCGTCTTCCAGCGCGTATGCGACAGAGATCGTGAATGTGCCCGGAGTCTCTTCTGCACCCCACAGGGAGATCAGACGGCCACCCGTCTCGCGCACGGTGCCGGCGGTGCGGGTCCACGCATCAAAATCGACACGTGCGAGAAAAGCCGAGGACCTGCCCGCAAACACGGACAGGCGAACCAGGTCGGAAAACCCGAATGCCTCAATGCGCATGTGTCACCCCACGATCATGGCCGCCGCCTGCCGATACCACGTTGCAAGATAGGGCGGAATGTAGACTCCCAGCATCAACCCGACGCCGAGATGGACGAACACGGGCAGCAACGCCGGTGGGTGTTCAAGAACTTTGGCCGTCGTGTCGCCGAACACCATGCCTTGCACGCGCACGAAGATAGCCGCGAAGGCTACAGCAAGCGCGAGCAACAGGAAGGGCGTGGCCCACGGCAGCTTGCTCATCGCGGTGGTCAGGATCAGGAACTCACTCGCGAAGACGCCGAATGGCGGCATGCCGAGGATCGCGAGCGCGCCGAGCATCATGCCCCAGCCGACGGTTGGGCTCACACGCAACAAACCTCGGATGTCGTCGATCGCCTGGGTACCAGCCTTCTGGGCCGCATGCCCCACGGTAAAGAAGATGGCCGACTTCACCAACGAATGCACCGTCATGTGGAGCAGACCCGCAAAGGTCGCAACGGGGCCGCCGAGTCCGAAGGCGAACGTCATCAGACCCATGTGCTCGATCGACGAATACGAAAAAAGCCGCTTGACGTCCTTTTGCCGGAACAGCGAAAAGGTGGCGACCAGCACCGAGACCAATCCGAAGCCAACCAGCAGGTTTCCCGGCAGGCCATTATGGAGTGCGCCATCGGCCAGCACCTTGCAGCGCAGCACGGCATAGAGTGCAACATTGAGCAGCAGGCCGGACAGCACGGCGGAAATCGGCGTGGGGCCTTCGGCATGCGCGTCGGGCAGCCAGTTGTGCATCGGCACGAGGCCGACCTTGGTGCCGTAGCCGATCAGCAGGAACACGAACGCGAGCGAAATGATGGTCGGGTCGAGACTGCCCTTGACCGCATTCAGACTGGTCCAGAGCAGTGCCTCGTCGCCGCCGAGTTGCCGGCTCGCGGCAAGATAGAGCAGGATCGTGCCGAACAGCGCCTGTGCGATGCCGACACCGCACAGGATGAAGTACTTCCACGCGGCTTCGAGGCTGGCCGCGGTGCGATATACGCTGACCAGCAGCACGGTCGCGAGCGTGGCGGCTTCCATGGCGACCCACAGAATGCCCATGTTGTTGGTGAGCAGTGCGAGCAGCATCGCAAAGATGAACAGCTGGTACATGCTGTGGTAGAGGCGCATGCGAGGGCCGGTCATCTTGCCCCGGTCCCGCTCGATGCGCATGTACGGCCTCGAAAAGATCGAAGTGGTCCAGCCGACAAAAGCCGTCAGGGCGACGAGGAACACATTGAGCGGATCGACGAAGAACAGTTTGCCCAGCGCGAACGCAGGCCCGTGTGCCACGGTTTGCACGGCAAGCAGCGCGGCGGCCGCGAATGTGAGGAAACTGAACCCGACGTTGAGTTCCGCCGCGACACGGTGTTGTCCCACGAGCGCCAGACATGCGCCCGCGAAAAGCGGGATCCCGAAAACCAGCAGCAGTACCCAGGCTTCAGTCATCCTTGAGTTTTTCCAGGTGATGAATGTCCAGACTGTCGAACTGCTCCCGGATCTGGAACATGAACACGCCGAGGATCAGGCTGCCCACCAGCACATCGAGTCCAATGCCGAGTTCGACGATCATCGGCATACCGTTAGTGGCTGCGGCCGCGGCGAAAAACAGGCCGTTTTCCATCGACAGGAAGCCGATCACCTGAGGAATCGCCTTGGCACGCGTGATCATCATCATGAACGACAGCAGCACGCAGGCGAGCGCAATGCCGAGCGTGCCGCGGGCGACCGACGAGGCGAGCTGGCTGATCGGCGAGGCGACATTGAACGCGATGATCACGAGCACGATGCCCACCAGCAGTGTGGCGGGAATATTGAGGAGCGGTTCGACATCCGTCCTGACATTGAGCCGCTGCACGAGCTTGTAGAGAATCCAGGGGATCAGGCCGACCTTGAGCACGAGGGTCAGCATCGCGGAAATGTAGAGGTGCGAGTCGGCGGTCACGTATCCGAGCACCAGGTTGGCGGATACGAGCGTCAGGCCCTGCAGCGTGTAGAGGTGGATCAGTGACAGGATCCGGCGCTGGCTCAACATCGCAAACGACAATAGCAGCAGGATGGCGGCCAGAAAGTTGATGATCTGCGTGGCGAATCCGTGCATTCATGCCCCCAGCAGAAAATGAACGAGCATCCCGATGACGGCCAGCAGGAAGGCCGTGGCGAGAAACTCAGGGACGCGGAAAATGCGCATCTTCGCGTTGCTCGTCTCGACTATCGCGAGCACAGCGCCGCCCACCAGAAGCTTGACGAAGAGCGCGGGGATGGCGAACAGCAGCGCAGTCGGATTGCCGGCTTCGGCAATGCCCCACGGAATGAACAGGGCAACGCCGATGCAGGAGTACGCGAACAGCTTGAGACTCGCGGCCCATTCCATCAGAGCGAGATGCCGGCCCGAATATTCGAGGATCAACGCCTCGTGGATCATCGTGAGTTCGAGATGGGTAGTCGGGTTATCGACCGGCAGACGCGCGTTCTCGGCGAGCGACACCATCGTGAACGCGATGCCCGCGAAAGCAAGGCTCGGATAGATTGCCAGTTCGCGGTGACTGAGCGTGGCGACGATGCTGGTCAGCAAGGTGGACTGCGTGATGAGCGATGCCGAGAACAGGACCATCAGCAAGGCGGGCTCGGCGAGGAAACCCACCAGCATCTCGCGGCGCGCGCCGAGCGTGCCGAACGCGGTGCCGATATCCATAGCGGCCAGCGAAAGCGTCACACGTGCCAGCGCGAAGAGGCCGACCAGCGCGATTGCGTCCGCGGCAGGCGAGAGCGGCAGGTCGGTCGAGAGCGTCGGCACGATCGCGCAGGCGAGCGTCATGCACGCCCAGACAACATAAGGCGCGCCACGGAATATCGGGCTTGCATGGCTAGCGACCACTGACTCCTTGTTGAACAGCTTGTGAAGCATCCGGTAAGGCTGCCAGATGCTCGGCGCGCGGCGGTTTTGTAAGCGGGCGCGGCACATGTTGACCCAGCCCGTGAGCAGCGGAGCGGCCGCGAGTGCGAGCAGGATTTCGAGCCCCTGCGAAATCAGTCCGGAAAGCGTGATCATCGTCTCACCAGCATCAGCAGCACGATCAGCACAATGAAGCTATGCATCAGATACATGGCAATGCGGCCGGTCTGAAGCCGTCCGGCCAATGCCGCGATGCGCATGATCAGCCGTTCCAGCGGAGCATAGATCAGGCTCCACGCGCGATCCGTCACGGTGACGCTGTACTCCGGGTGTTGGTCGAACGGCGAAGGAAGCCGACGCTCGATCTTGAATAGCGGCGTGAAAATTTCGCGGATGGGTTGCCCGAACCCTTCCGCGGTGTCCTGCATCCGCGCGGTCACGAACGGATAGCCGCAGGCCCACGGCGCCGCGCGCCTCAGGCGTCCGTGGTAGAGACGGCGGACCAGTAACCAGGCGAGCGCGCAGCACGCGCAGAAGAACAGCAGAAAAACAGCCGGCATATAGCTGGCCCGGTCTACGCTGGTGGGCGCGAGCAGCAGCCAGCCATTGCGCGCGACGGCCTCGCCGATGCCGGTTCCCACCAGCGTCCGGGTGACGCGGTCCAGCACGGCCACGAACTGCACCGGCAGCAGCCCGAGCAATACACATATCGCCGCCAGCCAGACGAAGCCGATGCGCTCCCAACGGCTCGCGTCGCGCGCTTGCGCCAGCTTCGCCTCTCTCGGTTGACCCAGAAAGACGATGCCGAAGAACTTCACCATCGTATAGCCTGCCAGCGCGGCCACGAGCGCGATCAGCGCCGCGACCAGCGGCACCACCATATTCAGGAACGGGTTCGGCAAGCCCGGCGTGAACAGAAAGCTCTGCAGCAACAGCCATTCGGAGACGAACCCGCCCAACGGCGGCAGTCCGGCGCTCGCAAATGCGCCCACGAGCGCCGCCCATGCGGTCCACGGCATCACGCGGATCAATCCGCCCAGACGGCCGAGATTGCGTTCGCCGGTGGCATGCAGCACGGAACCCGTGCCGAGAAACAGCAGGCTTTTGAACGTTGCGTGGCTGGCGATCTGGTAGAACAGCGCAGTCAACGAGAGCGCGGCGAGACTGTTCATGCCGTACGCGCGAAACAGGATCGCCAGTCCCATGCTGACGAACATCAGCCCGATGTTGTCGATCGACGAATACGCGAGCAGCCGTTTCATGTCTGTCTGGATCGCGCTGAACACGACGCCGAACAGGGCGGTGAAGAGTCCGAGCGCCAGCACGAAGACTCCCCACCACCACAACTGGACATGCAGCAAGTCGAACACCGTGCGCAGAATGCCGTACAGACCCGCCTTCAGGATAAAGCCGCTCATGAGGGCGGACACGGGTGACGGCGCAGCCGGATGGGCTTCGGGTAGCCACACATGCAAGGGGAAGACACCCGCCTTTGCGCCGAAGCCGAATAGCGCCAGCAGGAATGCGGCGGAGGCCCAGAATACGTCGAGGTGCTGTTCGCGCATGTTGGCAAACGTATAGTCGCCGGTATTGGCTTGCAGCAGGCCGAAACACAACAGGAGCGCCAGCGCGCCGACATGGGAGATCAGGAAGTAGAGGTAAGCGGCTCGACGGATCTCCGCGATGCGGTGATTGGTCATGACAAGAAAGACTGCCGACACGGTCATCGTTTCCCATGCGACCATGAAGCTGTACGCGTCGTCCGCGAGTAACAGTGTCGCCATGCTCGCGAGGCACACGTGATATTCGAAGCAGAGTAAGCCGGGCGGTGTGCCTTCACCCTTGCGGAAATAACCGGCGGAGAACGCGCTGACGCCCGTGCTTACCACGCCGAGCACAGCCAGGAAATACGCCGACAGTCCATCGAGCCGAAGATGAAAGGGGAGGTCGGGCAACCCGAGCGGCAGGATGATTTCCTGAGGACCGGCGAAAACGCCGGTCAGGCCCAGCCCGAACAGAGCCAGGCCAAACACTGCGCCGACCGGAAACAGCCCGTGCGCAACCACCCGTGTCCGTCGCAGGCTGGCGAGTCCCAGAACGCTGACGATCAGCCAGCCCGCGACGACCAGCAGCACGTAGTGGATGACCAGCAGGTGTTCCATCGCCGTTGTCTCCGGGGCTGTCAGATGTCGTGTTCGACGGCAGGCTCGCCGGACGAAGGGTACTCCGAATCAGACTCCGCCCGGTGATGATGTTCCATTCGTTTGACGTGGCGACACAGGTCGAGACCCAGCGATGTCGTCAAGACCTTCGCGCGGGCATGGAGGTCGTCCCACCCCGGCACGGTTCTCCGCTTGAAGCCGACGGCGATGACGTTTGCCCCGCACTGCGCCGTGGTGCGGAGCAGGTTTGCGTCGCACGCCCGGCGCATCCGGGCGAGGTGCGTGGCGAGCCGGGCGTCATTGTTCAGCAGGTTTGACACGAGAACTCCATTGTCGCGCAGCGCCGCACGGCAGGAATCGTAAAACGACTGGCTGGACAGGGCAGCGGGCAGACCCGTTGCGTCGAAGCCGTCGAGCAGGATCACGTCGGCAATGCCCGTCCGGTGTGAAAGATACGCGGCCGCGTCGGCATGCACGATGTGGAATCTTTCCGAATCGGGCGGGACGAAAAAAAATTCACGCAACGCGATCACATTCGCGTCGATTTCGACCGTAGTGACCCGCGCCGACGGAAACTTCTGGAAGCAGTATTTCGACAACGATCCTCCGCCCAGCCCCACGATCAGGATGTCTCGTGGGGCGTGGTGGAAGAGCCCGAAGGTCATCATGGCCCGTGTGTACGGGAGGTCGAGCTCGAACGGGTCGCGCTTCTCCATCGAGCTTTGTATGCCCAATGGACCGAAGCGCAGCGACCGTGTGCGCAACCCGTCGCTTACCACGGGCACGGGATTTCCGGGCGGGCCATTCAACAGTTCCGCCAGCGCCTGCCTGAAGTGATGGTGATTGGCCGACAAATCAATCGTCTCCGGAAACTGCCCGGGCCGGGTGCGTGCGTTGAATCTGCCAGGCCGTAAGGTGCATCGGGTTACCAGTTTATGATAATGTCATTATCATCGTAGCAGCTTTGTTGAGATGGTTCCACCGATGCCGCTCCGGCGACATCCGCGGAAAAGCGGCGCCGCGTCCTTCCGGGGCATTGACGGCGCGAGCCTCACATAACGCATGGAATTTCAGAAGCAGCTTGCCGCACCGGCTCCTGCATACGCCGGCGCGGCTCGATGCATGCAAACACAGGAGTCGATACCTGATGCCAGCAGACTATTTCCACTCGCGGCACTGTTGATCGCGCTGGCGATCGTGCCGCTGATCGACGATCTGCGCGGACGGATCTATTGGCTCGACCGCTAGCGCAATAGCTGGCTGCGGCTTCGTGACGCCCCGCTCGCCGCGCCCGAAGCCGCCATCAGGATGGAAACGGTCTGCCTGACGCGGACGCACATATTATGATAATAAGATCATCATTAGAGTGCGCTACAATGATAATGCTGGTTATTGACCGGCACGCCCTTTGTGTTTGCGAGCCTGAATGCGGGGATCGTGCGGACGGGGCGCTGCGTTTGAGGGGAGATCGACGTGATTGACACGAGTATTTCGCTTTTGTCCCATGACTACACGCACCGGTTCTTGCGAGACCTGATGGGCCGTCACGGACTGATTGTCATTGGTGTAGGCAGGGCGGGCGAGCGGGGATTTCAGATGCTGTACCGGTTCTCCGACATCTGCGACAGCCTGGAAGACTGCGGGATCAATGTCATCTTCGTCTATCAGAAGGAATCGGCCCGCCATGTCCACGACACAACCTCGCTTTTCGGGGCGCGATACCGGCAGCGGCCCTGTCTGTTTCTGGACGACGACGGGAAGTTCTTTCGTGCTCCACTGCGTCCAAAATCGCTTCGGGCGGTTCATCTGGATCGGGATATGAAGCGACTCGGCACGGTCGACATTGCGGTGCGGGATGACGAATGGGACCGGGAATTACGCGCTTTCCTTGCGCAGAGGGCCGCAAGTTCCATGCATTGAGTGCTGTGTGGCTATGTCCGGGCGGGGGCGTCGGCTGTGACGATTTACGTGCAAAGGGGAGTGGGTTGGTCGAGGCATTGATTCAGATAAATGGCCGGTGGGGGCTGAACGGGCACGAATCGGCGAGGCTCGCGGTGAGTGCTGCCCGGTTTGGCAGCGATATCGTCTGCATGGCGAACGGCCGGTCCGTTAACGCCAAGGACGTCATGTCCGTCATGTCCCTTCGGGTGAGGCGAGGCACGCTCGTACGCATCCTGATTACGGGGCCCGACGAAAGCGCCGCGATGGATGCCCTGTCGGCGGTTCTGCATGCGCAGGTGTCTTCCTGACCCGCTTCAGGCAGGGCACCCCACTCGACACGCACTCGCCAACCGACCACGCCACGATTCGCCCCCGATCATGCTCAAGACAGGAAAGAGAAACCCGAACAAGCCATTGGTGATTGAAAACGACCAGGTGGTGTCGTTGTACTTCGACGCGCGCGGCGTCCAGAGCACGATGTTGCGGCACGATCCCTATGCTCTCGCACTGGGCTATACGCGGACCATGATGGGCTTTCTGTTGTTCCGGCCGTCTCCATGCCGTATTTCAATGATCGGTCTGGGAGGCGGTTCACTGGCGAAATACTGCTATCGCCATTTGCCGGACACCGCCATCACCGCGATCGAAATCAATCCGGATGTCATCGCGCTGCGTGACCATTTTCACGTGCCGCGCGACGATGGGCGTTTCACAGTGGTCTGCGCAGATGGTGCGCAGTACGTCGCCGTGCCGGGTCACCGGCCCGACGTGCTGTTGGTCGATGGCTTCAATGCCGACGGCCTGCCGGCCAGGTTGGGCAGTAGCGCGTTCTACGAGGCCTGTCGGCGCAGACTGAGCGACGATGGCGTGCTGGTGGCCAATCTGGTGACGGACGAACCCGACTTCCACCGCTACCTCCGCGCGCTCTGGGAGGTGTTTGCCGGCGCGGTTGCTCTGGCGCCGTCTGAAGGTAGTGAGCACAACGTCACCGTTTTTGCGTGGAAAGGAGCGGGCGGACTTCCATCATTCACAGCAATGCTTGAGCGGGCGCGCGCGCTTCAGGCGCGGCACGCGGTCAATCTCCACGCCACGGCCACGCGCATTGAATACGGCAAAAAATTTAACTGGAGCCGATATGGACGGACGGCTTGAGTGAAGGTGTCCGCTATCTGCGGACGGTTTCATCTCTACGGACCGGACAGATCGAGCAAGTGTGCGCTCGCGGCAGGAAGGCGACGGGAGGACGCGCCAGCGAGGGCGGCGCCAGGATGACTCGGGAGCAGCCATGTATTATAATCAAATTAACATATCTGGACTCTGCCCGTCATGGAAACGAAAAGCGCTCGGCTCACGATTTTAATCGATCCTGTGAAGAAGGAAGCGTTCGAGAAACTGTGCTCAGCGCAGGACCTGACGCCCTCACAGGTGGTTCGGCAATTGATCCGCGATTACCTTGAGCAGCACGGCGTCAGCTACAAGACAAAGAGCGCTATTGGTGCGCGTCCGCGCCGCAAAACTGCCTGAATCAAGGCGGTTTTCAAGTCCCCATCCCGATCCTTCAGCGTCGCTGCGCTTCGTTGCAAGCGGGTGGCGGCTGCACCACAATTGCTGTCAGCGCTCGCCCAACTCCCGATTCTGTTCAGATCTCCAATTCATGGCGAGGCTCGTGCCTTGCTTCAGTCGACGCGCGGTCGCGAGCAGGTTCAGCGGATGTATCGTTGCAAGGGTGCGTGCACGTGCGAGTAGCGCATCCCGGGACGGAAGCTTCGACGCGCCTTTCCATGCAAACATCGTGTAGTTGCAACTGTCCTCTGCCATAAAAATGGAGAGCGAGTCACCAAACGCCGAGCGCGCCTCTTCCAGATAATGGGGAATAAGCGGATCGTCCTCGACGAAATTGGCGACGAGCACTCCATCGTCCGTAAGTCGCGCGTGGCACGCCGAGTAAAACGCCGCGTTACCCAACTGCGCGGGCATGCCGTGTGCCAGAAAGCCATCTACGAGAATCACCTCAGGGCGCGCGTCGCCGCCTTTGACGTATCCCGCCCCGTCCGCACAGATCACCTCGAATCGCTCGTCATCCGGCGGAATATGGAATGTGTCGCGCAGCGCGATCACTGCGGGGTCGATTTCGATGGCCACTATTCGTGTGTCCGGAAGGTGCCGGTAACAGAACTTGGCCAGCGACCCTCCGCCCAGGCCGACCATCGAGATTCTGCTGGGCGTGGGCTTCAGCAAAAGAAATCCCATCATTGTCCGGGTATAGCCGAGCACCAGCTTGTGCGGATCGCGCCGGGACATGAAGCTCTGCGTGGCCAGCAAGTCGAAGTGCAGCGACAGCGCATTGGCTGTTTCCAGTACAACGGGCGTACCGTCCGCTGGCGGCTCGGCAAGAAATTTCATGTAGGCGTTGAAGGACGCGTGCGAATGATCCATGCAGTTGCCTGGGCAGCGTGTAAGTCTGGCTCTTCAGCCTCGTGATAACCGGGAGCGCCTTCGCTCCGCTTCCGCTCGGCCGGCAATCATGTCACACGGCTAACCAGATTTGCAGATTATGATAATGATATTATCACGTCAGTCATTTCGGCCGCCACTGTGTGACGGGGCGTGGGCAAGGGACTTGGCATCTGAGCGGAGCCAGTCGATCGGACGCGCGGCGCGTGCCCTTGACATTGCATTCCCACCGAATATCGGCGGGGCACGGGCTGCGTGCTGATCCGAACGTGATACTCAAAGGAGCGACGGCGTGACGAAGAGGGCGGTGAAAAGGCGGGCACTGGATGTGGCAGCGGAAGATATCGACATGCAGGACGAACGCGTCCGCATAACGGTTGCAGGTCAGACGCCTGCAATCACGACGCAACCGGCGAACGCCCCGGCGCAGGACGTGACGCCGCGCACCGGGGTCCCGGACGGAACGGTCCCGACGCGGGCGGCGTCACGTCGCACGAAAGCGAGCACACTTGTGCATGCTGCGATCACCTCGATGCCCGATGAGTCCAGCGGAGAAAATGAAAGCGGCCGCGCAGACCTGAAAGCACTGATCAAGCTCGGAAGCGAGCGTGGCTTCATCATTCGTGGGGAAATCAGCGATTGTCTGCCCGAGCGCCTCGCGCAACCGGATGCGATCGAGAACGTGATCAGAGCGTTCAGAGAAATGGGCATTGCCGTGTTCGAGCAGGCGCCGGACGCGGAGTCGATGATCATGAGCGATTATCCGGCCGCGGTTGCGAGCGACGAGCAGATGGAGGAAGAGGCCGTCACGGCTATCTCGAGCGTGGACGCGGAGTTCGGCCGTACTACCGATCCCGTGCGCATGTACATGCGTGAAATGGGCGCCACGGAGCTGCTCACCCGTCAGGGCGAGATTGCCCTTGCGCGACGAATCGAAGAGGGCCGCAACGGCATGATCCGGGCCATATCTTCGTGTCCCGCAACGATAGCGGAGATCCTCACGATTGCTGACGGCGTCGCCTGCGGCGAAACGGCCATCGACGAGTTCGTCGACGGTCTGGTCGATCCGGACGAAACCGGGACGGACGATATGACCGCAGTGCCTGAAGACTCACTCGATTCGGCCCCTGTGTTCGACGACGACCAGGGCGACGAAGACGACGACGCTGGAACCGAACCCGCCGATCAGTACATCGAGACGCTGAAACACGACGCGCTTGCGAAATTTGCGAAAGTGGCTGACGGGTTCGGGCAATTGCGGGATGCCTATGAAACACAAGGCTACGGTTCCGCACGCTATTGCGCCGCACAGGCAGCGATCGAGGCCGAGCTGATGACAATCCGCTTCACCGCGCGCACGATCGACCGCTTGTGCGGGGCACTGCGGCTGTCAGCCGACGAAGTCCGAACCGTCGAGCGCGAAATCACGCGGATCGTAGTAGAGCGATGCGGCGTGCCGCGTGAAACGTTTGTCGCGCATTTCCTCGGTAATGAGACCAACCCTGCGTGGGCGCGGCAGATCGTTGCGGCAGGGCAACCGTTCAGCAGCGTGCTGGAACGAAACCTCCCCGCGATCCAGCTAGAGCAGGAAAAACTGCTTGCCCTGCAGAAGCGGGTCGTGTTGCCGCTCGACGAATTTCGCGAGGTCTGTCGCGCGCTGAGCGCAAGCGAGGCAAAAACGCTGCGCGCGAAAGGCGAAATGATCGAGGCGAATCTGCGGCTGGTGATCTCCATTGCCAAGCGCTACACAAATCGCGGACTGCTGTTTCTCGATCTGATCCAGGAAGGCAACATCGGGCTGATGCGCGCCGTGGACAAATTCGAATACCGCCGCGGATATAAGTTCTCCACGTATGCGACCTGGTGGATCCGGCAGGCCGTCAGCCGGTCGATCGCGGATCAGGCGCGCACCATCCGGGTTCCCGTCCACATGATCGAGTCGCTCAACAAGCTCAAGCGGATTTCGCGCAAGATCCTGCAGGAGACGGGAAGTGAACCCGACGCCGCTGTACTTGCGCCGTTGATGGAAATGCAGGAGCAGAAGGTTCGGGCAATGCTGCGAATCGTCAAGGAGCCGGTTTCTCTCGACGCGTCCGTCGGGGAAAACGACGACACGTCGATAGGCGACCTGATCGAAGACTCCGCCGCCATTCTGCCCGACGACGCGGCGCTCCACGCCAGCATGCGGGACGCCATCGGCGAGGCGCTCATGACGCTGACGCCGCGCGAAGCGAAGATTTTGCGCCTGCGCTTCGGTATTGAGAGCGGCAGGGATCACACATTGGAGGAACTCGGAGAACAGTTTGAGTTGACGCGCGAGCGGATCCGTCAGATTGAAGCGAAGGCGCTGCGCAAGCTGCGGCATCCGGCCCGATCCGAGCGCCTGAAGTCGTTTCTGGATGAAGGCTAGACGGCACCGGCAGAATGACGAACCCGTGCGCCGGCAGTCAGACCCATCGGCGCACGGCCAATGCGTGAGCAGAAATACCATGAGCACCGAAAAAACCAATCTCGACATCCACAAGATTCTCACGCTGCTGCCGCATCGCTATCCGATTCTGCTCGTAGATCGGGTGCTCGAACTCGAGCCGCATAAACGCATCAAGGCGCTGAAGAACGTCTCGATCAACGAGCCGTACTTCATGGGTCATTTCCCGAGCCGTCCTGTGATGCCGGGTGTGCTGATCCTCGAAGCGCTCGCGCAGGCCGCGGCGCTGCTGACGTTCTCGGAAGAGCCGCACGATCCGGCCAGCTCGCAGTATCTTTTCGTGGGTATCGACGAGGCGCGCTTCAAGCGGGTGGTCGAGCCGGGTGACCAGCTTCTCCTGACGGTCTCGTTCCAGCGCCATATGCGCGGCATCTGGAAGTTTACGGCACGCGCTGAAGTGGAGGATGCAGTGGCAGCGCAAGCCACTCTTATGTGCACCGTCAGGCATGCGGATTGACGTTGCCTGACACATGCGTATTACATTAGTGAAATACTGATAATGGTCCATGCCCGCGACTCACGCTGTCGCATTGGTTGTGGCCACCATCATCGCCATTCCCGGCGTCCCGCCGCCATCCAGATCAGGAAGAAAAGTCATGGAAAGTACGACGAGCCAACAAATTCCCGCAACGCTGATCCCCGGCGACGGAATCGGGCCGGAAGTGGTTGACGCCACGACCCACATTCTTGACGCTTTAGGGGCCCCATTTGTTTGGGACGTGCAGCATGCCGGGGTCGCCGGGGTCACCCACAGTGGCGACCCGCTACCAGTCGCGACACTCGATAGTGTTCGCAGAACCAGGCTTGCCCTCAAAGGTCCACTGACGACTCCGGTCGGTGAGGGGTTCCGTTCTTCCAACGTTCGGCTTCGGGAAGAGTTTCAGCTTTTTGCCAATGTCAGGCCCGTGCGTACCATCGTGCCCGGTCGCTACGACAACATCGACCTCGTGCTCGTACGCGAGAACCTGGGTGGGTTCTATGTTGCGCATGAGTACTATGTGCCTGTCGGCAATGACCCGAAAGCGGTTGCGGTCGCGACAGGAGTCAACACACGCGATGCCTGCACGCGAATCACCCGATTCGCGTTTGAATATGCTTTGAAACACGGACGGAAAAAGATCACCGTTGTCCACAAGGCCAACATCCTGAAGGCACTCACGGGATTGTTCCTGGAAGCCGCGAGAGACGTCGCGCGGGAGTACGCAGGCCGTGTGGAAATGAATGACATGATCGTCGACGCGTGTGCCATGCAACTGGTGATGAACCCGTGGCAATTCGATATGCTGCTGTGTACCAATCTGTTCGGGGATATTCTCTCGGACCAGTTAGCGGGTCTTGTTGGCGGACTCGGCATGGCTCCAGGCGCGAACTACGGCAATGACACTGCGATATTTGAAGCCGTGCACGGATCGGCGCCGGACATTGCCGGCAAGGGCGTGGCCAATCCCATATCCTTGCTCCTTGCGTCTGGCTTGATGCTTGACCATGTCGGCAGAGGTGATCTCGCCCAGCGATTGCGAGCTGCAATCACTGAAACCCTGAACACTGACCATATCCGCACGCGTGACCTGAAAGGGACTGCGTCGACGAGCGAGTTCGCTCGTGCCGTGGTTCGTCGGATCGAGAACGCCTAGTTCACCGAGCCGGTTGATTTGCACCGGATACGACGCGTCGGATCGACGTACTTCGATTTCAATGGTTCGTTGTCGAAATCGAAGATCGAATTGATCAGCGGCGAAGGACGGCTCGATCATGGCGTTCATTTTGTCCGGGCGCCGGGACATACGTCTTCAGGCGTTGCGCGCCGTGCGGATGGGGTAGCGTGATCGTCAATCTCCGGTAACATCGCGCCATGCACAATCATCTCGTCGTCGCCCTCGCTTACGACCGGCTCTGCACGTTCGAATTCGGCTGCGTAACCGAGCTGTTCGCGCTCGAACGTCCCGAACTCGGCGTGGACTGGTATCGCTTCGCGGTCTGCGCGAGCGAGCCGGGCCCGATTCGCGCGGCAGGCGGGATCACCCTGGCCGCGCCCTACACGCTCAAGCTGCTTGAGCGCGCCGACACCATTGTCATTCCCGGCTGGCGCGATGCCGACGAAGTGCCGCCCGAACCGCTCCTGAAGAAAATTCGCGCCGCCTACGCGCGCGGCGCACGCCTCTGTTCGATCTGCTCCGGCGTGTTCGTCCTCGCGGCCGCGGGCGTGCTCGACGGCAAGACCGTCACGACCCATTGGCGCTATGCCGGCAAATTGCAGGAGCGCTACCCGTCATTGCATGTGCAGCCGGACTCTCTTTATGTCGACGAAGGGCAGATCATCACGTCGGCGGGCTCGGCGGCGGGGCTCGATATGCTGCTGCATCTGGTGAGGCGCGATCACGGCAGCGCGGTGGCGAACCGGGTTGCGCAGCGGCTGGTGGTGCCGCCGCATCGCGAGGGTGGCCAGGCGCAATTCGTGCCGCGCCCCATGCCGCAGGACGAAAGCGGGCGCCTGTCGAAGCTGATGGACTGGGTGCGCAGCCATCCCGCCTTGCCGCACACGTTGCGCTCGCTGGCTGAACGCGCGGCAATGAGTCCGCGCACATTGCAGCGTCAGTTTCACGACGCCACCGGCATGGCGCCCTATGAGTGGCTCGTGCGTGAGCGTGTGGCGATCGCGCGTGAACTGCTCGAAGCGCAGGCGCTGCTGCCGATGGCGCGCATCGCGGAACTCGCGGGCTTCGGTTCCGAGGAATCGTTGCGGCGGCATTTCCGGCGCATCGCGTTGACGAGCCCGGCTGCGTATCGCAAGAAGTTCGGGGCGCGCGAAACGGCTTGAGCGGCTTAAGCGGTTTAGCACTGCATTGGGCCGGCTTGTTGGGTTAGCGTGCTCGGCGATCTTCCGGCCGTACCTGCCAACGAGCATCGCGGCCCTATCCGCGCATGTGCTGCGGCGCTTATCATGCAGCGGTCATACACGTCGATTCCGTATCAGAAAGCGTTTCCTGCCCACCCGCTCTGAGACAACCGCTCGCCATGCAAGATATCCTTCGTCACCCGGAACGCCTATTCATCGTATCCTTTGTGCTGATGTGGCTGTCGGCGCGTCTCGGCGCCACACTCCTGCGCCGCTTCAGAAAAATCGAGGACGAAGCCCGAGAGGACTTCAGCGTGATTCAGGCCGCTACGCTGACACTGCTTGCGCTGATCATCGGTTTCACTTTTTCGATGGCGGTGGGACGCTACGACCAGCGCAAGAACTACGAGGAGGAAGAGGCGAACGCGATCGGTACCGAATACATTCGCGCCGAACTACTGCCCGCGGCCGATGCGGCGATGGTGCGCGGCCTGCTGAAAGCCTATATCGAGGAGCGCGTGCTCTTCTACACCACGCGCGACGAGCAGGAGTTGGCGAAGGTCAACGCGGAAACCGAGCGTCTGCAGGACGCCATGTGGTCTACTGTGAAACAGGCGGCCACCGCGCAGCCCACGCCGATCGTCGCACTGGCTGTTTCGGGAATGAACGATGTGCTCAATGCGCAAGGTTATACCCAGGCCGCGTGGTGGAATCGCATTCCTGCCGCAGCGTGGGTGCTCATGATGCTAATAGCGATGGGGGCCAATCTGCTGGTCGGCTACGGCGCGCGCGGATTGAAAGCGGGGGCGGGATTGCTGCTGATCGTGCCACTGTTGGTGTCGCTATCGTTCACGTTGATCGCGGATATCGACAGTCCGCGCGGCGGCATGATACGCGTGAAGCCACTCAATCTGCATGCGCTTGCGGATTCCATGCGCCCGCATTGAACGACGGCCGGGCGGCGCTGAGTCGCTCATTCAAAGGAAACTCATGCTCGATATCGCAAAGACCATCGCCAGCTTTAACACAGGTCGTGATCCCGAGCGGCTTGCGATGAAATACAAGGCGATGCGCACTTCACCGTTCGTGTTTTTGCGCGGCACGTGCCACCTCTTTTACGAACGCCTGCCGCGCGACAAGGCGCTCGACGACGCACCGCCGGTGTGGATCTGCGGCGACATGCATCTGGAAAATTTCGGCAGCTACAAGGCCGACAATCGTCTGATCTACTTCGACAACAACGATTTCGATGAAGCGTGTCTCGCGCCGAATCTCTACGAGCTGGTGCGGTTGCTGACGAGCGTGCTGGTCGGCGCGAGCGATCTGAAACTGAGCCGCGCGCAGGCGCTGGCGCTGTGCCACACCGCCGTGGAAGCGTACGGCGCGGCGCTCGCGGACGGCAAATCGCGCTGGATCGAAGAGGAAACCGCGACGGGGATGGTGCGCGATCTGTTCGTCGCGCTCGCCAGCCGTACGCGGGTTGCGCATCTGGACCGGCGCACCACGCTCAAAGGCAAAACCCGCGCGCTGAAAGTGGACGGCAAGAAAGCGCTGGCGGTGAGCGATACCCAGCGGGCCGCGGTCACGCAGTTCATGCAAAAGTTCGCCGCGACCGAGCCCAATCCCGACTTCTTCCGCATTCTCGACGTCGCGCGGCGCATTGCCGGAACGGGGAGTCTCGGTGTGGATCGTTACGTGATCCTCGTCGAAGGAAAAGGCTCGCCGGACGGCAATTATCTGATTGATCTGAAAGAGGCGCTGCCTTCTTCGGTCACGCCACACATCAATACGCCGCAACCGGCCTGGCAGACGGAAGCGCAGCGGGTGGTGGAAATTCAACGGCGCAATCAGGCGGTCTCGCAGGCATTCCTGCACGCGGTTGAATTCAATCAGCGATCCTATGTGTTGCGTAGTCTTCAGCCTTCGGAAGACCGCGTGGCGTTGAGCGATTGGGACGGCAAGCTGCCGCGTCTCGAAGAGGTGGTGAAGAACATGGCCCAATTGAGCGCGTGGGCACATCTGCGCAGCGGCGGGCGTCAAAAGTCGTCGATCGCCGACGAGTTGATCGCGTTCGGCAATCGGCAGGATTGGCAGGTGCCGTTGGTGAACGTCGCGATGCAGTGCGAAGCGCAGGTGGCTGCGGATTGGAAAGCGTATTGCGACGCTTACGACAGCGGCGCGTTCAACCTGACTGCCGGGCACTGAGCTTCGATACGTTGGGCGCGTTATATCGCGCCTTGTGCGCTTCCGGCGTGGTCGGTGCGCCGCTTGCAAGCGTCTCTCAATGCGCGGCGCATCATGCCGTCGCGCGTGCCAGAACCGCTCCAGACAAACCCTGATTGCTGCGTTGAATCGGCCGCTGATATCGTTCGCTGGTCGTGTGGAAGCGCTTCCACTTTGGGCTTCTGAGTGGATGAGCGTGGACGTTCGCTGTGCCGCCGTTTCATGGCCTCAGCGCGGTAATTGCTATGTATGGAGACCCCGTGGCAAACGACGCTTCTGCTGTATCCGACGCTCTCTCCCCCCATTCCCAATCGCCAGCCGATCCTTTCACCCCGCCAGCGGACTCGTCGCTATGGCGCAAGAATTTTCTGCTGGGCGCGGCCACGGCTTCGTATCAGATCGAAGGCGCGGTGAACGAAGACGGCCGCCTGCCTTCCATCTGGGACACGTTCTCGGCGACGCCCGGTAAGGTTCTCGCCGGCGACACCGGAGCCGTGGCCTGCGATCACTATCATCGCTGGGAAGCGGACGTGGACATGCTGGCCGGGCTCGGCCTCGAAGGCTACCGGCTCTCCATCGCCTGGCCGCGCGTGATGGACGCGGCCGGCGCGCCGAACCGCAAAGGCATCGAGTTCTATAAACGGCTCCTCGCGCGGCTCAAGGAGAAGGGCGTCACGACCTTCGTCACGCTGTATCACTGGGACTTGCCGCAGCATCTGGAAGATCGCGGCGGCTGGCTCAATCGCGACACCGCTTACCGTTTCGCCGACTACGCCGACCTGATGAGCCGCGAGCTGGCCGGTAGCGTGGACGGCTGGATGACGCTGAACGAGCCCTGGTGCTCGGCGTATCTCGGCTACGGCAACGGCCACCACGCGCCGGGGCTCGCAGACGGACGCTATGCCTCGCAGGCCATGCATCATCTGCTGCTCGCGCATGGTCTCGCGGTGCCGGTCTTGCGCGCCAACGATCCGGCTTCGCAAAAGGGCATCGTCGCCAATGTCGGACGCGGCACGGCCAACAGCGGGAGCGCGGCCGATCAGCGCGCGGCGCATCTGTTCGAGGTGCAGCACAACGCGTGGATTCTCGATCCGCTATTGGAGGGTCGCTACCCGCGGGATCTGTTCGAACTGTGGCCGGGCACCGAGCCGCTGGTGCTCGACGGCGATATGCAAACCATCGCCGCGCCGCTGGACTTCCTCGGCATCAACTATTATTTCCGCACCAATGTCGCGAGCGACGGCGTGCACGGTTTCAGGGAAGTGCCGCTCGAAGGCGTGGAGCGCACGCAGATGGGCTGGGAAGTGTATCCGGACGGCTTGCGCGATCTGCTGACCGGTTTCAAGGCCACGTATGCGAACCTGCCGCCGATCTACATCACCGAAAACGGCATGGCTTCGGACGACAAGGTGATCGACGGCCACGTGGAGGACACCCAGCGCATCTCGTTCCTCAAGCGACATCTCGCCGCGGTCGATCAGGCCATCAAGGCCGGCGTGGAGATTCGCGGCTATTTTCTCTGGTCGCTGATGGACAACTTCGAGTGGGCGTTCGGGTACGAGCGTCGCTTTGGTGTCGTGCATGTCGATTACGCTACCCAGCAGCGCACGATCAAACGCAGTGCCGAACTGGTGTCGAAATTCCTGAAGGAGCGCAAAGCACGCAGCGAATAGCGGGCGGGTGCTGGTTTGTATGTCGACCTGAAACACCGACAAAGGAGACGGAATGGACAGCAGAAAATGGGTCTTGCGAGGCGTGGTTGCGGCACTGACGTTATATGGCGTCGTCGCGCATGCGGAGCCTTTGAAGGCCAACGTGATTCACTGGTGGACCTCCGGCGGCGAGTCAGCCGCGATTCGCCAGTTTGCCGACGCGTATAACAAGGCCGGCGGCCAATGGGTCGACAACGCGGTGGCGGGCGCGGATCAGGCGCGCTCCACGGCGATCAACCGGATCGTCGGCGGCGATCCACCCACCGCCGCGCAGTTCAACACGTCCAGGCAGTTTCACGACCTGATCGATCAGGGCCTGCTGAACAATGTCGACGACGTCGCCGCGAAGGAGAACTGGAACGGCGTATTTCCGCAGTCGATCCTCGACAGCATCAAGGTGAAGGGCCACTACTACGCCGCGCCTGTCGATATCCACATGCCTGCCTGGTTCTTCTATTCGAAGCCGGTGTTCCAGAAAGCGGGCATTACCGCCGAGCCGAAGAGCTACGACGAGTTCATCGCCGATCTCGGCAAGCTGAAAGCCGCGGGCGTGATTCCGCTCGCGCTCGGCGGTCAGCCCTGGCAGGAGAAAATCACCTTCGACGCAGTGTTGGCTGACGTGGGCGGTGCCGATCTGTATCTGAAGGTGTACCGCGACCGCGACATGAATGCCGTGAAGTCGGATGCCTTCAAGAAGGTGCTGGCGTCGTTCAAGCGTCTGCACGATTTCGTCGATGCCGGTTCGCCCGGCCGCAACTGGAACGACGCCACCGCGCTGGTGATCTCCGGCAAAGCGGGCGTGCAGATCATGGGCGACTGGGCCAAGGGCGAATTCTCGGCGGCGAATCAGAGCGCGGGTAAAGACTTCGGCTGTTTCCCCGGTTTCGGGCCGCACTCGCCGTATCTGGTCGCGGGCGACGTGTTCGTGTTCCCGAAAACGGACAATCCCACTGCGATCAAGGCGCAAAATCTGCTTGCCACGGTGATGACCTCGCCGTCCGCGCAAGTCGCATTCAGCGCGAAAAAAGGCTCGATTCCGATTCGTCCCGACGTGGACGCCAGCAGTCTCGACATCTGCGCGAAGGAGGGCATTGCGATCATGAAGGACAAGTCGCGTCAGTTGCCGAATCCGGAAATGCTGCTCTCGCCTGACACGCAGGGCGCGTTGATCGACGTCGTCACCAACTTCTGGAACAAGAACCAGTCGGTTGACGACGCGCAGAAGGCATTTGCCAGTGCGCTGAAGAGCTAGGTGCGCGGCATGCACGCGCTCAAGTTGCCGGCAGCCGGGTCGAAGGCGCAAAAAGCGCGGCTGAAGAAGCCGCTCAAAAAGCGTTTTCCGTTCGCGGTGTGGCTCGCGTTGCTGCCAATGGTTCTGACCGTCGTGTTCGCATATCTCGGCACGATGGTGTGGACCGCGCGCGTGTCGCTCAGCAATTCGCGCACGTTTCCTTCCGGCGACTTCGCGGGCTTCACCCAATACGCGCGGCTGTTCAATAACGACCGCTGGCTGCTGTCGCTGCAAAACATCGTGATCTACGGCGCGTGCTTTATCCTGGCGTGCATGGTGATCGGCTTGCTGCTGGCGATTTTTATCGATCAGCGCGTGGTCGCTGAAGGCGCGTTGCGCACGGTGTTTCTCTATCCGTATGCAATGTCGTTCGTGGCGACGGGGCTCGTGTGGCAATGGATCCTGAACCCGGAACTCGGCGCGCAGGCCGTGCTGCACAAGCTCGGTTTCGCGCACGCGCGCTTCGACTGGATCGTCGATCAGGACCGGGTGATCTACACCATTGTGATCGCCACGGTGTGGCAGGCCTCGGGCCTCGTGATGGCGTTGTTGCTCGCGGGCCTGCGCGGCATCGACGACGAATTGTGGAAGGCGGCGCGCATCGACGGCATTCCGCGCTGGCGGGTGTATGCGAGCATTGTCGTGCCGATGCTCGGACCATCGTTCTCCACCGCTTTCGTGCTGCTGTTCGTGATGGTGGTGAAGCTCTACGACGCGGTGGTCGCGATGACCCAAGGCGGCCCCGGCACGGCGAGCGAAGTGCCGGCGAAGTTCATCATGGACTATCTATTCGGCCGCGCCAATATCGGGCTTGCTTCGGCGGCGTCGATCGTTTTGCTGGCGACGGTGCTGGCGATCCTCGCGCCGTTCTTCTATGCCCGCAGCCGCGCCGCCAGGCACGAGGAGAGGTGATGAACACGCTCAGTCCACCGCTCAAAGACGGTACGCCGCGCCGCGCTCCGCAGCGCCGCCGCCGCCGTGCGATATTCACCCCCGCGCGTCTGGGGGTCTACGCGTTTTTACTGACGGCGGCGCTATTCTTCCTGCTGCCCTTGTACGTAATGCTCGTCTCCTCGGTCAAACCGATGAGCGAGATTCGTCTGGGCAATCTGCTGGCGTTCCCCGCACATTTCACGCTCAGCGCGTGGGGCGCCGCGTGGCAGTCCGCGTGTACCGGGCTCGATTGCAACGGCATTCAGGTCGGTTTCTGGAACTCGGTGCGCATTGTCGTGCCGAGCACGGTTCTGTCGATCGCGATCGGCGCGGTGAACGGCTATGCACTGTCGTTCTGGCGTCCGCGCGGCGCGGGCCTGCTGTTCGGCGTGCTGCTGATGGGCGCTTTCATCCCCGTGCAGGTGATGGTCTATCCGCTCGTGCGGGTGCTGGCGAGCGTGCATCTGTTCAGTTCACTGCCGGGCATCGTGGTGATTCACACCATCTTCGGCATGCCGGTGATGACCTTGCTTTTCCGTAACTACTACGTGTCGATTCCGCAGGAACTGTTCAAGGCGGCGCGCATCGACGGCGGCGGTTTCTGGCGTATCTTCGTGCAACTGATGCTGCCCATGTCCGTGCCGATCATCGTGGTGGCGGTCATCATGCAGGTCACGGGCATCTGGAACGACTTCATTCTCGGCCTCGTGTTTGCCGGCACCAGGAATCTGCCGATGACGGTGCAACTGAACAACATCATCAATACGACCACCGGCGAGCGCCTCTATAACGTCAATATGGCCGCGACCATTCTGACCTCCATGGTGCCGCTCGCGGTGTACTTCGTTTCGGGCCGCTGGTTTGTGCGCGGGATCGCCTCCGGCGCCGTCAAGGGATAGGCAATGACAAACGTGGCTAATGCGGCAAACGCGCTGGTCAATCCGGTCGCAAGCGCGGCCGACGCGGCGGGCGTGGCGACCCGTCCCGAGGCGGCGGACGCGGCGGGTCTCGCGACACAGGCCAACGTGGCGGTGCGCAATCTGACCATCCGGCTGGGCGCGAACACGGTGATCGAGAACCTCGATCTCGACGTGCGGGCCGGCGAATTCGTCGTACTGCTCGGGCCGTCGGGCTGCGGCAAATCCACCTTGCTGCACAGCATCGCCGGATTGATCGACGTGAGCGACGGCAGCATCGAGATTGCCGGCGAAGACATGACCTGGGCCGACCCGAAAGACCGGCGCATTGCACTGGTGTTCCAGTCGTACGCGCTCTATCCGACCATGAGCGTGGAGCGCAATCTGTCGTTTGCCTTGCGCATCAACGGCACGCCGAAGGCGGAGATTGCGCGGCGCGTGGCGCGGGCCTCCGAGATGTTGCAACTCGGGCCGCTGCTCAAGCGCAAACCGGCGCAGCTTTCAGGTGGCCAACGGCAGCGGGTGGCGATTGGCCGGGCGATCGTGCGCGAAGCCGACGTATTCCTGTTCGACGAACCGCTCTCGAACCTCGACGCGAAATTGCGCACCGAACTGCGCCGCGAACTCAAGCAACTGCATCAGCGTCTGGGCGCGACGATGATCTACGTCACGCACGATCAGGTCGAGGCGATGACGCTCGCGACCCGCATGGCGGTGATGCGCGGCGGCGTGATCCAGCAGTTCGGCACGCCCACCGAAGTCTACGCGCGCCCCGACAACCTGTTCGTCGCCACGTTTCTCGGCACGCCCGCGATGAACCTGCTCAAGGGCACGCTCGAAACACGCGACGGCAGCGTCCACTTCTCTTCTGAGCATGGGCGGCTCGACGTCTCTGCGTACCCGTTCAAGTCCACGCCGGCAAATGCATTGCCGTGCGTGCTTGGCGTGCGGGCCGAAGACGTGAGAGTGGGCGAGGGCGCGAGCGAACGCGCAAAAGTTTCGCTGGTGGAGCCGATGGGCAACCACCGCGTCATCTGGCTCGACTATCATGGAGTTCAGGTCGCGTCGATCGACCAGACGAAGACGCCAGTGGCGGTGGGGGACACCGTGGCGTTCTCGTTCGGCGGCACACATGTCTCTCTGTTCGACGAAGCGGGCGGCGCGCGTTTGTAGCGCCGGCACGCGGCGTCGCTCCAAATACAACATGCTTGACGGAGAACCGCGTGGCAACACTCAAAGATGTCGCGGCACTGGCCGGCGTGGGCATGTCGACTGCCTCTCGCGCCATTTCCGGTAAAGGGCCGATTTCGGCGGATGCCGCCGCTCGCGTGAAAGCGGCCATCGAGCAGCTGAACTTTCGGCCGTCCTCCATCGGCCGCGCCATGGCTACGCAGTCGCTCGGCATGGTCGGCCTTTTCGTGCCGACTTTCTTCGGCTCCTACTACGGCACGATCCTCAAGCAGACCGATACCGAACTGCGCGCGGTACGCCGTCACGTGGTGGTGGCGACCGGCTGCGGAGAAGTGTCGCCGCGTGAACAGGCCATCGAGGCGGTGCGTTTTCTGATCGGTCGGGATTGCGACGGCGTGGTGGTGATCAGTCACGATCTGCACGACGAGGATCTGATCATGCTGCACCGCATGCATCCGAAAATGGTGTTCCTGAACCGCGCGTTCGATCAGTTGCCGGAGGCGTCGTTTTGCGCCGACCACCACCGTGGCGGCGAGCTGGCGGCGCGCACCCTGCTCGATCATGGGCACCGTGACATCGCGGTGATATCCGGGCCTTTTTCCGCGTCCGACAACCTGACCCGTCTGGAAGGCTTCTTTGCCGAACTGGCGCGCGAGGGCATTGCGCGCGACGACGTCACGCTGATCGAATCGGATTTCTCACCGGAAGGCGGCTACGCGGCCGCGCAAAAATTGCTCGACGCGAAACGCCGCTTCACGGGCGTGTTCTGCGCGAACGATACGATGGCCGTGAGCGCGTTGGCGCGTTTTCACCAGGCGGGCATTGCCGTTCCCGACGAGGTCTCGGTGATCGGCTACGACGACGATTACTCGGCTGCTTACGCCGCGCCCGGGCTGACATCGGTGCATATTCCAACGGCCGAGCTGACGCAGAATGCCGTGCGCTGGCTGGTCAACCAGTGCTATCGGACCACGTGGGAGATTTTCCGCGAGTTTCCGGTGACGGTGACGATGCGCAAATCGGTGGGGCCGGCGCCGGGTGTGGCGGCCGGTGCCATCGACGCTGCACATTTGGGCCGTACGCGGTAGCCGGATCGCGCAGCGGCGAACTGCTGCACGCCGTTGCTGCTAAGCGCGACCGCCGCTCCATGCCGCTGCCGTTGGCGGCACACACTCAGGTGCCGCTGCGCAGCGACTGTTCGTAGCGCAGGCGCGCTTCTTCGTCGAGCCGCGTATCTTCGAGTTCTTGCAGCACGGCTTCGAGATCGATCGGCGTGGTGTCCGCTTCGACGCGGCCGGTCAATGCGGCGTCGACATGCAACGCGCCCGCTTCGTAGAGCGCCCAGATTTCCTTGCCGTAGTGCGTCTCGAGCAGCCCCGGCGCGAAGCGGCCGAAATACGTGGCGAGGTTGTTGACGTCGCGCTCGAGCATGGCGGGCGCTTCCAGATTACCGGCGGCGTCCACCGCTTGCGGCAGGTCGATGATGACCGGGCCGTCGGCGGCTAGCAGAATGTTGTACTCGGACAGGTCGCCGTGAATCATGCCGGCGCACAGCATGCGCACCACCTGGTTCAACAGCAGCGCGTGCAATTCGAGCGCGCGTTCCTCGCTCATCTCGACGTCGTTCAGACGCGGTGCAACATTGCCGTCAGCGTCGGTCACCAGCTCCATCAGCAGCACGCCGTCGGTGCAGATAAAAGGCTGCGGCACACGTACGCCCGCATTCGCGAGTTGGAACAGGGCGTCGACCTCGGCGTTCTGCCAGGCCTGTTCCTGCACTTCGCGGCCATAGCGGCTGCCTTTTTCCATGGCGCGCTGCTGGCGGCTGTTCTTGACCTTGCGGCCTTCGCGATAGGAGGCGGCCTGGCGGAAACTGCGCTGTTTGGCGTCCTTGTACACCTTAGCGCAGCGCGTGGCGTCGCCGCTGCGCACCACGTAGACGGTGGCTTCCTTACCGCTCATCAGCTGGGAGATGACTTCGTCGATCAGGCCTTCTTCGACCAGCGGGAGCAGACGTTTCGGAGTTTTCATGCGACCGCCGAAGGGTGGCGGGCAGCGCGGCGGCGAGCAGCGGCCGGTTGCGAGGGCGGGTGGTGCGGGATTCGGTTCATGCCGGATTATACGGGGAGACCGCAAAAAGCATGGGCGCGGTCCCGACTTGGGCGCGAACGCGATCGCATCACTCCCGAAAGTCTCCAACGCGTGTTCGCCGCTATAGCTTGTAGAAGCGTCCTTCTAATTGCGAGGTGTCGCCACGGAAAAGGGAATCTATCGTTGTCGAATGGCGGAGAAATCCGCAAGCGTTTGCGTATAGGAACGCCGCGTGTAACGTACGATTTCCCGCGCTTTATGCCGCATTTTCTGCCGACATTTTCGCCGCGCGCGAAGTCGGACACTCAAGAGATTGTTGTAATTGCCGATACACTGATTTGCCGTTTTCCCTCATTCAATTCGCAGGCCAATCACGTAGACTTTCCGGTAACATTTTGTTACGGGGTGTGAGATGTTGGCCGTGTTCTTCATTGCCTGCCCGATCGGCATCGCTGCGTTAATTGGTTTCGCGCGCCACGTCGATCCGGTGACGGGACAATTCAAGCGTTGAATCCGCTGGTCGGATGTTTCCTGCAGCACCGCTGAGCAGCGTGCTGGGGAGTGCGGTTTTGTTGAGCCGATCTCGCGACAAGTCTTGCCTTTGAGTGCCGAGTCGCGGCACGATGCGCGATAACCCAAGATTAGGGCAGTATCGCGTATGCGAGATTTTCTGGCGAATGTCACGGCGCGCGTTAGCGTGCTGAAGGGCGTCCTTCCCCTGAACCGTGCTGCGGCGGCGCGCGATGCGCTCGCCGGTGTGCAGCTTGCGTCGATGGATATTCCGCAAGTGCTGGGCTACGCGCGCATTGCCGGCATGCCGGCCGTGACGGGCCTCTACACGGTCTTTCTGCCACTCATCGCCTTTGCCTTCTTCGGCGCTTCGCGGCACCTCGTCGTGGCCGCCGACTCCGCCACCGCCACCATTTTCGCGAGCCGGCTTTCCACCATGGCGCCGCCCTCCAGCGCCGACTATGCCGCGCTTGCCGCGATGGTTGCCTTGCTGACCGCGGCATTGCTGTTCGTCGCGCGCATTTTCAAACTGGGCTTTCTGGCTGACTTCCTGTCGCGCACCGTGCTGGTGGGGTTTCTCGCCGGAGTGGGTGTGCAGGTCGGTATCAGCATGCTGGGCGACATGTCCGGCGTGCCCGGCCGCGCCTCGCGCAGCGTCGATCAGCTGATGCTGGTGGTGCACGGAGCAGCGCAAATCCATCCACCGACACTCGCCATTTCGCTGCTGGTGGTCGGCGCCATTCTGACGTTCAAGCGCATTCAGCCACGCGTGCCGGTACCGTTGATCGCGGTGGTGGCGGGTATCGCCGCAAGCAATCTCTTCGGTTTTTCGGCTCACGGTATCGCCGTACTCGGCCCGGTGGCGGGTGGGCTGCCGGCGCTGCGCATGCCGTCGGTGACATGGCAGCAGGCGCTCGATCTTCTGCCCGTCGCGGCGTCCTGCTTCGTGATGATCGTCGCGCAAAGCGCTGCCGCGAGTCGCGTGTTCGCCGAGCGTTATCACGAATCGGTCGACACCAATGCCGATCTGCTGGGCATCGCCGCAGCCAACGCGGCGGCAGCGTTTTCAGGCGCGTTCGTGGTGAACGGCAGCCCGACGCAAACCGCCATGGCGGATCTCGCCGGCACGCGCAGCCAGTTCGCGCAGCTCGTGTTCGCGGCGGTGGTGGTCGCGGTGCTGCTATTTTTCAGCCGATTCCTGCAGTATCTGCCGCACTGCATTCTCGCCAGCATCGTGTTTACGATCGCCATCGGTCTGATCAATCTGAAGACGTTGTTTGCGATTCGCCGCGAAAGCCCGGGTGAATTCGCGCTGGCCGTGTTCACGGCGGCGGCGGTGGTGCTGATCGGCGTCGAGCACGGTATCCTGGTCGCGGTGGCGCTCTCGCTGCTTCGTCACGTGCGGCACAGCTACCGTCCGCACACGATGATTCTCGTTCCCGGCGACAACGGCGTCTGGGTTCCGGAGCCTGCCGTGCCCGGCATGCAGACCGCGACGGGCCTGATCGTCTATCGCTTCGGCGCCGATCTGTTTTACGCGAACGACCACTTTTTCGTCGACGACGCCCGCCGCCTGATCGACGAGGCGCCCAGCAAAGTGCGTTGTTTCGTGATCGACGCGAGCGCGATCACCGACATCGACTATTCGGCGGCGCGCTCGGTCGGCGAGTTGTGCGCGACGCTGAAGCGCCAGGGCATCGAGGTTTTCTTCGCGCGCGTGAACCAATATTTGCGCTCGGATATGGACCGGCACGGCATTACGCCGATTATCGATGCAAGCTGTATTTTCAACACCTTGCACGAGGCGCTGCGCGCGGCCGGCGTAGTGAGCCCGGCCGGCAGGTAGACGAGGTCACGCAAGCGCATGCTCGCGGCGAGCTGTGATGGCTTTAGCGTGGCGGTTCTTCGTCAGCGAAGAAATGGCCGATAAAGAAACACATGCCCGCGATGGCGATGCCCAGCACGGCCACCGTATAAGCGAGCGCCGTGCCGTGCCAAAGCCCGTCGAACCATTGATGAAATTGCGCCATCAGCACCGCCGCATTGCCGCCGATGCGCTGCAATTCGATCTGATAGCGTGGATCGGCCATGCTGTACATGGAGACGGCGCTGTCCGGCGCTGGTGCTGTCGCATAGATGATCGCCGCCGCGATCACGCCGGCCACTAGCGCGACCATGCCCGCGAGATAGAACCGCTTCTGCCGCGGCGAGCGCTGCGCTGCCGGGTTCACTTCATTACCGCCGCTCATCGTGTTCGCTTATCCGCTTCAGTCGTCACGGCGACAGTATCGCAGAGCGGTGGACGTCTCGAAGCGCTCAGCTTTTTGAAGTCAGCATCTTGATGCCGGCGATTCCGAACATGATCGCGAGCGAGCCGTCGAGCCAGCGCCGGATCGCCACATAGATGCGCCGCGCGGAAGCGGTCGAAAACAGCACCGCATAACTGCTGAACACCGATACGCCGATGCACATGCAACCGAGCACGACCGGCGCGGTGTGCGACGTACCGCTCGCGGGCGACATGGCCAGCGAAACGATCGACAGCCAGACGAGAATCGCTTTCGGATTGGTGAGATGGAGCAGCAGCCCGCGCAGATACAGGCGCTTGAGCGTTGCGTCCTGCCGCGCCGTGGCGCTGGGCAACGCCTCGGCGCGCAAGGCCGAGCGTGCGGATTTGAAACCGAGCCACAGCAGATACAGTCCGCCAGCGACCTTAATCGCCACCAGGCACTCCGAGTACGTGGCGAGCACCGCGGACAAACCCAGTGACGCCAGCAGCGCCCAGAAGAACGACCCCGACACCACGCCGAGCGCGAAGGTCAAGGCGGATCGGCGGCCCGCGCTCATGGCGAGCGACATGATGGCGAGATTGCTCGGCCCGGGACTTGCCGTGCCGACGAAGTACGCACTGTAGGCAATCAGGACATCGGCGGTGAGGAAGGGGCTGGCGGTCATGGGCTGAACCTCGGTGGCGGGCAAACCGTGCGGCGCGCACACGGGCGGAAAGCGGGAAGCGTCACGCGAATGAGGATTCTGCATGCGGCCGCACGAGTCTCACAGATACAGTTGACCGCTCCCGCAACGGCACAATCATGCGTACGCGCAGCGCTTCACGCTTTTGCCGCCATGCCGATGCAATCGGCGAGCGCGCCTGCCACCGCCTGCCGGCTATGCCGTGGACGCTGCACGAGTCCGATCTCACGGTGAAACGTCGCCTCGCCGAGTTCGAGCGCGGCGACGTTGGCGGGCCACTTGCCGAGTCCCGCGCTATCCGGAATCAGCGCCACGCCGATGCCACGCGCGACCAGTTGCACGATCCCCTGTAATTCATCCAGTTCGATCACATCGTGCACGTTCAGCCGCGAGCGCCGCAGAAACCGGTCGACGAGTCTGCCGCCGAACGACGTGCGGTCGTAGCGGATAAACGGCTCGCTGCGCAACAACTCGCGCCACGACCGGGCGTGGCCCTTGCCGCGCACGAGCGCCTTGGGCACGAGCAGCACGAACGGTTCGGTGACGAGCGTGCGCCATTCGAGTTCGGACGGCAGCGCGAAGGGCGGTTTGATAATGACGGCCAGATCCAGTTCGCCGGAATCCACTTGGCCCAGCAAGCCCAGCGACACGCCCGGCACGACGCGAATTCGCCAACCGGGCCGGTCTTCGCGAAAACGCGTTAGCGCATCGGCGAGAAACGACACTTGCGCGGAAGCAATGGCGCCCACCCGTAGCATGCCGCTTTCCGCCGCGCCCGCGCCGCGTTCGGAGAGCCGGGCGTATAGCGTCATCATTTCCTCGGCGAGCGCGAGCGTTTCGCGGCCGGCGTCGTTGAGCGTGGCGGAGCGGCCGGTACGGTCGAATAGCGCAAAGCCGAGTTCCTGTTCGAGCCGCTGCATCTGCGCGCTCACGGCGGATTGCGTCAGGCCGATCCGCGCGCCGGCGCCGGAAAACGTGCCGTACTGGCTCACGGCGATAAAGGTCTTGAGTTCGCTCAGCATGATCGATTAATCGATTTTGGTGTGGGTCAGGTCAAATATATATCGTTTTTAACCATTTTTAGTCATGGTTAAACTTGGCCTTACGCGTGTGGCGTGGAGCGCCGGCACGTTCAACCCAATTCCAATCAGCGAGTTTCCCCATCATGAGCGTTGCCGACACCGCCTTGCCGCCGTTCCATCTGGCGTTCCCTGTTCATAGCCTTGCCGCCGCGCGCGAGTTTTACGGCGACCTGTTGGGCTGTCCGGAAGGGCGCAGCTCGGACGCATGGGTCGATTTCAATTTCTACGGCCATCAGATCGTCGCTCATCTCGCGCCTGAAGAAGTCGGCCACCGTCAGACCAGCAAGGTTGATGGCGACGCCGTGCCGGTCCGTCACTTCGGCGCGGTGCTCTCGATGGCGCAGTGGCAGGCTGCGGCGGACAAACTGCAGAAAGCGGGCATCGACTTCATCATCGAGCCGCACGTGCGTTTCAAGGGCGAAGTAGGCGAGCAGGCCACCATGTTCTTCCTCGATCCGTCGGGCAATGCGCTGGAGTTCAAGGCGTTCGCGGATATGTCGTCGTTGTTCGCCAAGTAATGCAGGCCATTCACGCTGAAGCCGAACTGAACGCCAGAACCGGCACTGCTGAAAGTGCCGGCGAAATGGCAAGTGGACAGTGATCGACTAAGCTTTCAACAAGCGTGAAGTATTTGCTTTACGCAAATCAATCTGTGCGATGTTCCGCGATGCCGGCGCGGAGCATCGCGTCAAGGCGCGCATCAATCTCGCCTATCTTTGGGTATCAAACGTTTGCTTGTCAGCAAACTGCGTCCCGTCTCAAGCGCCCCATTTTCTTACATTAGCCTTCCTGACAATTCCGCCATTTTCGCGCCATGCAGGCGTTGGTGCTATCGATCTAGCATAGGCGCAGATTCACCCATCCCTTACCTGCATTCTCTCGGGCACGTTTCAATGTGGATCGTCAACGTTGCGCTTAAACGGCCATACACGTTCATCGTGATGGCCATTCTGATCTTGCTGGCGACGCCATTCGTGCTGTTCACCACGCCGGTCGACGTGCTGCCGGAAATCAATATTCCGGTGGTCAGTATCATCTGGACCTACACGGGCTTGTCGGCCGAAGACATGGCCAACCGCATTACGTCGGTGAACGAGCGCAGTCTGACTACCACGGTCAACGACATCGAACACATCGAATCGCAATCGCTCGCGGGCATTACGATTCTGAAAGTTTTCCTGCAGCCGACTGCGAACATCCAGACCGCGATCGCGCAGACGGTGGCCGTCGAACAGGCGCAGCTCAAGCAGATGCCGCCCGGCGCCACGCCGCCATTGGTGATCAGCTACTCGGCCTCCAGTATTCCGGTGATCCAGCTCGGCCTGTCGAGCCCGAAGCTCTCCGAGCAGGCGCTCAACGATACGGCGCTGAACTTTCTGCGTCCGCAACTCGTGACGATTCCGGGCGCGGCCGTGCCGTACCCCTACGGCGGCAAATCGCGGCTGATCTCGGTCGATCTGAACACGCGCGCATTGCTTGCCAAAGGCCTGACGCCATCCGACGTGGTCAGCGCGTTCAACGCGCAAAACCTGATTCTGCCGACCGGCACGGCGAAGATCGGAACGAAGGAATACACGATCAACATGAATGGCTCGCCCGCTACGGTGGAAGGGCTCAACGATATTCCGGTGCGCACGCTCAACGGCGCCACGACGTATCTGCGGGAAGTCGCGCACGTGCGCGACGGCTTCTCGCCGCAGACCAATATCGTGCGGCAGGACGGCCATCGCGGCGTGCTGATGTCGGTGCTCAAGAACGGCAGTGCGTCGACGCTCTCGATCGTCAACACGCTGCGTGGCCTGCTGCCGGGCGCTGAGGCGGCACTGCCGCCGGACCTGAAGATCACGCCGCTATTCGATCAATCGGTGTTCGTGAAAGCGGCCGTGCAGGGTGTGGTGCGCGAGGCGTTGGTCGCGGCCGCGCTGACCGCGGCAATGATCCTGCTGTTTCTCGGCAACTGGCGCAGCACCTGCATCATTGCGATTTCGATTCCGCTGTCCATCTTGTCCTCGCTGATCGCGCTGCACGCGCTCGGGCAGACGATCAACATCATGACGCTCGGCGGTTTGGCATTGGCGGTCGGGATTCTGGTGGACGATGCCACGGTGACGATCGAGAACATCGAACGGCACTTGCATATGGGCACGAATCTGCACGATGCGATTCTCGACGGCGCGGGCGAAATCGCGATTCCGGCGCTGGTGTCGACACTGTGTATCTGTATCGTGTTCGTGCCGATGTTCTTCCTGACCGGCGTGGCGCGGTATCTCTTCGTGCCGCTCGCCGAGGCCGTGGTGTTCGCCATGCTGGCGTCGTACGTTCTGTCGCGTACGCTGGTGCCGACCCTGGCGATGCTGCTGATGGGGCACGCGCACAAGCCGAAAGAGGGCGCGAAGCCGAATCCGTTCATGCGCATCTATCACCGTTTCGATCGCGGATTCGAGCGCATGCGCGCCGGCTACATCATGATACTCAGCAGTGTGCTGGTGCGCCGTGGTGTGTTCGGCAGCGTGTTTCTCGGTTTTTGCGTCGTGTCGATGGGCCTGATTTTCGTGCTCGGCGAAGACTTTTTCCCGAGCGTTGACGCCGGCGACATTCGCCTGCACATGCGTGCGCCGACGGGCACCCGCATCGAGGAAACCGCGCGTCTGGCCGACCAGGTCGAAAATGTGATCCGCGAGGTAGTGCCCGCTAAAGAACTCGGCACGATTCTCGACAACCTCGGTTTGCCCTATAGCGGCATCAACCTCTCCTATAGCAATGCGGGCACGATCGGCACGCTCGACGGCGAGATCCAGGTGGCGCTCAATGAAGACCACGAGCCGTCGCAAATCTACATGGACAAACTGCGCGCGATCCTGCCGCAGCGATTTCCGGGTGTCGAGTTCTTCTTTCAACCGGCCGACATCGTCACGCAGATTCTCAACTTCGGCTTGCCCGCCGCCGTGGACGTGCAGATTTCCGGCGCGAATCAGGAGGGCAACTTCGACGTCGCGCGCAAGCTGCTGAAACAGGTGCGCCTGATTCCCGGCACGGTGGATACCCACATTCAGCAGAAGCTGGATGAACCGGCGATCAACCTTCAGATGGATCGCACGCGTTTGCAGCAGCTCAATCTGAGCGCGAGCAACGTGGCGCAGAACGTGCTCATTTCCTTGTCGGGCAGTTCGCAGACCTCACCGGGTTTCTGGTTCAACAACAAGAATGGTGTGGAATACAACGTGGCGGTGCAGACGCCGCAGTATCAGGTCTCGTCGATCGATGAACTGTTGCGCACGCCGGTGTCGGGTTCGGCCAACGGCCCGACGCAGTTGCTCGGCAACCTGGTGCGGGTCTCGCCGCAAAATCAGTTCGCGGAAGTCACGCACTACAACATCAAGCCGGTGATCGATCTGTATGTGAGCGTCGAGAAGCGCGACCTGGGCAGCGTGGCGAATCAGGTCGACCAGCTCGTGAACAACATGCGCGCGTCGCTGCCGCGCGGCAGTCAGATTACCGTGCGCGGCCAGGTGCAGACCATGCGCAGTTCGTTCTTCGGGCTGGGACTCGGCGTGGCGATGGCGATCGTGCTGGTGTACCTGTTGATCGTGGTGAATTTCCAGTCGTGGGTCGATCCGCTGATTATCGTCAGCGCGTTGCCCGCGGCGCTCGCGGGCATTGTTTGGATGCTGTTCCTGACGGGCACGCATCTGAGTGTGCCGGCCTTGACCGGCGCGATCATGACGATGGGCGTGGCTACCGCCAACAGTATTCTCATGGTGTCGTTCGCGCGCCAACGGCTTTCCGCCGGCGCACCGCCGTTGACCGCCGCGCTCGAAGCCGGTGCGAGCCGGATCAGGCCGGTGCTGATGACCGCGTTTGCGATGATCATCGGCATGATTCCGATGGCGCTCGGTCTCGGCGAAGGCGCCGAGCAGAATGCGCCGCTCGGCCGCGCGGTGATCGGCGGATTGCTATTCGCCACGGTGTCCACGCTGTTTTTCGTGCCGCTCGTGTTCGCGGCCATTCACACGCGGCTCGCACGCCGCCACCGTGACGATGGCGACGACGGCGGCGCGAACCACGCAGACTCCCACGGCGATGGCCACGATGGCCCGACGCCGGACCATGGCGGCGCCGGCAAGCCCGCGTAAAGTTAATTGACGGCTGACTGAGATGGCTGACTGAGATGACCGAAAAAACTCATGCATCGCTAGCGATTCCCTCGCGAGAGACCGAAGGCGGCCACGCCTTGCCGCCGCGCCATCGCGAATGGAAGCGCACCAAAATCGCTGTCTGGATCGTGCTGGCGCTGCTCGCCGTCGGGGCGTTGCGCACCGTGATCGCGAACGTGATGCAAAACCGTTCGGTGGCGGAGACCACGAAGCAGAACGCCACGCAGTACGTGAACGTGGTGAGCCCGACCCAGACCGAAGGCGGCGGCAATACGCTGCTACCGGGTACGCTGCGCGGCTATGTCGAATCGCCGATCTATGCGCGCTCCACGGGTTATCTGCTGCACTGGTACGCCGATATCGGCACGCGCGTGAAGCAGGGCCAACTGCTCGCCGATCTGGATACGCCGGAAATCGACCAGGAACTCGCGCAGGCTTTGGCGCAGCGTCAGCAAACCAGTTCGAGCCTCGGCCTCGCCAAAAGCTCGCTGGACCGCTGGCAGCAATTGCGCCAGCGCGACGCGGTCTCGCAACAGGAGCTCGACGAACGGCAGAGCACGTATGCGCAGGACGTCGCCAACCTGGCCGCTGCCGACGCCAACGTCAAGCGCCTGCAGCAGCTCGAATCGTTCAAGCGCATCGTTGCGCCGTTCGCGGGCGTGGTCACGCAGCGCAATGTGGATGTCGGCGACCTGATCGACGCGGGCAGCGGCACGAGCCGCGCGCTCTTCGCGCTTGCGCAGTCGGACCCGCTGCGTGTCTATGTGCAATTGCCGCAGGCATACGCGCAAAACGTGTCGGTGGGACAGAAGGTGGTGGTGACGCAGGCGGAACTGCCGGGCCAGCAATTCCACGGCACCATCACGCACATGTCCGGCGCGATCGACGTGCCCACCCGTTCGTTGCAGGTCGAAGTGACGCTGCCGAATCCCGACGACAAGCTGCGCCCCGGTGCTTACGTGCAGGTCGCGGTGCCGGCAGTCGCCCACGCGCAATTGATGGTGCCGGGCAACGCGCTGCTGTTCCGCGCCGAAGGCCCGCGCGTCGCGGTGGTCGATGCGAACGGCAACGTGCAATTGCATAAGATCGTGATTGCGCAAGACCTCGGACAGTCGCTCGAAATAGAAAGCGGGATCGAGGCCAACGACAAGATCATCATCAACCCGAGCGATTCGATCGCGGACGGCGATCACGTGCAGATCCAGCCGCCGCGGGCCAACGGCAAGGGGGCGTCGTGAAGCGCGTGGCCACAGGGCGTGCGATAACGACGCTCGCGGGCACGGCGTTGCTGGCCGCGTGCACGGTCGGGCCCAACTATCAGCGGCCGCAGGCCGAGGTGCCGCCCACCTGGCAAACCGATTCGTACTGGCGCGTGGCCGTGCCGTCGCATGCGCCGATTTCGCCGGACTGGTGGAGTGCGTTCAACGATCCGACGCTTGCCACGCTGGAAACCCAGGCGCTCGCGCAGAATCAGACGCTGGTGGCGGCCAGCGCGCACTATGAGCAAGCCAGGGCGACGCTGGCGAACACCCGCGCGCAGCAGATTCCTGAAGTCGATCTGGCGGCACAGGCATCGCGTTTCCGGATTTCGCAGGATCGCCCGCGGACCAATTACGGCACGCCCACCACGTCGACGGTGCAGAACAATGTGCAGCTCGGCCCCACCATCAACTACGACACCGATCTATTCGGCAGGATACGGCGTGAAGTGGAAGGCTCGGTGGCATCCGCGCAGCAATCGGCGGACGACCTCGCCAACGCGCGCCTCGTTCTCACCACCGATCTCGCCACCGACTATTTCTCGCTGCGCGAACTCGACGCCGAGATCGACGTGCTGAATCAATCGGTGAAACTGCAACAGAAGGCGCTCGACTACGTCACGACGGAACACGATCTCGGTTCGGTGTCGGGACTCGACGTGCTGCAACAGAAGTCGCTGCTCGACTCGACACGCGTGCAGGCGCAACTGCTCCTGAATCAGCGCGCGCAGCTCGAACATGCGATTGCCGCGCTCGTCGGCGTGCCCGCGCCGCAGTTCTCGATCGCACCCAAAGTGGTCGATGTTCAGGTGCCGTCGATTCCGCTCGGCGTGCCGAGCGACGTGCTGCAACGGCGGCCGGATATCGCCTCGGCGGAGCGCGCGACGGCCGCGGCGAATGCGCAGATCGGCGTCGCCAAGGCGGCGTTCTTCCCGAGTCTGACGCTGACACCGAGCATTGGCTGGGAAAGCACGCAGTTCGCCAGCCTGCTGAGCGCGCCCACGCTGATGTGGACGCTCGGCGCGGCGGTCGGCCAGGTGCTGTTCGACGGCGGCCGCCGCGCGGCCAACGTGCAGTTCGCGAGCGAAGGCTACAAGGCCACCGAGGCGAACTACCGCCAGACCGTGCTCACCGCGTTCCAGCAGGTGCAGGACGGCATTACCGGACTCTCCGTGCTGGACGGCGCGGCCAGGCAGTCGCGCGAGGCCGTGACCGACGCGCAGCATCTGCTGGCGCTCGCCAACGACCGCTATTCTGGCGGCCTCGTCGCTTACCTCGACGTCATTACGGCGCAGCAGTCGCTCTTGACCAGCGAGCGCCAGGACGTGCAGATTCACGGCCAGCAGATGACGCTGTCGGTATCGCTCGTGAAGGCGCTCGGCGGTGGCTGGGACGTCGGCGCGGATATGGCGGACACGCCGAAGAGTACGCAGCCCGGCGACACGAAGGAGGCAATGGCTCCCGCGCGGTGAGCCGATGGATCATGAGTGGCGCGGACGCAGGGGAGCGGCGAGGCGTTTCGTATAATGCATAGACAAGGGGACGCGCATGAAATTGCTGATTGTTGAAGACGAGCACAAGGTGGTGGACTACCTGCGCTCCGGTTTGACAGAGCAGGGCTGGGTCGTCGACGTCGCACTCGACGGCGAGGAAGGCATGCATCTGGCCACCGAATTCGATTACGACGTGATCGTCCTCGACGTGATGCTGCCCAAACGCGACGGCTTCAGCGTGCTGAAGGCACTGCGCATGCGCAAATCGACGCCGGTCATCATGCTCACCGCGCGCGACCATGTGAACGACCGCGTGCGCGGCTTGCGCGAAGGCGCGGACGACTACCTCACCAAACCCTTTTCGTTTCTCGAACTGGTCGAACGGTTGCACGCGCTGGCGCGGCGCACCCGTTCGCAGGAATCCACGCTGATTTCCGTGGGCGATCTGTTCGTCGATCTGATCGGCCGGCGCGCGACCCGCGACGGCGTGCGCCTCGACCTGACCGCCAAGGAATTCCAGTTACTCAGCGTGCTGGCGCGCCGGCAAGGCGACATACTCTCGAAGACCGCGATTACCGAACTCGTCTGGGACGTCAATTTCGACAGCCATACGAACGTGGTCGAAACCGCGATCAAACGATTACGCGCCAAACTCGACGGCCCGTTTTCCTCCAAGCTGCTGCACACCGTGCGCGGCATGGGGTACGTGCTCGAAGTGCGCGAGGAGGCGGAGCAGTCATGAACCGTTCGATCGCCCGGCGCCTCGCCATGATGTTCGCGTTCGTCGCACTGTTCGTGTTTACGCTGGTCGGCACGGGGCTCTTTCTGGTGCTGCGCACGCAGCTCGAACATCATCTGCGCGAGTCGCTCGACGATCGCACGCAGATTGCGCGCATCATTGTCTATCACGCGGTCACGCCGGAAAAATGGCGCATGGCGCGCGAAAAACTCACTGACATGACGCCGCACGACGGCAGCACCGTCTATGCGGTGTCGAGCACCGATCCTTATTTCCATTACGGCAAGCTGGTGGACGGTCCGGTGGTGACGAGCTGGCCGGGCGGCTATACACGCGTGACGCCGGCCGGCGGCGGTCAGGACATGCTCACCTCCACGGTGACGATCCCGGCCTACGGCGCGCGTCCGCCGGTTCAATTGCAGGTGGCCGCGAGCTACTCGCCCAACGTGCGCACCATGCGCGTGTTCGGCTCGGCACTCGCCGCGCTGTCGGCGCTCGGCAGTCTTGCTGTCCTGTTGCTCAGCTACTCCGTCACCCGGCTCGGCCTCGCGCCGCTCACGCGTCTCACGCGCGACGCGTCCGCCGTCAGCCCGAACAATCGCTCGCAGCGTCTGAACACGGCCGCGCTGCCGCTCGAATTGAGCGACCTGGCGAATTCTTTCAACGGCGCGCTCGAGCGGCTGGACGGCGCCTACGGCCGCCTCGAATCGTTCAATGCGGACGTGGCTCACGAACTGCGCACGCCGGTGACGATTCTGATCGGCCAGACGGAAGTGGCGCTGACACGCAATCGTTCCGTCGACGATCTGCGCCATACGTTGCAATCGAACCTCGAAGAATTCGAGCGCATGCGCGCGATCATCAACGACATGCTGTTCCTCGCCCGCGCCGATCAGGGCGAGCGGGCAACTGGTCTGGTCGAAGTGTCGCTGGCCGCGGAAGTCGCACACACGCTGGAGTTTCTCGAGATTCCGCTCGAAGAAGCGCGAGTGCATGCGCAATTGCGCGGTGACGCCGTGGCGCGCGTGAACCGCTCGCTGTTCGGCCGTGCCTGCACGAATCTGTTGATGAACGCCATCCAGCATTGCGAGCCCGGCGCGGAGATCAACGTGACGATTGTGAATGAAGAGGATCAGGTGCGCGTCGCGGTGGCCAACCCCGGTGCACCGATTTCGCCGGACGTGCTCGAACATCTGTTCGACCGTTTTTATCGCGCGGAGGTCTCGCGCACCAATAGCCGCGAAAACCACGGGCTGGGTCTCGCGATCGTGAAAGCGATTGCGGAGATGCATCGCGGTACGGTGTCGGCGCAGAGCGCGCACGGCATCAACACCTTTGCGTTCTCGGTCGCGGCGCTGCCGGTCGAGGCCGGCATGCGGCCGGTGCGGGCGAACGCAAGCGCTGCGGCCGGGTCGGCGGATTATTCGTCGCTGGTAAAGGGCAAGTCGGCCTGAACCGGCAGCCGCCTTTGCGGCGGCAGCGCGTTGGCCGGGCTCAAGGCGCTTACGCGCACACCGAGCAGCCGCAGCTTGCGGTTCAATTCCACTCTGCGCAGGCATTCGGTTGCGGCGCGGCGGATCTCGGCGGCGTCGGCGGTCGGCGCATCCAGCGTCAGATCGCGCGTGACGGTGCGGAAATCGTCGTAACGCAGCTTGATACCCACCGTGCGACCCACGTAGCCTTTGCGCACCAGATCTTCCGCCACCCGCACGCACAAGCCGGTAAACGAGCTCGACAACGCCGGGCGGTCGTGACGAGGATGCAGATCGCGCTCGAAGGTCGTTTCGCGGCTCATCGACTTGGGCTCCGATTCGACCACCACCGGCCGCTCGTCCTGGCCCTGCGCGACCTGCATGAGCCACGCCGAGTAGCTGCGCCCAAAGTGGTCCTGCAACAGTCCCGCATCTGCCGCGGCCAGGTCGCCGACCGTGGCGAGACCGAGCGCGGTCAGCTTTTCCGCGGCCTTTGGCCCGATGCCGTTGACCTTGCGCACGGCGAGCGGCCACACGCGCAGCGGCACATCGGCCGGCGTGAGGATCGTGAGTCCGTTGGGTTTATCGAGTTCGGAACCGATCTTCGCCAGCAGCTTGTTCGGCGCCACGCAAATGGAGCAGGTGAGTCCGGTGGCCTGATTGACCGCCTGTTTGATGCGCGCGGCGGTCTCGCGCGGCTCGCCCGGCACGTCGGTCAGATCGATATAGATTTCGTCGATGCCGCGGTCTTCGATACGGTCCGTGAAGGTGGCGACCGCCGCCTTGAAGAGGCGCGAGTAGTGGCGATACGAGTCGAAGTCGGTGGGCAGCAGGATGGCGTCCGGCGCGAGCATGGCCGCCTTCATCATGCCCATGGCCGAGAACACGCCGAGTGCGCGGGCTTCGTAAGTGGAGGTGGTTACCACGCCACGGCCCGCGTAGTCGCGCAGCCTGGCGAAACGGCGGGTGCCGTCTTCGAGCGTTTGCGGCACGCCGCTGCGGCCGCCGCCGATCACCACCGCCTGGCCCCGCAATTCCGGATAGCGCAAGAGCTCGACGGACGCGTAGAACGCGTCCATGTCGAGGTGCGCGATGTGGCGGCCTGCAGAACTCATGGGATGGAGAAAACGGATGACAACAAAAGCCAAACCGTAATACTACCTTGCTCCGCCGCCGCAAGGACCGCTCAGAAGCGGTAGCTCACGCCGATCTGCAGCACCGGATAAACCTTGTAGCGCTCCACCTTGTCGCTGATCTTGCGTTCCTGCTCGTCGATATTGGCCTGTGTGGTGAACATCGAATAGATCGCCGGCACGTTATAGGTAGTGCGCGGACGGCCGTAGGCGACGCCGAGATCGAACGTCAAACCGAATCCCTTCGAAACCGGCTTATGGCCGTAACCAATGCCGAGATAGGGCATGACGCGCGGCAGCGTGACCGTGGCCGATGGCGCGGCGGCCACGGCCGGCACGTAGTCGTCGCCGATCTTGTAGTTGCCTTGCGCGTTCGGCACGGCGTGGGCGCTCAGTTCGTCGTCGTTGATGAGCGCGCCGGCCGTGACGCGGAAACCGCTGGAGCTGAACGGGAACAGGTCGAGATACAGGCCGCCCTGCAAGAGCTTGAGGTGACCGTCGTATTCGTTGTCGTTGGCGTGGACCGAATGCGACAGGCCAAAGCCTTCGACTTCCGCATGCACGCCCGCCCATGAGGTCAGCGGCAGCGCCGCGCCCACACCGGCGCCGAGCGAGCCGCCGTGAACATAAATCTCCTGCGCCTGTGCTGCTCCCACCATCGTCGCCGCCAACGCCGCGACCACAGCCGCATTTTTTACCAGTCTCACCGCACAGTCTCCCGACAAAGGATTATTTCCGTGCTGGCGACTTTACGGTTTAACCGAGCGGTTCAAACGCATGAATAGCGGGTATTTATGGCAGCTCTTCTCGCTCAAGTTTTGAGCTCCGGAGAAAACGGAATTTATGACGCGTAAAACATGCCGAACACGCGATTTAATCGCACGCGATATGAAAATAGCCCTGTTTTCAAGGGCTATTCGGTGAATCGAACCGTTACGTCCGCTTCGATAATCACTTCCGCAGAAGACCCGTTCGCCAGGCACGCGGCACTCGAAAAAGGATACGTTCCGCGCGCTCGTGAGCGGCTGGTCGGCTGAGCGACGGAACCGGCCGGTGTACTCAGGTAGGGGCGGGTTGCGGCGACATGCCGGTACAGAGACCGGTTGCCGCAACCGCCTGACGCCGGCCTGAAAAGGCAGCGGTTTACTGCTTGATGCCTTCGGCCTGAATGTGCAGCGTGGTCTGCATCTTGAAGCCGTAGGCCTTGCCGAAGTCGACGCCGAAGTCGTCGCGATTGAACGTCGCGGTCGATTCCGTGCCGCACACTTCACGCTTGAGCATCGGGTTGACAAAGCACTTGAACGATTCGATCTTCAGATTGACCGGCTTGGTGATGCCGTGCATCGTCAGCGTGCCGATCACTTCCACCGGCTTGTCGCCGTCGAAGCGGATCTGCGTGCCCTTGTAGGTCGCGGTCGGATACTTGGCGGCGTCGAAGAATTTGTCCGTGACCAGTTCCGCGTCGAGCTTGTCGTTGCCGATATCCACCGAGCTCATGTCGATCGTCACGTCCACCGTGCCGGTCTTCGCCGCGCGATCCAGCACCACGGTGCCGCTGCTCTTCTTGAACTTGCCGCGCCAGACCGAAATACCGCCGAAGTGGTCGGTCTCGAAGCTCGGGTAGGTGTGCGTCGGGTCGAGCTGGTACGTGTCGGCTGCCATGGCGTTAAAGGACAATGCGGCGGCCAGCGCGCCTGCGGCGAGCAAAAGTTGTTTCTTCAAGGTGTTCTCCAGGTTTCAGAAAGTGTGGCGACGCTTCGGTGTCGGGTTATTTCTTCGAAGCGACGAGGTGAAATTTAATGACGACTTCGTCGGCGACCACGGAGGTGTCTTTCCATTCGCCGGTGCCGACATCGAATTGCGAGCGCTTGATCGGCAATGCGCCGTCGAAGGTTTGCGTAGCGCCCTGGCTTGCAATGGTGACGGGCACCACCACGGTTTGCGACTTGCCCTTGATGGTGAGCTTGCCGGTGATCTTGTACTGATTGCCGCCCGCCGGCGCGATCGCGCTGGAGACGAAGGTCGCGGCCGGGTAGGCGGCGCTGTCGAACCATTCCTTGCCTTGGGCCTGCTTGTTGTAGTCGTCGGCGCCGAGGTCGTAGCTGCCTGTGTCGATCGACACATTGGCGCTGCCGGCGGTCGGTTTGGCCGGATCGAAAGTCAGTTGCGCCGAGAACTTCCTGAACTTGCCGTCGACGGGCACGTTCATCTGCTTCGTGGTGGCAATGACGGTGCTCTTGCTCGTGTCGACATCGGCGTGCGCGAAGCTCGCGCCGAACAGCGAGATGGCCGTTATGCCGGCGAGCGTGACACGGTGAGCGGAGAGATAAAAGTTTGATTTCATAGTGGTACGCATCCTATCGAACCCGCGTGCGTTGATTGCGCACCGCTGGGAATTTGATTGCCAACAAACCGTTGCCAATGACCTGCGGTCCGTCTGCTATGAGTTGCCTGCCGGTCAGTTACTTGAGGAACGGAACCATCCGCGCGAGCAATCCATCGCGGTCGAGGAACTGATGCTTGAGCGCCGCCGCCACATGCATTGCAACGAGGGCGAGCAACGTGTAGTTGAGCAGCACGTGGACGGTGCGCAGGCTCGCCTTGAGCGCCTGATCCGGGCCGATCAAGGTGGGCAGCGGCACGATGCCCAGATACACCACCTGAATGCCGGCAGCGGAGCTATAGAAGTAGCCGGACAGCGGAATAGCCAGCATCAGCACGTACAGCACGGCGTGCACGAGATGCGCGGCGGCCTTCTGCCAGGCGGGCGTGGCGCTGTCGAGCGCCGGCGCGCGGTGGGTGGCGCGCCACAGCACGCGGGCCACGGCGAGCACGAACACGGTCACGCCGATCCACTTGTGCCAGGAGAAATATTTGAGCTTGGTGGGCGTGAAGCCGGGGATATCGGTCATGATCCAGCCGATATAGAAGCCGCAGATCATCAACGCCGCGATCAGCCAGTGCAAGGCAATGGCGGCGCCGTGGTAGCGGTCTGGTTGGGCAGGGCTGGATTTCATTGTGTCGCGCTCGTGGGGCGTCGGCGATAACCGACGAATGCAGATAAATGCAGATGAAGTGCGGATGGTAGGGATGCCAATGAAAACTGAATAGGCATGCAGAAGAGAACACATTGTTGTAACCGTGACGCTAATGTCGCTGGAATGACGCGCGGCGGCGGCCTTAACGGGCCGCGCGACAGGGCGCTGTGGTAATTTGCCGGCTGAACCGCGAGGAGAGTTGAGGCCAATGAACAGAATCGATAACAACGCCGTCGCGCTCGGCGCGGATTTTCTGCGGCACGACACGGCGGTTGCCGCAGCCGGGGTGGAAGGCTATCTGGAGCACGACGCGGCGGTCTACCGCACGTTGCTCGAATCGACCAGGGCGATTCCCTGGAAGATCGATTGGGCGACCATGGAGTTCGCCTATATCGGCCCGCAGATCGAAGCCCTGCTCGGCTGGGCGCCCGCTAGCTGGAAAACCGTGCAGGACTGGGCGGCGCGCATGCATCCGGACGACCGCGACAAGGTGGTCGAATTCTGCGTGGCGCAATCGAAGGCCGGCACCGATCACGAAGCCGACTATCGCGCATTGACGAGCCGGGGTGAATACGTGTGGCTGCGCGACGTGGTGCATGTGGTGCGCGACGCGCAGGGCGAGGTGGAATCGCTGGTCGGCTTCATGTTCGATATCAGCGAGCGCAAGAAGACCGAGGAGAAACTGGCCGCGCTGCAACGCGAACTCGAGGCGCTGTCGTTCAGGGACGGCCTGACGGGCGTCGGCAATCGGCGCGCGTTCGACGCCAACCTGCAACGGGAATGGAGCGCGGCCTTGCGCCACGCGGCGCCGCTCTCGTTGGTCATGGTCGATATCGACTTCTTCAAGTCCTACAACGATTACTACGGGCACGTGCAGGGCGACGAGTGCCTGAGGCGGATGGCCGGCGTGCTGAGCGGCGCGGTGCGGCCGGGTGACTTCGTCGGCCGCTTCGGCGGGGAAGAGTTCGTGCTGATCCTGCCCAACACCGGCGCCGAGGCCGCGCGCCAGGTGGCCGAGCGTTGCCGCGAGCGGATTTCCGCCGAGCAGATCGCGCATGAGCGCTCGCCGTTCCGGCAGACGGTGACGGCCAGCTTCGGCGTCGGCACGACGATTCCGGCAGAGGCGGGCGACCCGGTGGCCTTCGTCAACCTGGTGGATACGCAGTTGTACGGTGCGAAGGACAACGGGCGCGACTGCATCGCCGCGGTGAGCCGGGTGGGATGAAGCGCGGCCAACGGCTTCGCCGCAGGCGCGCAACTTGCTAAAGTGAGCGCCTGCGGCCGCCGGCTCATGGTGCGGCTGCGAAGCGAGGGCGAAATCCCGTGCTCGCACTTATCAAGAATCCAGGGCTTACGTTGTGAATTCCATTTTTCTGTCTTGGGGCATCGCCGCGGTCGCCACGGCGGGTGTCATCACCCGGCCGTTCAAATGGCCGGAGGCTGTCTGGGCCGTGGCCGGCGCGTTGCTGCTGGTGTCGCTCGGGCTATTGCCCGTGCATCTGGCGATCGAGGCGATCGGCAAGGGCACCGACGTCTATCTGTTCCTCTTCGGCATGATGCTGCTGTCGGAAGTGGGCCGCCGTGAAGGGTTGTTCGACTGGGTGGCCGTGCTCGCGGTCAATCACGCCCAAGGCTCGCCGCGCAAGCTTTTCCTGCTCGTCTATCTGGTCGGCGTGGTGATCACCGCTTTTCTATCGAACGACGCCACCGCCGTCGTCCTCACGCCGGCCGTGTTCGCCGCCGCCAAAAAAGCGAAGACGGATCCGTTGCCGCTGCTGTTCGTCTGCGCGTTCATTGCCAATGCGGCGAGCTTCGTGCTGCCGATCTCGAATCCGGCCAACATCGTGCTGTACGGCAACCACACGCCGGCGCTCGGCGCCTGGCTGCTGCGCTTCACGCTGCCCTCGCTCCTGTCGATCATCGCGACCTACGCGATGCTGCGCTGGACCCAGCGTGAGGCGCTCGCCGGCACCTGCGAGGCGAATCTCGAACCGCTCGAACTGTCGTCGAGCGGGCGCGTGGCGCTGGCGGGCATCGCGGTGACGGCTGCCGTGCTGCTGACGGTCTCGGCATTCGATGTCGCGCTCGGCTTGCCCACCGCGATACTCGGCGCGCTGACCGCGTTGATCGTGCTGATCCAGGAGCGCAAATCGCCGCTGCCGATGATCCGCGAGATCTCGTGGAGCGTGCTGCCGCTCGTCGCCGCGCTGTTCGTGCTCGTCGAGATGCTCGATCACACCGGCGTCATTACGGCGCTCGCCCAACTGGCGCAGCGCGCCGCGCAACACGACGAACTGGCCGCGGCGGGCTGGGCCGGCAGCATCATCGCGATCGGCAGCAATCTGATGAACAACCTGCCGGCCGGGTTGATCGCCAGTTCGACCGTGATGCAGGCCCACAGCCCGGAGCGCGTGATCGACGCGCTGCTGATCGGCGTGGATTTGGGGCCGAACCTGTCCATCACCGGTTCACTGGCAACGATCCTCTGGCTCAGCGCGATCCGCCGCGAGGGCGAAGACGTGAGCTTCATGAAGTTTCTGAAGGTAGGGGCGCTGGTGATGCTGCCGGCGCTCGTGCTGGCTCTCGGCGCGCGAATACTGACCGGTTGAAGACGCGTGCGCGAGATCTGAATGCGGCGCCGCTGGTTCGAGGGCGCGGCGTCACGACCGGGTGCCGGTGCGATGTAGCGGAGGTTTGGCGCGCAAAACTTCCTCCGCTTCTTCTAGCAGGCGCAGCATTTCCACGAGGCGCGCGACGCGTTCTCGTTGTGACGGCATTAAACATGGCTTCACCAAACCATGCAGGCGCTGCTGCCAATAGGACAGCGGAATGTGGTCGTTGGTGGAGATGACCACGAATACGCGTTCGAGGTGGGCGATTTCCCTGTCGATTTCCAGATGGTTCATCTGATGTTTTCCCCCAAGAGTTACCTGGTGGCGCCGGTTCGGGTCTGTCCGAGCCGGTTTCATGCATGCGCTCGCAAATGCGATAGTTGGACAGATATGTCCAACGAATGGACATGGCTCGCATGATGAATAACGTCCAGCAAGGCCCATTCCGCATTCGTCGGAATGAAATCGCACGCGCTTCTCTCTTTCGTTTGTCTCCTTCAGTAACCGGTGTGCCGACCGCTTTATTCCCGGCGACTCCAAATTCCTCACAACAACGGGAATTCACCAGGCTTTCCTCGCGACGGCATGTCCTATGCTGCTTTCACAGCCGTTTCGGGGTCATCAACCCGGCATCAATCCCGTGAATACATGCACGTCCGGCGCCCATGGCGCAGTGTCTTCATCATCGGCTGCGGGTGGGTGAAACGCGTGACATAAGTCGACATGATTGTGGCGTTGCCTTCCGGCGGCGCTTCCTCAAGAATTCGGTCTGTCATCGAAACGGATCGCGGCAAAAGGCAGGCGACGGCCGGTGGCTCAAACGAAGGAGTCAGTCATGAAAAAGTTGATCGCTATCGTGTTGCTGTGCAGCGCATCCACCGTCACGTTCGCCCAGACCGCCGCGCCTCAAGCCGGCAATCCGCAGCGCATGGAGCGCATGGTGCAGCAGTTGCAAACGCGCTTTGCGAATGCCAATACCACGCACGACGGCAAGCTCACCAAAGATCAGGCCGCCTCCGGCATGCCGATGCTGGCGAAGCACTTTGATGAAATCGATACGCAGAAGGCGGGCTACATCACCCTGCCGCAGATCGAGGCATTCATGCAGGAACGCGGGGCAGCGCACTGAGCCGCGAGGCGATGGGCGGGACCGTAGAGTCGCGGCGCGCGGCGCGGCGCTCACCGGACACGCAAGCATCGGCCCGTCATACTCCGATCGTGCCTGATGCCCGACCAACCGCCAGCTGAACCAAGGAGCTTTCGCATGGATCGCCCCGCGAAAATCATCGTGCTCGACGACGAAGTCGAATTGCGCAACATGCTGCAGCGTTTCCTGCGCGGCCACGGCTTCGACGTGAGAGTCGCCGAAGACGGCAAGCGTCTCGACCGCTATCTGGAGCGCGAGCCGTTCGATCTGCTGGTGCTCGATCTGATGATCGGCGAAGAGGACGGCCTCGCCATCTGCGCCCGCCTGCGCGAGCAGGGCCAGACCTTGCCGATCCTGATGCTGACCGCGAAGGGCGACCCGCTCGACCGGGTGCTCGGCCTCGAAACCGGCGCCGACGACTATCTCGCCAAACCGTTCCTGCCGCGTGAACTGGTAGCGCGCATCAATGCGCTGCTGCGTCGCCAGAAGATCGCATCGGGCGAGGTCACCGTGACCTCGCAAAGCGTGCGCTTCGGCGATTTCTCTCTCGATGTCGCCAAGCAGCAACTGTCGCGCGCGGGCGAGTTGCTGGACATTCATTCGGCGCAGATGTTGTTGCTGGTCGCGCTCGCCTCGTCGCCGAACCGGCCGGTGAGCCGCGACAATCTGCTGGCGCGCGCGCGGGGCCGCGACCACGATGCGCTCGATCGCAGCATCGACGTGCAGGTGCTGCGGCTCCGGCAGATCGTGGAGGCCGATCCGTCCAAGCCGCGCTTCATCAAGACCGTGTGGGGCGTGGGTTACATGCTGGCAGCGGACGTCGACTCATGACGCGCTCGCTGCTGCAAAGAGCGCTGCCCAGAACGCTGCTGGCGCGCAATATCGCGCTGCTGATCGCGCTCGTGATGTTGAGCCAGGTGTGCGCGCTCGGCGTGCTGCTGCACTACGTGCAGCGGCCTCGCGTCGAGCGCGCCGCGGCTGTGTTCGCCACGTATGTGACCACGCTCGACAATCTGCTCGCGGCAACGCCACCCAAGGCGCGCGTCGAATTGACGGCGCGCCTCGACGCTCGCGCGCAATTGCCGGCCGAAGCCTTCGAGACGCCGCCGCGGAATTGGATGCGCGCCTATCGCATCTATCAGCGCGACCTGTTTCTCGATAGCTTGCGCGCGCACTTGCCCGCCGATATGCCGGCGCGCTGGCAGTCCGTGGGTGGCCAGCGCCTATGGATCCGGATGCACGGCCCGGCCGATGCGCCACAGGCGCCGTACTGGATCGCGCTGCCGGTTCCCGAGGACGCGCAGGGTAATGGACTCGACGCCGCCATCCTGTTGTCGCTCGGCCTGGGGGCGCTGGCCGCGTTGACCGGTTACGTGATCCAGCGCCACCTGAACCGGCCGCTCCAGGAGTTGACGCGCGCGGCGCGCCGCGTGAGCGCCGGTGAAATGCCCGCGCCGCTGCCGACCGACGGCCCCACCGAAATCGCCGCCGTGAGCGGCGCCTTCAATCAGATGACGCAAGCGTTGCAGCAAGCCGAGGCGACGCGCGCGCTGATGCTGGCCGGCATCTCGCACGACATCCGCACGCCGCTCACCAAGCTGCGACTTTCAATGGCCATGGCGATGCCCGACGGCAGCGACAGCAGCTTCGCGGTCGCCGCCGAATCCTATCTGGATCAGATCGAAACGATCCTGCAGCAGTTCATGGATTACGCGGGCAGCGGCGAGCGTGAGCAACCGGAGCCGGGCGATCTGAATGCATTGATCGAACGGCTGGCGGGCGATTTCGCGGGGCTCGGGCACGAGTTCGATCTCTCTCTCGCGAATCTGCCGCCTGTGTCTTATCGTCCGATCAGCATGATGCGGCTTTTGATGAACCTGATGCAGAACGCGATCGTCTACGCCGGAACCGGACTCGCGGTACGAAGCTGGGCGACGCGCGAGGCGGTGTATGTGGCGGTCGGCGATCGCGGCAAGGGCCTTTCAGCGGCCGAGCTGGAGCAGCTCAAGGCGCCGTTCCAGCGCGGCCGTAATGCGCGTTCGCATAGCGGCGGTACGGGATTGGGGCTGGCGATCGTCGAGCGGATTGCGCGGCTGCATGGCGGCAATCTGCAGTTTCATGCGCGCGAGGGTGGCGGGCTGGAGGTGTGGGTCGTGTTGCCTTTCAGTGGCTCGCCACGCTAGCGATCGCGACTTGCCGCGTACGGTTCGGGCCATGCCATCTTCCGCGCGCCTGGCCGTCACCTGGCTTACACGTCGCGGGTCCGGCGAGCGGTCGCCTTGCTGCCGGGCGTCCTTTCTTCATTTTCTGTCAAGCCACGCATCGAGCCCGACCCGGAACGCCACGCCCGCGATAACCGGCACCGTCAGCATGAGGATGATGCCGAAGTTCGGAATCTCGTCGCCGTACGTGATCGGACCATAGAGCACGACGGTCGCCACGATCGCGAAGACCGCGACGCCGACGGCCACCATCAGAAGATTGCGCGCCGCAATGGGCATGGCGCGGCGCCTGGCCTGGCCCGGCGTGGAGCTGTCAGCGGGGACTTTGTCGTGTTGGGCGGGCATGATGGATCTCGTGACGATAGGAAAAGCAGCGCGGGGAGCATTGGTGAACCGGACTCCGCAAAAGATGCGCGATGGGCATCATACCAGGGTGTGTGCGTGGCGCGCATTTCATGCCGCGCCAGCCACCCACTCCAAGACCACGATCGCCAGTACGAGCGCGGCGATCGCGCTGAACCGGCAGTCCCGTTGATGCAGGAACACGCTTAACATCAATATAAGCTGCATTTCCCGCAGCAGGCTAAAAAGCGCGATGCCACGCAAACCTTACGATGTCACGGCCGAAGGAATCTGCTCGGCGGACGGAACGGCCAGCCGGAAAACGGCCCTGCGGACCACGCAGATCACAACAGCGCCGGCGACCAGTCCTGACAGAACGTCGGCCAGGTAGTGGCCGCCCTGCGTGAGCGTCGAGATGATCATTAAGGCGTTCAGCGCAATCGCCATGGGAAAGACATACCGAACGTGACGCAATGCATACGCGTAGCAGAGCGCCAGAATCGTATGCAGCGACGGGAAGGAAACCAGTCCCTGCGCTAATGACAGATTCAGTTCTCGCGTGTGGCCGCTTCTGAAAACGGCAAAGTCCGACACGGTCGAGGCCGTATTGGGATCGTGAATGCCGAAATGCACGAAGGCGCTTTCAGCCGGAAAGGGCAGAGAGATCAATATCACCAGCGTAGCCGACACCATGAACTGCACGACGAACTCTGCATAGTCCTGCGTGTTGCGGGTCACCGCGAGAATGGCCGGAATGACGAGGAGCTGACACGCGCCGGACTTATAGGCCCAGGCAAGCGCTGTGTGCAGCCACGGGTGCGCCTGAACCCATCGATAGAGATCGGGCCAGTGGAATCCGAGCGCGGCGTCGGCGGCAATGAATGCATGGGTCGCGAGCGGGAAATTCGTCGTCACGCACAGATACTGAAATACGACGCCGACCTTGCTGAACGTGGCCATAACGGTGATCCACAAGAACGCGTCGAGCACGTTCCGATAAAACATCGATCTGTCGACGTTTTTGAAAGGCACGCGCGAAACGATCCACAGCACTGCGTCAATCACAACGAGGCCGCAAGTCAGCGCGATGGTCAGCGCGACGCCGCTGCGCTCGAGCCGAAAGCCGATACGGGCCGCCCATATGCAGTCGATCAGCAACATCAGGAAAGTGAACTGCCAGGCCGCCCCGTAAAGCGCGCGCATTTGTTTTGGCATAGGTCTCTCGGATTTTTTTTCGCATTATGCCTGCGATATTAATTCAAAGATGCACGGTGCTCAGCCGCAAAATCCGAGGCGGGAGTGAAATCAGATTATCAAAGCGGACTTACCGCATTCCATATCGATTACGCATCATTTCCCAGAATGCTCATCAAGGTGCGCGCATTGCGCTGCCCCTGGTCTTCAAAGCAGTTATTAAAAATGACATGCGTGCGTCCCGCCCGCCTCGCGATCGCGCGGATCGGCGCGGCCAGTTCAGTCAATTCCGCTTCGTCATAGTCGTAATCGAAGCGCTCCGCGGCGCTCGCCGCGCCCGTCGCGCTCCATGTCTGCGTGTTGCGCCCATGCAGGCGCACCATCGCGAGCGCGGGTTGGGTCACCTCCCACAACGTATGCACGCGGTTGGTGACGTCCGGCGGCGCGTCCACGATCACATGCACGATGCCGCGCTCGCGCAGGAATTCGAGCGACTCTGCCGCATGCTGTTCGTCGAACCAGGACTGATTGCGGAATTCAGCCGCCATCATGTAGCCCGTCATGCGCGCCCGGCATTCCTCCACGAGCGCCAGGCCGTCCGGCGCGCGGGTGATCCACGGCGCGAACTGGAACAGCACGGCGCCGAGGCGGTCGGTTCGGCGCAGCGGTTCGAGCGCTTCCTGATAGCGCCGCCACAGTTCATCGCGGATATCGGCCGGCATGTCGCGGTAGTAGACGTTCTTCTTGCGCGGGCCGGTGATGCCGGCCGGCAGCGCCATCGCAATGTCTTTCGGCAGCGCGTCGGGCGAGGTCTGATGGCCGGTGAAAAGACGGAACGCCTTGAAGTTGAAGGTGAAGCCCTCGGGCGTGCGTTCGGACCACAACTGCGCATTGCTTGCCGAAGGCATTGCGTAGTAAGCCGAGTCGACTTCGACCAGCGGAAACTGTGACGCATAAAACCGCAGGCGTGCTTCAGCGCTGTTGCTGCCGCGCGGATAAAAACGCTTGCAGGCAATCAGCGTCTTGTCGGTCCAGCCTGCGGTGCCGCATCGAATATCCATCGGCGAACTCGTGTCAAAGGGCGTCGTGTGGGCGGGCTAGGAGGCAGCTTCGGTGTGGTCGATCCATTCCGCGAGTTCGCGCCGCAACTCGGCGATGTCGAGCGGCTTGCCGAGCAGACGCGCGCCGGGAATGGCGTCGCCGATCTCCGCGCTCTTGCCGTAGCCCGACACCAGCAGCACGCGAATCTCCGGCTGCTGGCACAGCACGGCGCGCGCGAGGCAGTCGCCGGACATGCCGGGCAGCGTCAGGTCCGTGAAGAGGATGTCGAAGCGTTGCGCGAGCACGAGCGGCAGTGCTTCTTCCGCGCTTGCGACCGCGGTGCAAGCGAAGCCGAGGACGCTCAGCAGATCGCTGAAGGCTTCGCGCGAATCCGCGTCGTCTTCGACTAGCAGCACGCGAGCCGGGCTGCCGGAAGGCCGTGCCGAAGTATCGGGCTCGGGATGCCCGCATTGTTGGCCGAGGTCCGCGGGAGGGTCGTAGACGGCGGGCGGCACGCAAGCGGCGATCTGTCCAGCGGGCAGGGAAACCGGCGTGGCGCCGGGCAGGGACCCACTCCGCGCAGCGGCCAGGCCGGCGCGCAACACGCTGCGCAACATGCGGGCGAGATCGTCGCGCCGGTACGGTTTCGAGAGCAGCGTAATGCCGGCGTCGAGTTTGCCGTGATGGACGATTTCGTCGCGCGTATAGCCGGAGGTGAAGAGTGTCGGCACGGCGGGCGAGCGCGCTGCGGCACGCCGCGCCAATTCCACGCTCTTCACCTTGCCCGGCATCACCACGTCGGTGAACAGCAGATCGATCGGCACGTCGCTATCGATGAACTCGAGCGCCGCGTCGCCGCTCGACGCGGTCAGCACTTTGTAGCCGAGTTGCGCGAGCATCTCGACGGCGGTGAGCCGCACGTCGGCATCGTCTTCCACGACCAGAATCGTTTCGCCGCCGCCGCTCGGCGCAGCGGTATCGTCGACCGTTTCCGCGGTTTCCGGCTCGCAGCAGCGCGGAAAAAACAGCGAGACGGTGGTGCCGCGTCCCACCTCGCTCTCGATCACGGTGTGACCGCCGCTTTGTCTGACGAAGCCGAATACCATGCTCAGGCCGAGACCGGTGCCGTGGCCGTCGGGCTTGGTCGTGAAGAACGGCTCGAACACGCGTTGCAAGATCTCGGGCGGCATGCCGCCGCCGGTATCCGCGACGGAGAACACCACGTATTCACCCGGCGACAGCTCCGGCTTATCCTGGCAAAACGCGGCGTCCAGCACGCGGTTGGCGGCGCGCACGGTGAGCGTGCCGTCCGCCTGCATCGCGTCGCGCGCGTTGATCGCCAGATTGAGCAGCGCGTTTTCCAGTTGATTGCGGTCGGCCTGCACGTGCCACAGATCGTCGCTCAGGACCGTGTCCACCTTGACGGTTTCGCCGAGCGCGCGATGCAGCATCTCGGTCATGCCGTTCAACAGCCGGCGCGGATTCAGCACCGTAGGCGAGAGCGGCTGGCGCCGTGCGAACGCTAACAGATGCGCGGCCAGCTTCGCCCCGCGTTTGACAGCGTCGGTTGCGGCGGACAGGCGGCGCAGCGTGGCCGGATTGCCGCCGGCGTCGGCGGCGAGCATTTGCAGGTTGCCGTTGATGACCTGCAGCACGTTGTTGAAGTCGTGCGCGACGCCGCCCGTGAGGCTGCCGATCGCTTCCATTTTCTGCGCCTGGCGCAATTGCTCCTCGGCCAGCGCGCGCGCCGCGACCGCATCGGTAACGCGCTGTTCGAGCGTTTCGGTCAACTGACGCAGCGACTGTTCGGCGATCTTGCGCTCGTGAATGTCGATCAGCACGCCGGGAAAGCGGGTCGGCTCGCCATGCTCGTCGAATTCGCAGCGGCCGTTCGCCTGCACCCACAGATAGTCACCATCGGGGCGGCGGATTCGGTACTCGGCGCGAAACGGCGCGCCAGTGCGCATGGCCTCGACGGTCATCTGATCGTTGAGCGGCTGATCGTCCGGATGAAGCATCTGCGTGGCCGCATGACGATCGATGCCTTTCGCGGCTTCTTCGCGCGGAAACGAAAAGGTGCGCGCGAAACGTTCGTCGCCGCTGACCTTTCCCGTGCGCACGTCCAGTACCCATGTGCCGAGCACCGCGCCGGTGTTGAGGGCGAGTTGTAGCCGCTCGTTGGTTTCGTGCAGTTCGGTTTCGGCGCGTTGCCGCCAGCGTTCGGTAAGCACACGCGTGGTGGTTTCGACGACCATTGCCAGCACGCCGGCCGGCGCACCGCTGTCGCCGGCGACCGGGCTGTAGTAGAGATCCATCCACACGTCTTCGGGCCGGCCGTCGCGCAGCAGCACCAGTTCCTTGTCGCGATACGACAGCGTGCCGCCCGCGAGACAGGTGTGCATGACGTGGCGGTTGAAGTCGGCGACTTCAGGCCAGCCGATTTCGACAGGGCTGCCGAGCAGATAGGGATGCCGTCCGCCCGCGAAGACCGCGTAGGCGTCGTTGTAGATCATGTAGCCGGGCTTGTCCCACAGCAGCACCAGCGGCACGGGGGAGGCAAGCACCAGCTGGACCGTGGCGGTCAGGCTGCGCGGCCAGTCTTCAATTGCGCCGATGCCGGTGGCGGCCCAGTCGAAGGCGCTGATGCGCTGCGCCATCTCCCCGCTCCAGCCTGGGCAGCCATGGTCTTGTGCCGGAAATGGCATGCTGCGCTCTCCAAAGGTCACGTCGATCAATGTGTTCCCACTCTGCCGGCGCGTGTGACGCGCTTCTATGCCTGGCAGCAGGCGGGATGAACCTTTGCCGTCCCCATCTGCCGGCAGGATAGCTGCAGGCAGGCAGCGACAATTGTAGGTCACAACCCCCAACGGGTGACAGGTCGCCCCGGCGACCGGCGGGTCGTCTGGATCACATCCGCAAGACGCGTTCGCGGACTTTGCGTGGAAGGTCTACCCCAGGCGCGAATCCTGCTGATCCCACTTGTTCGCGTGCGCCGCCTGGCGCATCGTAGGGCGGGGCACCACGCAGAATTCGAACCTGAAGCAACGCGGACCACACAATGGCGAAGAAAATCAGCACACGAAACAAGCTGCCCAAACCGGATGCGCGTCAGGCGCTTCTCGTTACGCGCCGCAATGCCAGAATGGCGCGCTCGGCGCACGCTTATGTACGCGGCAATACCAGCAAGTTCTACGAATGGCTCGAAGGCATCGACGGCCACGCGTTGCCGGAGGGGCCCGCCATCTGGATTTGCGGCGATTGCCATACCGGCAATCTCGGGCCGGTGGCCGATGCGCAGGGGCGCGTCGAGATTCAGATTCGCGACCTCGATCAGACCGTGATCGGCAATCCGGCCCACGACCTGATTCGCCTCGGCCTCTCGTTGGCGACCGCCGCGCGTGGTTCGGACCTGCCGGGCGTGACGACCGTCAGCATGATGGAAGCGCTGGCGGACGGCTACGAGCGCGCCTTCGACGAAGCGGCCAGCGACGCCGACATCCGCGCAGAAAAGCCCGAGGCGGTGCGGGTTGTGATGAAGGAAGCGGTGCGCCGCTCGTGGCGGCATCTGGCGGAGGAGCGCATCGAGGATCTCGAGCCGAGCATTCCGCTCGGTCCGCGCTTCTGGCCGCTTGCGAAGAGCGAGCGGCGCGAGATCGAAGCGCTGTTCGAGAAGGGCTCGCTGGCCCGGTTCGCCACGGTGCTGCGCGCCGTCGGCGACGAGACCGACGTGGAAGTGCTCGACGCCGCTTACTGGGTGAAAGGATGCAGCTCGCTCGGCAGGTTGCGGTATGCGGTGCTGCTCGACATCGACGGGGCCGCGATGGAGGGCGACGACCTGTGCCTTATCGATATCAAGGAGGCCGCGCAGGCCGCCGCGCCGCGCTATCCCGGCGTGCGGATGCCGCGCGACAACGCGGAGCGGGTGGTGGAGGGTGCGCGGCATCTGTCGCCGTCGCTCGGCGAGCGGATGCGGGCGGCGCGGTTCGCGGATCGCGCCGTCGTGATTCGCGAACTGCTGCCTCAGGACATGAAGCTGACCATCGAGCAACTGACCCGCGACGAAGCGACGAAGGCGGCGCGCTTTCTGGCAATGGTGGTCGGCCGGGCGCATGCGCGGCAAATGGATCGCGCCGAGCGCAAGGCCTGGCTCACCGAACTGCGCAGAAACCGTTCAAAGACCCTCGACGCGCCAGGGTGGCTGTGGAAAGGCATCGTGGAACTGGTGAGCAGCCATGCAGCCGGCTATCTGGAGCATTGCCGGCGCTACGCGACCGAGCGCCGGGACGGTTGACGCCGGGTTGTCCACTGGCGGCGGCAACCTGATTGGGGCCGCCGCCGGAAGACCGCTAACGAGGTCAAGCCAACCTCAGTTCGACAACGACACATACGGCGAGACGAGCGGCGTGGGCGGGAACGGCTGCAAGCCCGTCTGCTTGCTGAAGCTGTACCTCACATAAACCGCCGCGAGCCACTCGCGATATTCATAAGCATTGCCGAGCGAAGCAGTCGCTCCGAACGCCAGTTGCGGAGCCAGTTGATATTCGCCCACGGCGCTGAGCGAATACGACACGCCGGTCTTGCTTTGGCCCGGGTACTGCGCGCCGCTCTGCACACTGGTGCCGATGGAATCCGCGCTGTTCGCCGCCGTGCTCTGGCGGTTGGAGCCGTCGTTGAGCGGGAAGTAATTCGACGCGTCCTCACGGTAATGCTGTACGCCGATCGAACCCTTCACGTCGTAGGTGAACGCGCCGTTACGCCCGGTCCATTCGATCGGCAAGTTCAGGATCACGTATTGTTGCGGGCTGAAGTAGCCGCCCTGGCCGTACGTGAAGTACGACAGATTCTTGTTGTAGCCCATCAGCGTCGTATTCACGCCGATCGTGAGCGTCTGATCGGCGTCTTTCAGCAGACGCGTGTAGACGCCGCCGCCGCCTTTGATGGCGGTATTGCTCGGCACGTGGTTGCCATCGTAGTACTGAAAGGAACCGTTTACGTACAGGCCGTTCGTGCCGTCGTCCCAGGCGAGGCTGGCGAGCCCGCCATTCGAGGTGACGCCGCCCCATTCGAGGCCTGAGCCGGAGTCGCGCGCGCCGGCGTAGGACAAGAGGCTGTCGGTCACCGCGCGGCGCGCGACGGCGAGCGAATACGACACCTTGTCGGTGATGCCGCCGTTGTATTGGGCGCCGCCCACGATGTTCGTCTCGCGGAAACCGATCGGCGTCACGCCGATATCGCCGCTGAGGCTGCGGCCTTCGTAGCCGACCGACAGGCCCACGCCATTCGCCGTCTGGCTGCCGTACGTGTTGTTGCCCGCCTGGGCGGCTGCTTTGGATGCATCGCTGGATAGCCCCGAGCCGAAGCGCGCGAGCGTCGACACATTGGCGGCTGCGCTGCCAGCGTCGAGCGTGACAGGCGTTGCCGTGACGACGATATGGCCGTTGCCCGCCTTGATGCGCCCCTGAACGGGCGCTTCGATGTCGGTGAGGTTGGACAGGCCGTCCTCGCCGGTGCGGTTACGGAACACGATGCCGCCCGATATCGTGCTCGACTGCTCGCGGTTGACCTGCGCGAGCTCTTCCGCGACGCCGAGCGTTTGCGCGTTCGCCACGTTCGACGGCGCATAAGCGTTGCCATTGCCCGCGCCGTTCGCGCCGGGTTGCGCTGGGTAGTACGGCTGCGCATAACCGGTGGGCGGCTGCGGAATGTATGGCTGCTGTTGCTGCTGCGCGTAATAGCCCTGATTCGCGTAGGCCTGCTGCTGCGGCGGATACGGTTGATAAGGTTGCTGCGCGTAGCCCTGCTGTTGCTGCTGCTGGGGATAGGCCGGCTGGCCGTAGTAGGGCTGCTGTGGCTGCGGATAGCCTTGCTGTTGTCCATACGGCGCCTGCGCGTAGGCGGGCGCGTTGCGGGTATTTTTCGACGCGCTTTGCTTCTTGCTGGCCGCGCGTTTCGTGCTTGTACCCGTGCCCGGCGCGCCATAAGGTTGCGCCTGCATTGAACCGGCGTTGGCCTGCGCTTCGCGCGCGGCCGGCGACATCGGCCACGGCGTGGCTGCATAACCATCCGGCGCGCCGTATTGCGGCTGCTGCGCGTAAGGGCCCTGCTGCGCATAAGGCGCCTGCTGCGGATAACCCGGGTTGTACTGCTGCGGTGTCTGCTGCATCTGCGGCGCTTGCGCCTGCATCGGCTGCTGGCCTTGACCGGGATAAGGCTGCAACGGCGCGCCCGACTGGCTGGACCCGTAGGCTTCCTGACCATAGCCGCCCGAGTTGCCACCCGACCCGCCGGCCGGACGCGGCGCGTTATACGGAAGGGTAGCGGGCGCCGAGCCAGGCGCATAAGGCTGCGCGGGCGAAGTATAAGGCGCGACGTAAGGCGCGGGTTGCGTAGGCGGCGGATAGTTCGGCACGGTCTGTGTCGGCAAGGAAGACTGCGAATACGGGAGCGCTGCGCGCGCGGCGTTGTAGCTGCCGCCGGCAAGCGCGGCGTTGTCGGCGTCGGTCGGCGTGACGGTGGCGGTCTTGCCCTCGAAGGGATTGGTGCCCGGCAGCGGCGTCGCGCCGATCCGCCGCATTGCCACTTCCCAGCCGCGCGGCACGTTGCTCGCCGGGTTGCGCGGGGCGTTGGCCATCAGCGGCGTGTTGGCGGCCACGAGCGAACGTTGCAGATAAGTCGACGCGAGCGACAGCTTGCCTTCTGCGCGATACATGCGGCCGACGGTGGCCAGCACGGCAGGATCGCCTGGTGCCGCGTTCAAGGCCTGCTTCGCGAGCGACTCGGCGTAGCTGAACTGCTTTGCGCCGGCCGCGGCGGAAATAGTCGCTTGCAGCAGATTCAGACCGTCGGGCTTGCGTTGCAGCGCGACGCGATAGCTCGCGACCGCGTTGCGGTCGTCGCCGGCACTCGAATAAAGGCGGCCGAGCGCGGCTTGCAGATCGGGATTGTCGGGCATGGCCGCGAGCCACGGCGCGATCACGTCGTAGGCGCTGGCCAGGTCGCCGCGCTGACGCACCGCGTCGCACTGCTTGATGACGATGCCGAGATTCAGGTTGCCGAAGTCGGTGCGTTGCTGCGGCGTCAACTGCATCGCTGCGAGCCGGCGCATCACCATGCCGAGTTCGGCTTCCTGCTGCGTGGCCGACAGAATACCCGCGTATTGCAGCAGCAAATCGGTGTTGCCGGGCGCCGCGTTCATGGCGGCGCGCACGAGTCCGAGCGCGCGGTTCGGGTCGCCGGCCTGGCTGTAGGCGGCGGCGATCACGCCGATCAGTTCGGCACTGTTGCCCGCGACCGGCTCCGCGGCCCGCAACGTGGCGAGCGCCTGTTGCGTCTGGCCGCTGCGCGCCATGCGCGTGGCGAGATCGGCCTGTTGATGCACCCACAAGCGGTGCTGCAAGGTCGTCATCGCGTCGGTGCGCTGTGCGACCGGAATGCGCTCGAGTTGCGCGAGACCCGCCGACCACTCCTGCGTTTCCGCGGACAGCAAGGCGCTCGCGTACAGCGCGTCGGTCATGTCGGGATGCGCGGCGAGCAAGCCGTCCATCATGCTGCGCGCGTTGGCGACCGCGCCCTGGCGCACGTAGATGCGCGCGAGGTCGAGCCGCAGCCACGGGTCGTCGGGCGTATTCAGCAGCGCGTCTTCGAAGAGGCTGCGCGCGTTGCCGAGATCGCCGCGCGCTTCGGCGGCACGCGCTTGCGCAGCCTGCGCTTCGCCACGTAGACGGTTGATGCCGCCGGCCTTCGATTGCTGTTCGGCGTTCAGCTGATTGGCGAATTGCAGCGCCTCGTCGCCGCGGCCTTGCGCGGCGAGCGCGCCGACGAGGCCGCGCACCGCGTCCGGGTTGTCGGCCTGACGGCGCAGCGCCATCCGGTAGGCCTGCTCCGCGCCAACCGGGTCGCCGTTGGCGAGCAGCATTTCGCCGAGCAGGACCTGTGCGGTGACATCCGACGGATTCAGCGCGATTGCGCGCTCGAACAGCGACTTCGCCTTCGCGAACTCGCCGTTGCTGCGCGCGCCGATCGCGTCGCTCGTATAGGTCCAGTAGCTCGCGCTGTCGAGCGCGGTTTTCCAGCGCGCCGGATTGCCGTTGCGCGACGCGCGCTCCAGGTAATTGCGGGCTTCGGCGAAACGCTCCTGCTTCAACGCGGCGATGCCCATGCCGCCGAGCGCATCGGTGTCGTTCGGACTCGTGGCGAGCACCGAGGAAAACTTCGTGCGCGCCGTGGTCACGTCGTTGCGATCGAGCGCGGCGAAACCGTCGGCGATCGTGCGGCCGCGCGCGTCGACGGCGGCGTTTTCCTGCGAGCGCGCACGGGCCGCGCTGTCCTGCTGAACCATCGAATCGAAGCGCGCCTTGACGGCGGCGTCGTCGGTCGCGGTTTGCAGATAGGCTTGATAGAGGGCGGCGTCGGAGGGCCGCGCGTCCAGCCACAACAGCGCCTGGCGCCAGCTTTTTTTCGCCGACGCGCCGACCGTGCTGTCGCCCGCCAGCTTTTGCAGCCGCGCGATACCGTCGCGGCGCGTCACGTCGCGATAGGTCAGATGCTGCGCGTAGGCGAGGGCGTAACGCGGATCGTCGGGGTTGTCGCGCGCGAGCTGTTCGAGACCGCGGCGCGCCTGATCCCAGCCTTGCGGCGTGGCCGAGAGCGCCTGGTAGTACTCGAGCTGCAATTCGGGCGTGGCCGGTTTGCCGGTCAGCGCGCGCTGATATTCCTGCACGGCGCTCGCGCTCTGACCGCTTTGCGCGAGCCGCCGCGCGTCGTTCACGGTCTGGTCGCGCAGGCTCGATTCACCCAGGCGCCGGCCGAGCTCATCCAGATTCGGATAGTTCGGCGCGACAGCCTTCAGGCGCGCCAGGTATTGCTGCGCGCCCGCGCCGTCCTTGCGGTCGGCGAGCACCATGCCCATGCCGAACAGCGCATCGGGTTGCTTGGGGTCGATGCGCAGCACCTTCAGCCATGCCTGCTCGGCGAGGTCGCCACGCTGATGCGATTGCCAGTACTTGCCCTGATCGATCAGCACGTTCAACGGATCTTTCGACGCCTGCGCCAGCGCGTCGGGCGAAACCGTCGCCACGCAGCAGACGGCGGTGAGGCTGAGCGCGAAGCGCAATGACAACGCGAGGGCGCTCAATCGCATGCGTTTCTCCAACTCGGCACGAGACGTCCGGATTCGTCGAAACGATAGCGGCCGTCGATGAAACCCGTGCCGAACAAGCCCAGCACACGATCGTAGTAAACCGGTTCGCGGCCCGGCACGGCGGCGTCGAGCGCGGCGAGATGCGTGCGCGCGAGGCCGAGCCCGTGCTCGTCGCCGAGCGCCTTGAAATACGGCGCTAGCGCACCCCAGTAGCTGAGCGGTCCTTCGCCGCTCGCCGCGCCGGTGGTCGATGAGACCTTCTCGGGCGGAATGCCGGTTTGCGCGACGCGCGCGCGCATGCCGCCGAGCGCCGCGAGCCACGGTTTGGCGAGCGGATCGGCCGGCGAGGCGAGACCGGCCCACAGATAGACGCGGATCGCGTCGTAACTGCCGGTGTCGCCGTTTTTCGGATCGACCACGAACTGGCCGTTCTGCCAGGCCGCCCAGTCGGGCGCGAAGCCTTGCGGCGCGGTGGTCTTGACGAGCTTGTACGCGCTCTCGGCGAGCTTGCCCCACGGGCCGTTCGGCATCTCGTGCGCGAGCGCGCGCAGCACCGGCAGCGGCAGATAGCTCGGATTCAGGCGCGTCACGCCGCCATTTTTGAAGCCTTGCGGCCCGGGCAGCAGCATTGGCCCGACGCCCGGCAGCGTGGTTATTTCCTGACGCGCGATCTGCGCGGCGAGCGCCTCGCCCAATTGCGTATAACCCGCTTCGTGCCACAGCCGGCCCGCTTGCAGCAGATCGTAGGCGATCCACAAGTCGGAGTCCGAGGCGGAATTCGGATCGAGCACGCCGTACGAGCCGTCCGTTTTTCTGCCCCATAGCCACGACGGCAGCCGCATGTTTTGCGCGTCGAACTGATTGCCCGCGAGATTGCTGCGGGTCCAGCCGAGCAGGCGGTCGAAGGTGGCGCGGTCGTTGGCGACCAGCGCGAAGAAGAGCGCGTACGACTGGCCTTCGGAGGTGGTTTGCTGGGTCGGCGTGGAGTAGTCGATCACGCGGCCGTCGGCCTGCACGAAGCGTTCGACGAACGCGCGATAACCGCTCCAGTCGCCGCACACGCCGGGTGCGGCGGTGCTCTGCGCCACTTTCACGATATTGCCGAAACTCGCCGACGCCGCCAGCCCGAGCGTCAGCGCGAGGCCGATTGTCTTGTTGATTCGAACCCGCATATCAATCCTATTAGTCCTTCAGGCGGCGCGCGGCGATCGAGCGCAGCGTCCGGTAGAACAGGCCCGCGATGATCAGCGCGGCGAGCACGCCGCCCAGCATCAACAGCAACGGATGCGACGACAGCGCCCAGCGCAGATACTCCTGCGGCGACAGGTGGCCGACGTAATACGCTTCGCCGTTCGAGGTGATGGTGACGGTGCGGCCGTGGATCACGGCCATCGCGCCTTGAATCTGCGGCAGCACGTCGGCGTCGAGCAGCGCCGCGGACAGGTCCGCGTCCGACTGCCCGGCCGCGCTCACCAGTGCGACGGCGCTGCGGTTCTTCTGCAGCGGCGATTCGAAACCGGTCAGCAGCGCGTCGCCGTTCGAACTCACCAGCGTCAGATCGGCGCGCGCGGGTGTGCGCTCGACGCCGCGTTCGCCATGCCACCAGTCCTCGAGTTTGAAGGCGATGTCGGAGAGCTGGAAGGTGCGCGAGTCGCCGTCGCTGGAGAACGGCATCGACTTCGCCCAGCGCTGCAGCAGCGGTTGCTTGCCCGGCGCGCCGAAAATCAGCAGGTCCTTGTTGGCGAACTTGTCGGCGTCGTCGGCGGTGCCGACCGTCACGCCCATGACCGGATAACCGGTGGAGGTGCCCATCCGGCCCATGGTCAGCAGGTACAGGCTGTAGTCGCTCGAATCGGCGTCGTTCGGCAGGATCACCGCGGTCTCGGAGAGGTCCGCCATGCGCGTGAACGGGAAGCCGCTATTGGCGAACGCGGCCAGATCGGGCAGCGCCATGTAGTGCGGGAACGACGAGAGGTCGATCGTCGAGTTCGGGTCGATCGCGCCGACCACGTTGTCGAGCAGACGCCCGTGACATTCGCCGGTATTCGGAATGTCGTAGTAGAAGTGCAGGCGCACCTGCGCGCGCGGCGTCAGCAGCAGCGGCGGAATATGCACGGTGCGGCGCGCTTCGGCGGTCTTGTCCGGTAACACGCGGCCGAAGTAATGGCTCAGCTCGAACACCGAGGCGGATTCGGCCGGAATCGGCAGCGCCTGCACGAAGCCGTTGTTCACGCTCACGTTCAGCGAAGAACGATCGCGCAGCGGACGTACCGTGTAGCGGTAGCGTAGATCGATCGGCGCGCCCTTGGTGTGCCACATGAACAGATCGGGCGGCACGCGCAGATTCACGTGCACGGCGTCGGCGTCGTAGCCGGACACGGTCAGATCGCGCGGATCGGCGAGTTCGCCGAAATGCACCGGACGGTTGGTAGGCAGCCAGTTCGGCGCGTCGTACGGCGCGCGTGGCGTGAGTTCATTTAGCTGCGTGATCGTCGCGCTCTGGCCGGTCAAGGTGTTCTGGCCGATGCCGAGCGACTTCGCGGCGGTTTTCAGTTCGGCCTCGGTGCGCCCGAGCACGAGCAGCAGCTTGCCGCGCGCCGGCGCTTCGCGATCGACCACGGCGATGGTCGGGCCGGAAATCGCCGGAATCGTGATACCGGCCGGACGTTGATCCGAGGTGGCGAACACCACGGCGTTGCCCGACAGCGGCGCGTTGTCCAGTTGCGCCGGAAACACCGCGCCGCGATAACCGGCGAGCGCGCCGAACCACGACGCCACGATGCCGCCCGCTTCGAGCGTGGCGTTACCCGGCTTTTGCGGGAACACGAACGGCAACTCGAGACGGCGCACGTCGCGGCGGTCGAAGAACGGCTGCGGCAGCGCCGCCAGATCCGGCTTGCTGGCGAGCGACGCATACGTCAGATCGAGTGAACTCGCATTGCTGACGGTCGCCCACAGCGAGGAGTTGGCGGGGTCTTCGCAACTCGTCGTGTAATGGCCGATCAATTGCACGTTCAGGTGGTTGAATTCGGTGATGAAGCGCGGATCGATCGAGACGTCGCGCGCCACCAGCATGCCGGCCTGCTCGTGCGGCACGGGCAGGGTGGCGGCGACTTCGCCGTTCACCAGCACCTTGAGCTGCGAGATATTCGCGAGCAGTGCGGGTGAGTAGCTGTAGACCAGGTGCAGGACCGCGCCCGTCACCACTTCGTCGCCGCGCACGGAGAACGCCACGCCGTTCTGACCGTCGGTGCCGCGCAGTTGCAGCGGGTCGAGCGCGCCGAGGTCGGCGAAGGTCAGCGTTTGACGGCGGCCGCCCGGCACCAGCGTGCCCGGCTCTGCGGTGGTCGGCGTTTTGATGCCCAACGCTTTCACCGACGACGCGGCGAGCGCCGGCGTGGGCGTGGCCAGTTGAGCCTGCGCGATCGTGTTCGGATCGTAGGGCACCGCGGCACTCGGCGCGGGCACGCTACCGACACCGGTCGCGACCGGAGCAGCGGACGTGGCCGGCGCGCCATGCACGGTGCCCGCCGCGCTCTGAATCGCGCCGGCCGAACTGGCGCCCGCAGCCGCCACGACTTCCGCCGCTGACGCGAGCGGCGCGGCGAATGCCGTCTGCAACGCGAGCCAGCATGCGAGGCCGCGCATCAGCCGATGCGAGCCGGGGCGTCCGATGCGGCGCGTCTGCGATCCAGTCCCACTGCGCTCGTGAATCGAGCGTTCGATGTTGCCCTTCGCCATCCTGTTGCGCATAGATCAGTCTTTCGTTTTTAGCTTCTTGACGTCCACTGGACGGCTTTTCATCGAACTGCGGAGGTCGGCATAGAGATGCTCGAACAGACCCGCGATGCCGCGGGCGCCGACCGTCAGCACATGCGACAGGCCGCGCAGGGGCGTGTCCTGCTGCCGTCCTTCCGCCCAGCCGGTCCAGGCGTCGGCACGTGCAAAGGTGGTCTTGACGAACTCGTATTCCTGCTCGCGCGTCATCGCCGAGAAGCGCAGACCCACGCGGCCCGGTGCGGTGAAGCCGACCGTGGCGGGGAATGCATATTCCTCGTCGCCGCGAAACAGCGACACGGTCACGCGCTCGTGCATCGGCACCTGGATCGCGGCGGGCAGCGCCACGCCGACGCCGCCTTCAGAGTAGTCGATGGTTTCGCAGGCAAGCGTGCGGCCGGTCGAGAATTTGAGCATCACGGGCATCTGCATCGCCACGCGGTGCACCGCGCGAATCTGCTTGCGCTCGCTCGCGGCGGCCACGCTCGCGCCGAGAATCAGCATGTTGTAGGTGGTCCAGCCGAGATTGAGGATCGTGGTCTGCACCACGCTGCGAATGTGCCAGTTGTAATAGATATGCACGATGCCCACGCAGAAGCCGATCAGGTTCAGCAGCAGCAGGAACAGATACGGGCGCGAGATGGCCCAGTCGAAGTAGTTCTTCTCGATCTGGCCGCCCTTGGCCGTCACGTTGAACTTGCCGAGCTTCGGGTTGATCAGCGCAAGCAGGGTCGGCGCGGTGATGTAGGAGGCCAGCACCGATTCGTACACTTCGGCCCAGAACGAATGGCGAAACGAGCGCTGCATGCGCGAGTTGGTGATGCTCGCGTGCATCATGTGCGGCAGCGCGTAGATCGCGATCGTGCCGGCCGCGGCTTCGATCACGTGCGCGTTGAAGAACAGATACGACAGCGGAGCGGTCAGGAACACCAGACGCGGGATGCCGTAGAAGAAGTGCATCATCGCGTTCAGATAGCACAGACGCTGGCCGAACTTGAGGCCCTTGCCGGTGAGCGGATTGTCGATCCGGAAAATCTGCGTCATGCCGCGGGCCCAGCGAATCCGCTGGCCGATGTGGCCGGAAAGACTTTCCGTGGCGAGCCCCGCGGCTTGCGGAATCGCCAGATACGCGGTGGTGTAGCCGAGGCGGTGCAGCTTGAGGGCGGTGTGCGCGTCTTCGGTCACGGTTTCGACCGCGATGCCGCCGATCTCCTCGACCATGGTCCGGCGCAGCAGCGCGCACGAGCCGCAGAAGAACGTGGCGTTCCACAGATCGTTGCCGTCCTGCACGAGGCCATAGAACAGCTCGCCTTCGTTCGGCACCTTGCGGAAGGTGCCGAGATTGCGCTCGAACGGGTCTGCTGAGAAGAAATGGTGCGGCGTTTGCAGCATCGACAGCAGCTTGTCGCGCAGGAACCAGCCGAGGCCGATCTGCAGGAACGAGCGGGTCGGAATGTGATCGCAATCGAAGATCGCGAGGTATTCGCCGCTGGTGATCTTCAATGCTTCGTTAATGTTGCCGGCCTTGGCGTGGCGATTGTGCGTGCGAATCGTCCAGTTGACGCCGACCTCTTCGCAGAACGCTTTGAACTCGGGGCGGCGGCCGTCGTCGAGCACGTGGATCGAGATCTTCTCGGCCGGATAGTCGAGTGCGAGCGCGGCGTAGATGGTCGGCTTCACCACCGAGAGCGGCTCGTTATAGGTCGGAATGAACACGTCGACGGTCGGCCATTCGGCGCGCGAGGCGGGCAGCGGCATCGGCGTGCGCTTGAGCGGCCAGGCGGTCTGAAAGTAGCCGAGCAGCAGCACGATGGTCGAATAGACTTCAGCCGACACCAGCAGCAGACCCCAGGCGGCGTCGAGCGGATGTTCCCAGTAGGTGGTCGCGGTCAGCCGCCAGTACATATAGCGGCCTGAAGTCACCACCGACAGCATGATCATCACCATCGTCGCGTAGCGGCCTTGCAGCCGGCGGAACATGAGGGCGGTGACGAAACAGCAGGTCGCGAACGTCAACTGTTCGTAGAACGCGAGCGGCACGGTGAACACGAAGTACAGCATCACCAGCGCGAACAGCGTGACGAGTCCCGTGACGATGCGGCTGTTCCAGAAGCGCGCGTCGACGAAACGTTCGAGCCGCGACGGTTCCGCCGGCTCGAGACCCTGCGATGGCGTCGTGCTCATGCGACGTTCCTCGGCGAGACGGCGATCGCGTCGATGGCCGCCATGAGCCACGTGCCGCACGCGCGGAAATCGGCGGCCGCCTGGCTGAGCGGATCGTAGTGAATCAACGTGGTGTCGCACGCGAGCGCTTCGCTCACGCCTTCGTCCAGATGGATCACGCCCGGGAACAGCTTGGCGCCGAGCATCTGGCGCAGCACCTTGAGGACGTCTTTGGTCAGCTGGCGCGACTGGTCGATCTGGTTGATCACGTAGCCGTCGCCGCCGAACTCGGCGCGCGGCGCCGCGTAGGTTGCGATCAGCCGCTCCATCTGCGGAATCGCGGCGTACGAGGCGGCGTCGGCGAGCACCACGTTCAGCGCGAAGGTGGCCGCGCACAAGGCCGTGCGCACATACGCCGACGAACCCGGCGGCGTGTCGATGATCACGATGTCGGACGCTTCGAGGTGCAGGTTCTGCAGCGACTGCGCGAGCCAGCGCGGCTCCTGGTCGATATACGCTTCGAAGCGGCGGCGGTCGTCTTCGAGCACCGCGCCGTAAGGCAGCACCGTCACGCCGTCCACGCCGTCGAACATCACGCTCTGCCACGGGTCGCCCGTCAGCGTGGCGCGCGACAAACCGTCGATGCTGTCGAGCGGCACGCCGAAGTGCAGGCGCAGCGCGTTCTGCGGGTCGAGGTCGAGCGCGATCACACGCCGGCCGCTCGCGGCCAGCACGGAAGCGAGGTTGGCGGCGAGGGTGGTCTTGCCGACCCCGCCTTTGGCGGACACCACCGCGATGACTTTCATGAGCGACGAGGGCCGTTGACCAGCCACGAGTTGGAGGTGCGGGGCGCAGCGGCAGACGTAGCGCCGGCGGGAGGCGCGGCCGTTTGCGCGGGGGCCCCGCGCAGACGGTCGAAGATGCCTTGCAGGGGCGCGGACTCGCCGCTGGCCGCGTCGGGTTGCGGCGGCGTGGGTTCGGGTTCCGGCGCGAAAAGCTTGCCGAGGATCGAAGCAGCTTGTTGCGTCGGCGCGGCGGGTGCGGTTGCTGCCAGCAGCGTCGATGGTGCTGATGGTGCTAACGGCGCGCTCGTGTGAGCGCGCACCGGTGCCGGCGCATGTGCCCAACTGGGGGCGACGGACGGAATCGTTTGCGCGATCGGTGTGCGCAAGGCGATGACGGGAGGCACGGAAGCGGGGAATGCGGAAGCAGGTGCAGCAGAAACCGGATCTGCAGAAATCGGAGCTACAGAAACCGGAGCTTCAGAAACCGGAGCCGCGGAAACCGGAGCTACAGAAACCGGAGCCACAGAAACCGGAGCCACGAACGCGGCCGGCGATGCTTGCGCAGCCACCGTGCCCACTCGCGCAGCGCCGGCCACCGCCAGCGGCGCCGCATCATCTTTCGATTCGAGTTCGCCAAAGCGTGACGCGCCTCTCTGCGTGCTAGCCGGAGCGGCGACAGCTACCGGCGGAATATCCCGCCGATGCGATCGCGTGAATAACGGCGCTTTGGCGCGCGTCACGGACGCTGCATCTTTTGGTGTGGTGTCCTGACGATCGACAGCCACCGGTGACGCGGCCACCGGTGACTGAGGCTTGACCTCGCGACGCTGCCCGATTGCGGGAATCGTCGGTTGGGTCAGATCGAGCGTGACTAATAGTGGCCAACGGGTGCGCGCCGAGCGCGCCTCGTTTTCGCGGCCGATTTCCTGGTACGCGTTGGCGTCGCCGCCAAAATGATCGAAAAGTTTCTCGATGTCGCTCGATGAACTCATAGTGCCGCCGTCTTGTTCATGACTAGCCTTGCCCCGATCCCAACTTGTGTTCGCGGCGCTATAACACGGGACTGCCTGTCCCGCTACTTCACGCGCACCGGTCTGGCGCGTTTCTCTACTGCCTGCTGTTGCCTGGTGTTGCTCGGTCTTGCCTGTGCTGCTTCGCCTGTTCGCTACGCGCCCGCAGCAACCACATCACGGTGCGCCGCCCATCCCGTTCAAACAGGATGACGGCCAAGACGAAATTCGATCGCGGTGTCCTCGCTATACCCACTCGTTTGCGCCACCGACAAACCTTGCGCGCCCAACGCACTCAACCAGGTCTGATAGACGCCTTCGAGAAACGCCGGCGTCCATGCGAGCGCGTTGCCACCGAACGCCGGCAACGGCGCGCAATAGTGAACGATGCGCAGCGACTCGGGTTCGTCCGCCAATTCGACGTAGCCCCAGTCCATCTCATGCCAGTACAGGTTCAAGGTGCGCGCGAGTTCGGCGGTCGAGTCGCAGGCGGGCAGCGGATGCGCCGCCGCGAACCGGGTGCCGACGCGATGCATCAGTTGGCGCAGTTCGTCGCGACTGATCTGCGCTTCGAACTCGCTTGCCAACGCGGTGAGCATGCCGCGCCACTGCGGCGAGATTTGGCGTTCCAGCAGGTAATCGAGAATTGGAACCATGTTTTCCGGGAAATGGCCGTTGCTTCGAGCCGCTTGAAATCGGCCGCTCACGGCCGAGCGCAAAGAAAAAGTGTTATCGGGAAATCGCGTATTGCATCCGGCCTAGGTTACTTTCCTCGGGCTGTCTAGTCCGTTCACCACACTCCGAAGCAGTCTACTTAAGACATTAAGATTTAACCACTCTCCATTCGTCTGCGTATACGCGGATTCGATTGCGATGGATGCGGATCAACGGGTAAATCTTGCTGCTTGAATTGGCTGTTTGCCGCGCGGCCAACGATGCCCGGTAAAATTGCGTCCCTGATGTCTGCATTAACGGCTTGATTCGTCGCGTGATTGAGCTGTTTCGTTTCGTGGTAAATGCAACGTTTCGCGCCTCGTGCAGCTTCGCCGAATCGATCTCGCCGGCAATCTTCCCGAATCTTTCCATTTGCTTTCATACTCCAGGTTTTGCCCGCGCCCGTTAAGCTTGCGGACTTGTGTCTCGCTGCGTGCACCTAGCTCGTGGGTGGCACCTCAGTGGCACCTCAGTGGCACGTCGTCACGATGCCGTTCGATTCATTCGCTGCAAATGTTCAATCCACTTAGCATTCTTCTCGTTACCGTTCTGTCGGGCGTCATGGCAATCGCCGTGCTCGGATCGTTATGGCGCGCGGCAATTCCCGGCGTCGGCTATTGGCTGTCGGCCAACGCCGCAGCGATCGTCGCGCTCCTCGCTTTCGCCTTGCAAGGGCATGCGCATGCGTCGCAGTGGCTGACCCTGGTGGCGTCCAACGTCCTGATGGCGGCTTCGCTGCTGCTGGTGGTGGAAGGTTGCCTGCGCTTTCTGGGGCGGCGCACGCGCCCCTGGCCGGCCTACCTCGGCCTCGTCGCGGTGCTGTTCGGCATTTCGTACTGGACCTTCGCCGCGCCGAGCTTCAACGCGCGTGTCGCGTTGGTGTCGGCGTATCACGCGAGCCTTTGCGTCACGCTCGCCGTCCTCATGCTGCGTGGGCGTCCTTCTAACCGGCCGCGCTACAGCTATTTCTTCGTCGCCGGGGCGGCGCTACTCCTGTTTGCCGCGCATACTGCGCGCGGGTTCATGTACGGCCTCGGCTGGATGACGCAGACCAGCCTGCTGCAGGTCTCGCCGTCCAACGTCCTGTTTCTCGCGCTCGGGATTCTGGCGTCGCCGTGCCTTTCGATTGGCGTCGTGATGCTCGCGCACGACCGTCTCGCGGAACGGCTCGAACGGCTTGCCAATATCGATGACCTGACCGGCGCGCTGTCGCGCCGCGCGTTTCTGGCGGCCGGCGCCGCGCTGCTGGACGCGTCGCGGCGAAGCCGCTCGCCGTTGGCAATGGCGATCATCGACATCGACTCCTTCAAGGCCGTCAACGACCAACACGGCCACGCGGCCGGCGATCAGGTGCTGAGCCACTTCGCGACGTTCGTCGCGCGCAACCTGCGGGCGGGCGACGTGTTCGGCCGGCTGGGCGGCGAGGAATTCGGCGTGCTGTGCCCGGCCACCACCGCCGCCGAGGCGGTGAGCCTGCTGGACCGGCTGCGGACCCGCCTTGCCGCCATCGCGCCGCACGAGCGGCCGCGCGGGCTGCGCTACACGTTCAGTGTCGGCGTGGACAGGCTTCGGGGTGACGAGTCGCTCGCCCAGTTGATGGCGCGGGCCGATGGCGCGCTGTACGCCGCCAAGGCGTCGGGCCGCGATCGGGTGATGACCGCGTAGGGCGTGACGGGCCGGGGCCGGGATGGAGAATTTGCGGCGCTATTTGTGCGCAAGGCATAAATATTTGTCAGATGTAAGCCGATAACCAATGGCAGAGTGATCGGAACCAGGCTGATGCCCATCAATACGCTTTCCACGTCGACGCACCACCCGTCCGATGCCGGTCTACGCGATCGCTTCCACCGGCGCTCGCTCGAGCACCAGCGTCCGCTTTCCACCGTGATCATGGCGTTCACGGTGGTCGCGTTCCTGTGCTTCATCGGAGCGCGCAATCTGGTCGATGGCCCGGCTGCGCCGCTCGCGTACCGGCTCGCGTGCGCGCTGCCGCTCGCGTTGCTGGTGCTGGCGATTCCGCGTGCGAACTCGACCTGGGTATTCGGCCTGATAGGCGTCGCTTACTCGCAGGTATTGGTGGCGGGCCTCGCCATGAACATCGCCGGTGTCGCGCAACCGCTGTTGTGGGCGCTGCCGGCGATGATCGTGATACCGGTCTGCGCCGCGCCGCTGTGGCTCACGCCCACGCATTACATCGCCGGCACCGCGCTTTTCTATGCGACGGCTGTCACGCTATTGTTCGGCGAGCCGCTTGCGCATGATGTCGGCGTCGTGGTGTGGATGTGGATGGCGGCGCTCGCCGCGCCGGCTTCCGCTGTGTTTCACTTCGGCTTCTACCGGTTTCGCCGCAACCACTTTCTGCTCGAAAGCCAGCTCGCCCAACTCGCGGCGACCGACCCGCTGACCGGCCTGCAAAACCGCCGTGCCTTCGTCACGCAGGCTGAGCGCCGTCTCGACACCCTCGCGCCGGGCACGCGGATCAGCGCGATCTTTCTCGACATCGACAACTTCAAGTCCCTGAACGACCGCTTCGGCCATGCGGTCGGCGACCACGCGCTTTATCAGGTTGCCCAGGCGCTGATGGAAGAGGCCTCCGCGGACGACAGCGTGAGCCGGATCGGCGGCGAGGAATTCGCGCTGCTGCTGCGCGACGGGCTGACCGGCGCGCTCCATCTGGCCGAACGGCTGCGTCTCGCGATTGCCGCGATCGAGCGGCCGGACGGCCGTCTGACCGCGAGCTTCGGCGTAGCCGAGCATCGCGGCGGCGAAACCATCATGATGCTGCTCGATCGCGCCGACGAAGCCCTGCTGCGCGCCAAGCACTCCGGCAGAAACCGCGTGTGCGCCGAGCGCGCGCTGCCGCGCGACGCGCTGCACCGGCTTGGCGAGGACGCAGTGGGCGAGGGTGGGGCGGCGGTCCGGCGGCACCGATGGGAGGATTACTACCTCACCTCGCATTTTCAGCCGCTCTACAGCCTGTCGCATCAGAAGCAGGTGGGCTTCGAGGCCTTGCTGCGCGGCGAGCAGGGCGACGGCACGCTGGTGCCGCCCGCGGTGCTGTTCGCGCCGAGGCCTTCCAGCGACGAAGGCGCGCTCGACCGTGCGAGTCACACCGTGCATCTGGCCAATGCGCGCGGATCGCTGCCCGAGGACGCGTGGCTCTTCCTCAACATTCTGCCGGCCACGTTCATCGCCGAAGGTTATGCGGATCAACTGGCGAAGATCGTGCGGGGCGTGGGGCTCGAACCTGAACGGGTGATTCTGGAGATTCTCGAATCGCACGGCGGCAGCGTCGACGACATGTCGCGGGCGGCGGCGTTGTACCGCGAATACGGCTTTCTGATCGCCGTCGACGATTTCGGCGCGGGTCAGTCGAATCTCGACCGGCTGTTCAGAATCCGCCCGGACCTGGTCAAGCTCGACGGCGAACTGATTCGCGCGACGAGCCACGGCACCGAGCAGCCGATTCTGCCGAAGCTCGTTTCGCTGCTGCATCAGGCGGGCATGCTGGTGGTTGTCGAAGGCGTGGAGACCACCGAGGAACTGATTCTCGCCGTGGAATCGAATGTGGATTTCGCGCAGGGTTATCTGCTGGGCCGGCCGGCTGCGGAAATTGCGCGGCCGGAGTCGGTGCATCGGCGCATCGACGAGGCTTTCGATGTCATCGCGCATGGCCGCGCGCATCAGCATGCGTTGTTCGAATCCGAAGTGGAGCCTTACCGGGCCGCCTTGCGCGTCGCCGCCGATGCGTTGCTGGCCGGCGTGGCCATGGAAGAGGCGTTCGCCTCGCTGGCCAGGTTCGACCGGTGCATCAGCTGTTTCATTCTCGACGACTCGGGCAGGCAGGTCGGTCTGGAAGTGCCGGGGCCAGCCTCGCGCAGTGACGGCGCCTCGCTGCACCCCGTGGCGAATCCGCGCGATGCGCGCTGGGACCATCGCCCGTATTTCCGCAATGCGGTGCTGTTGCCGGGCGTCGCGGTTGCCAGTAATCCTTATCTTTCGCTCGCGAGCGGCAGGCCGTGTATCGCGGTGACGCTGGCGTTGCAGTTCGCTGCTGGGCGCTCCGTGATCGGCGTGGAGCTGGATTGGTCGGCGCTGGGGTTGCCGTGGCCCGCGAGGGAGTAGCGCGTATTCTCCCGCCGCGGGCTAGCGCGTTTGCGACCCGCGGACTCGCTCAATACCCGCCCTTTGGCGATGCCGGCGTCGCCGTCGTCTTTTTATACGACGCCGCCAGATCCGCCGCGGCGCGGCTCAGCAAACCCGTATCGGTGCCAACGGCGACGAAGGTGGCGCCCGCGGCGAGATAATCGGCGGCAATCGCCGGATCGGGGGCGAGCACGCCTGCCGCCTTGCCCGCGTTTCGCGCGATATGGATGCCGTGGCGAATCGCTTCGCGCACGCTGGCATCGCCGGGCTGGCCCAGCAGCCCCATCGACGCGCTCAGGTCAGCCGGACCAAAGAACACGCCGTCGATGCCATCCACGGCCGCAATCGCCGGCAAATTCTCCATGCCCCGCACGGTTTCCACCTGCACCAGCACGCACAATTCGTCTGCCGCAGTGTTCAGGTAATCCGGTATCCGGTTCCAGCGCGATGCGCGCGCCAACGCACTGCCCACGCCGCGAATGCCTTGCGGTGGATAGCGGGTGGCCGCGACTGCTTCGGTGGCCTGCTCGGCCGTGTCGATCATCGGCAGCAGGAGCGTTTGGGCGCCGATGTCGAGCAACTGCTTGATCAACGCCGTGTCGCTGCGCACCGGACGCACCACCGGATGGGAGGCATACGCGGCCACCGCCTGCAATTGGGCCAGTGTGCTGCGCACGTCGTTCGGCGCATGCTCGTTGTCGATCAGCAGCCAGTCGAAACCGGCGGTGGCCAGCAGCTCGGTGACGTAGGCGTCTGCGAGCGCGGCCCACAGGCCGAATTGCGGTTTGCCTTCGGCGAGGGCGCGCTTGAAAGGGTTTTGCGGTGTGGGCATGTCGTTACCAACTCAAACGAAACTCGAACGAAACACAAACGAACTCAAATGAAGTTCAGGCCGATTCCGCCCAACGGGCCGTAGTCGACGTGAAACGTGTCGCCCGCGCGCGCGGCGATCGGGCTGGTGAACGAACCGCTCAGGATCACGTCGTTCGCGTTGAGCATTTCGTCGTATGGGGCAATCTTGTTGGCGAGCCATGCCACGCCGGTGGCCGGATGATTCAAAACCGCGGCCGCCAATCCGCTTTCTTCCACCGCGCCGTTCCTGTAAAGCAACGCGCCGACCCAACGCAGATCGACATCCATTGGGCGCACGGGGCGGCCGCCCAACACGATGCCCGCATTCGCCGCGAAGTCCGAGATCGTGTCGTAGACCTTGCGCGGCGCTTTGGTGTCGCGGTCGAACTGTTCGATGCGCGCGTCGATGATCTCGACGGCCGGCGTTACGTAAGCGGTCGCGTCCAGCACATCGAACAGCGTCACACCAGGGCCCTTCAACGGCTTGCTCAATACGAACGCCAGTTCCACTTCCACGCGCGGCGCGATGAAGCGGTCCGCGCGAATATCCTGGCCGTTCTCGATGAACATGCTGTCGAGCAGCGGCGCGTAGTCCGGTTCGTCGATCTGCGAGCAGCGCTGCATGGCGCGTGAAGTGAGGCCGATTTTGCGGCCTTTGATCACGTGGCCTTCCGCGAGTTTGAGTTTCACCCACTCGCGCTGGATCGCGTAACCGTCCTGCACCGTCATCTGCGGATAAGCGGCGGAGAAGTGACGCAGTTGAGTACGCGTTTTCTCGGCGTGGTCGAGTTGCGCCGCGAGGTCGCGGATAGTCTGTTCGTCTAGCATGGTGGAGTCTCGATGAGGCGCTATTCAGCCTTCAGGCGTGCGTGCAGGTTGTTGTGTTTCCACGTGCCGGCTTCGCTGAACTCATTGATCTCCAGCGACAACGCGAGGCCGTGCTGTTCGAATTCAGCGGCGAAGTGCTGTTTGATCAACGCGAACAAAGCGTCGCCGGTCGCCTTTTTCACGGCTTCGGAGCGGCCCGCGCCGATCTTCAGGTTCGCATGCAGGAAGGCCGCGTCGGCGCGCCCGTCGGCGATGCAGTACTGCTCGCAGCGCAAGGCGCGCACGCGGATGCCGCCGAGCGGATAGACCCGCTGTTCGTTCTCGCGCTGCGTGTCGAGGCTATGCGCGAGCGCGTTGCACAGTTGGCCGATGCTTGCGTGATCGGCGAGATTGGCGCTGTATTCGAGTGTGAGATGCGGCATGGCGGGCTCCTTCTTTGCAACTCAGGCGGGCAGCGGCGTAACCGGGAAGATCGCGTTGATCTGGCCGGTGCCCGAACTGCCGAAGTACGGCGTGACGACTTCCACTTTGCCGTCGTAGCGATCCCAGCCGAGCGCGCCGAGCAGCATGGCGGTGTCGTGCATGCCGCCTTCGCCCCAGCATTTCTCGTTGTAGAGCGGCAACATCTCGCAGAAGGTCTTCCAGTCGCCGGCTTCCCACAACTCGACCACCTTGCGGTCCATCAGTTCAAGAAACGGATTCCACACCTTGTGCATGAACTGCTCGGCCGTACCGTTGTTGGCGAAGTGGTGGCTGAGCGACCCGCTTGCCAGAATCGCGACGGTGCCGTCGTAACGCTCCTCGATCGCCTTGCGCACCGCGAGGCCGAAACGCGCGCTCGTGGCGAGGTCGTGCCACACGCACCAGCCCGCTACCGATACGGCCTTGAAATGCTGATCCGCATTCATGTAGCGCATCGGCACCAGCGTGCCGTATTCGAGTCCGAGTGTGGTTTCGCTATGCGCGCGGCTCTTCACGCCCATTTCATTGGCGACTTCCGCGATCAGATTGCCGAGTTCGACGTTGCCCGGACACGCATACGGCATGTTCTTGATGAAATGCGGCAGTTCATTGCTCGTATAAACGCCCTCGAACTTCGGCGCGCAATTGATGTGGTATTCGCTGTTCACCAGCCAATGCACGTCGAACACGACGAAGGTATCCACACCCAATTCGCGGCAACGCCGGCCGATTTCATGATGGCCGTCGATCGCAGGCTGCCGGCAGCCCTTATGCGGACCGTCGAGTTCGGACAGATATAACGACGGGACGTGCGTCACTTTTGCTGCCAATGCGAGCTTGCCCATCAAACCCCCCAGCGCGGAATGTGATGCGAGCCGAGCGATACGCAGACGTTCTTCGGTTCGAGGAACACTTCGTAGCTCCAGGTGCCGCCTTCGCGACCCACGCCGGATGCCTTGGTGCCGCCGAACGGCTGGCGCAGATCACGCACGTTCTGGCTATTGACGAAGCACATGCCGGCTTCGACAGCGGCTGCGACGCGCAGCGCGCGGCCCGTGTTCTCGGTCCAGATGTAGCTCGACAGACCGTAGGAGATGTCGTTGGCGAGCTTGATCGCGTCGGCTTCGTCGTCGAACGGAATCAGGCAGGCGACCGGGCCGAAGATTTCTTCCTGCGCGATGCGCATGCGGTTGTCGACATCGACGAATACGGTGGGTTGCACGAAATTGCCTTTGCGCATGGCGTCGGGCAACTCGGGCATAGCAAGGCCACCGCAGGCGAGCGTCGCGCCTTCTTTCGGACCCAGTTCGATATAGCTGCGCACCTTAGCCAGATGGCCCTGGCTGATCATGGGGCCGACAATGGTGCTGTCGGATAGCGGATCGCCCACGGTCAAACGCTTCGCGCGCTCGATGAAACGCTCGGCAAAACGTGCATAGATGGAGCGCTGCACGAGAATGCGCGAACCCGCCGTGCAGCGTTCGCCGTTGTTCGAGAAGATCATGAACACGGCGGCGTCCAGCGCGCGCTCGAAATCGGCGTCGTCGAAAATCACGAACGGCGACTTGCCGCCGAGTTCCATGGAGAACTTCTTCAGCCCCGCGGTTTGCACGATGCGGTTGCCGGTCGCCGTCGATCCGGTGAACGACACGGCATGCACGTCCGGATGCGCCACGAGCGGCTCGCCGGTTTCCTTGCCGAAGCCGTGCACCACGTTCAGCACGCCGGCTGGAATGCCGGCTTCGAGTGCGAGGTTGCCGAGCATCGAGGCCGTGAGCGGCGACAGTTCGCTCATCTTCAACACCGCCGTATTGCCGAACGCGAGGCAGGGCGCGACTTTCCATGTCGCGGTCATGAACGGCACGTTCCACGGCGAGATCAGCGCGCAGACGCCGACCGGATGAAACAGCGTGTAGTTCAAATGCGTATCGGTCGGATACGTATGGCCGTCCACGCGCGTGCACATCTCGGCGAAGTAGCTGAAGTTGTCGGCGGCGCGCGGCACGAGTTGCTTGCGCGTCTGCGAGATGGTCTGGCCGGTGTCTTTGGTTTCCGTTTCCGAGATCTCCGGCACATGCTTCGCGATCAGTTCTCCGAGCTTACGGACCAGCTTCGCGCGTTCCGCGGCGGGCTTGCCGGCCCATGCAGGAAACGCTTCTCTGGAGGCGCGCACGGCGGCGTCAATTTCTTCCGCACCGCCCCGGGCCACCTCTGCGAGCACGTCTTGCGTGGCCGGGTTGACGGTCTCGAAGTAGTCTTTTGCGGTGCTGGCTTTACCGTCGATCAGGTGTTCGATTCGCATTGGCTTGTCCCATGTAAAGCATGTCGATCATGCGCGGTTGAAGTCCGCGTCGGATGCGATCGTATTGACGAGACGGCCAAGGCCGTCGATTTCGCAGACCACTTCGTCGCCCGCATTGACGTTGACGATGCCTTCCGGCGTGCCGGTCAGGATCACGTCGCCGGGCGCGAGGGTCATGAAGCTGCTCAGGTATTCGATCAGCGCCGGAATATCGGTGACGAGATCGCGCGTGTTGCCGTGTTGCTGGCGCGTGCCGTTCACGAACGTGCGCAACTCCAGTTGCGTGACGTCTTCGACATCCGCGGCGTCGACGAACCAGGGGCCCAGCACCGTGCCGCCGTCGCGATTTTTCACGCGCAGGTTGGGGCGGTAGTAGTTTTCCAGGTAGTCGCGAATTGCGTAGTCGTTGGCGATCATGTAGCCGGCCACATGCTGCATGGCGTGCTCGCGCGTGACATTCCGTGCGGTTTGTCCGATCACAACAGCGAGTTCGCACTCGTAGTGCATGAAGGTGACGTCTGCAGGGCGGCGCGTCATGCCGCGATGACCGAGCACCGTGCCCGGTCCCTTGAGAAACACGAGCGGCTCCTCCTGTTTGCTGAACTGCAACTCCTTTGCATGCTCGGCGTAGTTCAAACCGAGCGCGAAGATCGTGCCGACTTCGATCGGCGCAAGCCAGACCACTTCATCCTCGCGACGCACGCGGCCATCGGCGAGACGCACGCCATGAGCGTCAGGATAAGCTTCGTGAATCGCGCCTGCATACGCAACGCGGCCGCGCATCATGGCTGTTCTCCCCGTTGTGCTTCGGCGGCGACGAACGACACCGTGAGCGGCGGCATTGCGCCGATCGACATGGTGGCCGTGTCGCCGATATGCGCGACAGGTGAGCCGTGCGGCACGCCGAGCGTGATGACGTCGCCCGCGCTGAGTGTCATGAAGTCGGTCACGTCCGCGAGTAATTGCGCCACGTTGCGCACCGACGACGCAGTGTTCGCACTGAAACTCGCGCCCTGATCGAGAGAAACGTTGATCGGCAACGCGTCGGGCGCCGGCATATGACGCGCTGCAACCACGGCCGGTCCGACGACGCAGAAGCCGTCGCGCGCCCGGAATCGCACCGACGGCCGGTACACGCTCGTATGCGGCACGCTGAGATCGGCGACCAGCGTGTAGCCGGCAATGTAGTGCCATGCCTGTTCCGCACTAACGCGTGTTGCAGTGCGGCCGATCACGATGCCGAGCGACGCGCCGACTTCCACGCCCAACGCATTGTCCGGCACGACGACACGCGCGCGATGCCCGGCAAGCGTGTTGCGCGGTTTCAGATAGAGTACCGGCGCTTTGGGCGGCGCTTTATAGGGGGCGGCGTGCATCGCATCGCCCAACGCCGCGAGCGCGGCGCGGTCGTTGAGCAAGGTTGCGTAGACAGCGCCGCCAACCGGCGCGCGGCACGCCATGCCGCGTGCGAGCAGCGCGGCCGCGGCGCTGGCATCCACATCGCGGGGCAGCGCCTCGCCTTCGGGATGCAGCAGGTGATCGGCAAGTGCAAACATATTCGACCTGTCTCTTGGCAAAAACACTAACATGTTAGTAGTATTGCGCTTGATATGATCCACGGTCAATAGCCTGTCGGCTGATCGCGGGTTTTCCCTTAAGTTTCGACGGCTGTTCTTTATCCTCTTTCACTATGTCCGCTTCCGCCTCGACCCGAGTTCTGCACCGCAACCTGCCAATGTTGCTGCTGCGCGCCAGAGAAAAAATGATGGAGCGTTTTCGCCCATTGATTACTGCGCATGGATTGACCGAACAGCAGTGGCGCGTGATTCGCGCGCTGAATGAACACGGTCCGATGGAACCGCGCCACATTTCCGATATCTGCACGATTTCGAGCCCGAGCATGGCCGGCGTGCTCGCGCGCATGGAGAGCATGGAACTGGTGACCAAGGAGCGCTTCGCGGAGGATCAGCGGCGCGTGCTGGTGTCGCTGACGGATACGAGCCGGGAACTGGTGCGCGTGATTTCCAGGGATCTCGAGGCGCATTACCGCGAGCTGGAGCGCAAGGTGGGACCGGAGATCGTCGAGCGCGTGTATCGCGCCGTGGACGATCTGCTGGCCGGTCTGGAGGAAGAGGACGAGTGAAGCAGCGGTTCAGCGGTTCAGCGGCTCGGCGGCTCGGCGGGCGAGCCGCGTGCGGGTTTTACCAGCCCTGAAAGCGTCTCCATTCCACGCTGTCGCCGTCCGGTGTAACCGCGTGGTACTCGGGATACTGCGCGCCGGTCGCACACGCGTGATTCGGCAGGATGCGCAGTTTCATGCCGATCGGAAAGCGTTGCGTGATGTCGCCTGCGGTGTGAGGGGTCTCTCCAGTCGGGGAAAGAATGCCGTGTTCCTGATTGGCGCCGCTGATCAGATAGCCGGGCAGCGGCGTGCCGTTCAAGAGACACGGCTGGCCGTAACCGAAATCGTGCGATTGCTTCGACGTGCCGCGATCGCGGCTCATCGCCATCCAGCCCGCGTCGAGAATGGCCCAGCCTTTGTCCTCCTGATGACCGATCACGGTGGCGAGCACGCTGAGCGCGATGTCGTCGAGCGCGCACACGCCGACGTTGTGCATGACCAGATCGAACAGCACGTACACGCCGGCGCGCACTTCCGTGACGCCTTCCAGTTTTTCGGCGGCAAGCGCGGTCGGCGTCGAGCCGACACTGACCGCCGGGCATGCAATGCCGGCCTCGCGCAGCCGTTGCGCGGCGCGCACGCAGCCCGCGCGCTCCTGTTCCGCCAGTGCCGCTAGCGCCTCGGGCGTGTCGAGTTCGTAGCTGGAGCCGGCATGGGTCATCACGCCGCCTACCTTGACGCCGTTCTCATGGAGAATGCGGCCAACCTCAAGCAAGCTGTCCTGTTCCGGCGTGATGCCTGAGCGGTGCCCGTCCGTGTCCACTTCGATCCAGACCTCGAAGGTTTCGCCGTGCTGGTCGCCGAAGGCGGCAATGGCGGCAGCCGCAGTCGGATTGTCCACCACGAGCTTCAGATCGCACCCCTGGCGGCGCAGCGCGAGCGCTCGCGGCAACTTGGAAGGCGCCATGCTGACGGCGTAAAGAATGTCGCTGACACCCGCGGCAAAGAAGGCCTCCGCCTCCTTCAAGGTTGAAACGGTGATGCCGCGCGCGCCCGCTGCGATCTGTGCACGGACCACGTCGATGCATTTGGTGGTCTTCACGTGCGGACGAAACGCAACGCCGAGCGTGTTCATATGCCCCTGCATCCGCGCGATGTTCTTTTGCATCCGCGCAATGTCGATCAACGCGGCTGGGGTTTCGATCTGGTCGAGTTTCATGCTTTCACCGGGAAAATGGAGTCATGCAAGGTCATGCTGGTTCGCGCCGAAGCGCGCGAGCCACGGGACGAGCGAGTCGAGCGTCGGCGCTTCGATCTCGGGCGGCTGCGCACCGCTGACGAGCGGCAGGCCGACGCGGTTGTGCCAGTAGGTGCGCAAGCCGACGGCGGCCGTGCCGAACATGTCGTAGCTTGAGCCGGCTACGAATGCGGCTTCGTGCGCCGCTACGCCCAGTTTTTTGAGCGCGAGGCGGTAGGGCAGCGGGTCGGGTTTATACATGCCGGCTTCTTCGGCGGTGACGATGGCGTCCCAGCGAACCGGCAACAGGTTGGCGGCTTGCGTGCCGAGGCGCGCGGAACAGTTGGTGACGATGGCCAGCTTGCAGTGCGGCTCAAGCGTTTGCAACGCGTCGAGGGCGCCGCTCCACGGCGTAAGCGTCAGCCAGTCCGCCTCGAGCGCGAGCGCGGCGGATTCGGGCAGGCCGACTTGCGCGGCGGCTTCGCGCACCAGTTGTTCATACGCAATGTAGCGGCCACAGCCGTAGGTCAGGCGCAGATACGCGGCGCGCCATGCGCGGCCCGCCTGTTCGGAGCCGGCGGCGCGATTCCATGAGGTCCAGGAGTCGAGCAGGGCGGTCAGGAGGTCGAACAGGACCGCTTTGGGATAGGCGGCGGGCGCGGAAGCGAGAGTCATGATCTAACCGGCAAGAAACGGTGAGCTGATTATAAAGTTTGATCCGCGTGGTGACGTTCAAATGGGCTAACTCATAGATTCAGTCAGACTGAATGCTTCATGCGTGACTTCGCTCGATCGGAGCGCGACACTCATCGCCGCCAGGGCGGCTGCGGCCTGAACCTGCTCTGCAAATACTGCATGAAATGGCGGGTGCGCGCCGGCAGCCCCGTCCGCTGATGCGTGAGCGCGATGACGTCGGCAGCGGGCGCTTTCCATTCCGGCAGCAAACGGATGAGCCTGCCCTTGGCAAGGTCGTCGGCCACGTCCCATTCAGAACGCAGGATCACGCCGCGGCCTTCGCATGCCCATTGGCGGATCACGTCGCCGTCGTTGCAACTCAGGTGGGCGGATACGCGCACGCTGCGACGCGTGCGGCCTTTGCTGAACTGCCACAGCGAGACGTCTTCGTTATTCTCGCGCAGCACGATGCAGGGCAGTTTGCTCAAATCGTCCGGAGAGTCCGGCGTGCCCATTCGCTTGATCAATGCCGGCGCGGCGCAGACGAAACGCGCATTCGGCGCAATCGTGTAGCCGACCAGGTTCGACACCGGCAACTCGCCGATATGCACGACGATATCGAAACGGTCGGTTGTCTCGGTCAACGGGCGGTCGGAGAGCGTGAGCGCGATGTCGACATCCGGATGTTGCTGTTGAAACTCGGCAATCGCGGGTGCGAGGTGCCGCCGTCCGAACCCCAGCGGCGCGTTGATTCTCAGCGTGCCGGCGAGCCCACCGCGGCGCATCTGCAAATCCTCGAACAGCGCGTCGAATTGCTGGACGAGCTCGGCGCCGCGTTCGCATAGCAACGTGCCTTCTTCCGTGAATTGCAGGCGGCGCGCGGAGCGGTTCACCAGTTGCGCGCCCAGTTTCTTTTCGAGTTGCTGAAGGCGCTGGGTGACCGCGGAGGGCGACAACCCCAGCTTTCGCGCCGCGGCGATCAGACTGCCGTTTTCGCGCAGTGTCAACAGGAAGCGGATATCGGCCGAGTCGTTCATGGCAGCAACGTTTGAGTTCGCAAATCTGGCAGCTTAAAGTGTTTGAATGCGCGCTTCCAGTTGGACTTGCGCATGCGCCGAAGAAGGCAGCCTGGTTTGCAAGGTAAAGTGACGCTTCTGTCACCCGGTAGGCGGCACGAGCGGCTAAAGTGCGCGTTTGCGCCGATTTCCGGTTACTTTTATTTGAAGAGAAGTCCAAATGCCGTTGTCCAATGGGCCGTCGAACGGCCTGTCAAACGATGCTGCGCAGAACAGCGCCTTGAAACAGGCGGTGTTTCTGCACACGGGCTGGCGTAGTGCGGGAACGTGGGTCTGGTCGCGTCTGCGCGAACTCGAGACCGTGACTGCCTTCTATGAACCACTCAGCAATGTGCTCGCGGACCTGAGCCTCGCCGACGTTTCCGCGTCGCGTCCCACGCTGACCTCCGGGCACCCGCCGCTCGCCGCGCCGTACTTTGAAGAATACCGGCCATTTTTGCAGGAGAGTACTCGCGGTGTGGCCGGATACCGGAGAGGCTTCAGTCTCGATCGCTTTGCAAGCGAGCCGGACGCGGCGTTTGCCCCGATGCAAGCCTATTTGCGCAATCTGTGCGAGCGCACTACCGAACAGGGCCGTGTGCCGGTTTTCAAGTTTTGCCGTTCGTCAGGCCGTCTGCCCTGGCTGAAGCAGGCTTTTCCGCGGGCCATGCACGTGGGCGTGTTGCGCAATCCGGCGTCGCAGTTCGCATCGGGATGGTTGCTCAGCCGGCAATGGAGCAATCCGTTTTTCGTGGCTGCGCCGTTTCGTGTGCTGGGGCTGAATCAGACGGATCCGCTGGTAAAGCAGGCTATCGAAATCTGCGGCGTGAGTTTGCCGCCTGCCGCGCCCACGTCGGAAGACGCTTATGCAGCGGCGTGCGAGCACTATGCGCGCACGGCTGAAGGCAATAACGCGTATCGGGCATTCGTCGCGTTGTGGATTCTTTGTGCGTTGCGCATGGCAGACGGCGTCGATCTGCTGGTCGACATCGACCGGCTTGGGGCCTCGCGCGACTACGCGATGGAATTGAGCGCGGGGTTCGAAACGCAAAGCGCTTTGTCGCCCGACTTCGGCAACGCACGCGACCTGGTTGAAGAGACGCGTCGCAGCGCCGCACGCATGAACGGAATCGACGGACGGTCCATGCGCACGGTGCATTCCGCCGCGCTCAAATTTCTCAAGGCGCATGCCGGGGCAAACGCCGCCTTCGTGGAAGTGATCCGCGAGAAGATGGTGCTCGCCAACGAATTGACCGACGCATGGCGCTGAGCATTCGCCGCGCGCGGTGACGGGCACTGAACGCGGCGAGGCGAACTCGCCGCCTGCCGCCTAGGCCGCCGCCGAAACGGCCGCGCGCAAACCCAGCAGGTAACTGTCGACCCCAAAGCCGCAAATCTGCCCTTTGACGATTTCCGCAAAGACGGATTGATGCCTGAACGCTTCGCGCGCGTGGATGTTCGACATGTGGACTTCCACCACCGGCACCGTCAAGATCGCCAGCGCATCACGAATGCCGTAGCTGTAATGCGTCCATGCGCCGGCGTTGATCATGACGCCGTCGGCGTTGTCCGTGAAGGCCTGATGGATGCGCTCGCACATGGCCGCCTCGCTGTTGGTCTGAAAGCTCTCGACCTGGACGCCCAGTTCCTTACCCAATGCCTGCAAGCTGCTATCGATTTCGGCCAGTGTCACCGTGCCGTATTGCGCGGGGTCACGCTTGCCGAACATGTTGTGATTGATGCCGTGGAGCATCACGAATGTTTTCATGGGGCTTCCCTCGCGTGACGGAATTAGTGGTGTGGGCGGCGCGACGTCAATGGGCCGCGGCGACTGCGGGCGTCGTATCGATCGCGAGGCCCGTGTCCGCCGCTGCGGCGATCGCCTCGGTAATGCGCAGGTTCTGCAGGCCGTCGCTGGCGCTGACGAGCGGCTCTGCTTCTCTTCGAATGACATGCACGAAATGGTCGAGCTGAAGCTTGAGCGGATCGTCGCGGGTCATGTCGGCGACGCCGGTTTCGAAGGGTTTCCACCACGAACGATCCGCGGCTTCCCGATAGGTCTTCAGCCGCATGGTGGGCACGGCGAGCGAGCCGAAAGTGCCCGCGATCACATAGCAGTCTTCATCCGGATACGAAGGGTAAGCCTTGTTTTCCTGCGAGGTCTGTTCCCAACTGCGAGCGCTTGCCGCCGTGTCCGACAGCATGAAGCTGCCGAGCGCGCCGCTCGCGAAGCGCAGGTTGATCGCCACCGTGTCTTCGACTGGAAAGCCGCGTGTCGCGTGCGAGGAAAACGCCTGCACAGCGACGATGTCGCCGCATAGCATGCGCAGGTTGTGCACCTCGTGGATCATGTTGAGCAGAATCGGCCCACCGCCCGGCTGGCGCCGCCATGGTGCGTCGGAGAAGTACTGGCCCGGTTTGAAAAAGACCGCGCTGCCCATCACCGCCACCAGTTTGCCGAGCCGGCCTTCGTCGATCAGTTGCCTTGCGCGGGCCATGATCGGACTGTGCGCGCGATGATGCCCGATCAGCAACGGCACGCCGCAGCGCTCGACCTCACGGACCAGCGCCTCGGCGGCGTCGACCGTGGGCGCTATCGGCTTTTCGAGGAGCGTCGGCACGCCGGCCGCGAGGCAGGTCAACGCGTGCTCTACGTGCAACTGGTTCGGTGTGGCCAGAATCACGCCGTCTGGACGATCCCGTTCGAGCAGTTCCTCGAGCGTCCGGTAAAGCGGAACGCCGGCCTGGAAGGCGAGCGCTTGCGCCGCCGACGACGGATCGACGATCGCCGACAGCGTGCATGTGTCGCTCTGCTGGGCGACAGCCATGTGCGCGCGGCCGATGTAACCCGCGCCCGCTACGGCGATCCGGATCCGGTTCATGGGCGAATTCCTCCGAAGGTCGGGAGCGCGCGATTACGCGAGTGCTTTCTTCGCTTCAGCCATGGTCTCGGCGCGCATGCGCTCATAGCTGAGCTTGTCGATCGGCACCGCATTGGGCTCGCCCAGATCGCTCAGCTTGACGCGGTAGTTCTCGCGTGCGCTCCATGCGGTCACCGCTGCAATGATGGTGATGCCGAAGGTGATTGCCCCGATGATGAGCGGCACGTTATGCGATCCGGGCGGCGCGACATAGGCAAACAGCGCGGGCAGCAGGGCGGTGATCGTCGTGCCGATGTTCTGGCCGATGGCCATGGCGGAGACACGTGAGCGGGTCGGGAACAGTTCCGGATAGAAGCTCGGAAAAGTGGCGTTATACCCTTGATAGATGATGCCCCACATGAGGATCGACATCACCATGGCGAGCGGCACGTTGCGGATGCTGATCGCGTAGAGGTAGCCGAACGAGAGCAGACCCGCGCCGAGCGCGCCGACGATGATCGGCAGGCGCCGGCCGATCCGGTCTGACAGATTGCCCACATAGGGAATCACCAGCACGGCGACGATGTTGCCGATCACCGGAATCCACAGATAGACGCTCTTGGAAAAACCGATGCCGTACGAAGCTTGCACCGCGTAGGCCGCGCCGAAGATCGTGGCGACGACCGGGATCACGTTCATCAGCGAGCAGCCGACCACGCGCAGCATATCGCCCCAGTTGTAGCGGAAGGCTTCGACAATCGGCGATTTGGGCACGTTGCCGCTCTCGTCTTCCTTGGCGAAGGCGGGCGTTTCGTGGACCTCGCGGCGAATGATGTAGCCGGCAATCAGCACCACCGCGCTCAACAGGAAAGGAATGCGCCAGCCCCACGAGTTGAACGAGCTCTCTTCCATGTAATACGCGAGCGGCAGGAATACCGCGGCGGCGAGAATCTGGCCCGCCTGCACGCCTTGCAGCGTAAAGCTCGCGTAATAGCCGCGCCGCCCGAATGGTGCGTGTTCGAGAATCATCGAACTCGCGCCCGAGATTTCACCGGCCACCGCGAAGCCCTGAATCAGACGAAACACCACCAGCAGGGCGGGGGCGAGCAGCCCCACCTGATGATAGGTGGGCAGGAAGCCGACCGCCATCGTCGAGATGCCCATCAGGAACATGCAGACGAGCAGGACGTTCTTGCGGCCGTGGGTGTCCCCCCAATGCCCGAGCACGAGCGCACCGATCGGCCGCGCGACGTAACCGACCCCATACGTGGCGAGCGAAGCCACGATCGCGATCTTCGGATTGCCCGAAGGAAAGAACAACTGCGGAAAGATCAGCGCCGCTGCCTGCGCGTAGATGAAGAAATCGTAGTACTCGAGCGCCGAGCCAATCCAGCCGCTGGCGGTTGCCTTGCGAGCCTGCGAGCGGTGCTCGTGGCCTCCCGCCGATGTATTCGTTTCCATGTCGTCTCCTGAACAGAAATGTTTTGATCAGCTTCTACGGCTGATTCATTTGCGTCCTGAAAGTGAAACTATGCAAGCCAGGATTTACCGGGGCACGGTCCGCGTGCGGTGCCCGAATGCTGCGATGCAGCGGGTGAATCCGCGGTCATAGGGTTAACCAGTGCCTGGTTGTCCGGAGTATTTGTCAGACCCGCCTGGCTTGCCCGATCGACCCGTTAAGGCTAGGGTAATGTGCTTCTGTACCGACACAATGCGGCCCAATGGAAAAGCAGAATGCGCTCACAGCCAGCAATGAGTCTTTCCTGCGCGACCTCCAGTTGTTCTGCAACATTGCCCGCCGGGGCAGCTTCGTGGCGGCATCGACTGACATGGGGCTGTCGCCCTCCCATGTGAGCAAGCGCCTTGCCATGCTGGAAGCAAGCCTCGGTGTGAAGCTCTTTCAGCGCACCACGCGCCGCGTCAGCATGACGAGCGACGGCGAGGCCGCTTTGCAGTGGGCGCAGAAAATACTCGAGGACGTGCAGGGCATGGCCGACGCGTTCGCCGACCGGCGCACCGAGTTGCGTGGTTTGCTGCGCATCAGCACGAGCTTGAGGCTCGGCCGCAAACACGTTTCGCCGATTCTGGCCATGTTGCGCAAGCGGCATCCGAACCTCGAGATCTGGCTGGAATTGCTGGACCGGCGCGCGGACCTCGTCGGCGAGAACTTCGATATCGACATTCGGGTGGGCGCAGTGCAGGAGCCTCACCTGATCGCGCACAAGATCGTGGAGAGTGCGCGAATACTCTGCGCGTCGCCCGAATATCTGGAACGGCGCGGCACACCGCTCGAACTGGCCGAGCTGGCGCAGCACGATTGCCTCCTGTTTCGCGGGCGCGACGACCGCTTCGGCGTGTGGCGCCTGAGTGGGCCGGACGGCGAAAAGAGCGTGAAGGTGACGGGCAGCGTTGCGTCCAACCTCAGCGATATCGTGGTGCAGTGGGCGAGGGATGGCTTCGGCGTGGTGATGGTATCGATCTGGGATGTCGCCGAGAGCCTGCGTGCAGGCGAACTGGTGCGTGTGCTGCCTGACTACATGCAATCCGCCGACGTATGGGCGGTGACGGCGGAGCGGTTGTCGTCGTCGGCGAAGGTCCAGGTGTGCATCGAGTTCCTCAGGGAGCAGCTGACGAGTGGGCCCTACGCGCTGGTGACGCGCGGCGTTGGCGGGTTTTGACGGGATTTTTGTCGGGACGCCGCGCGAGGGTGGGCGAGATCCACGTTCCAATACAGTTGTCACGCAGAAAACAATACAGTGAGGCGCGGTTTTATTTGGCTGTATCGGGAGTATGACCGGCACCGTCGATACAGTTGGCAAGTCTCAATGGAGCCTGCCGGCGAGCGGATGCCCGCTCAGGGTGGCGCGACGTAGCCCGATTTTTTGCCTATGCCCCGGCGCTGGCATGCCGCGGTTGATCCCGAACACGAGGTAAGACATGAATGCAGTGAATGAACAAGCAAAGCTGTCGGTGCAGCAGTTGGGCCATTACATCGGCGGTGCGCCGGCCGCGCCGGCCAGCGGCCGTTTCAAGGACGTGTTCAATCCCGCCACCGGCAAGGTGACCGGCTCGGTCGCCCTCGCGTCGGTCGAGGAAGTGGATGCGGCGGTCCAGGCCGCCAAGGCTGCTTTTCCCGCCTGGAGCGAGACCGCGCCGCTCAAGCGCGCGCGCATTCTGTTCAAGTTCAAGGAACTGCTCAACCAGCATCACGACGAACTGGCCATGCTGATTACACGCGAACACGGCAAGGTGTTCACGGACGCGCAGGGTGAAGTGGTGCGCGGCATCGAAGTGGTCGAGTTCGCGTGCGGCATTCCGAACCTGCTCAAGACCGATTTCACCGACCAGATCGGCGGCGGCATCGACAACTGGAATCTGCGTCAGGCCCTCGGTGTGGTCGCCGGCATCACGCCGTTCAATTTCCCGGTCATGGTGCCGATGTGGATGTTCCCGGTCGCGCTCGCCTGCGGCAACACGTTCGTGCTGAAACCCTCGGAGCGTGATCCGTCGGCGTCGCTGCGGATTGCCGAATTGCTGAAGGAAGCCGGTTTGCCCGATGGCGTGTTCAACGTCGTCAACGGCGACAAGGTGGCGGTGGATGCGCTGATCGATCACCCGGACGTGGCGGCGCTGTCGTTCGTGGGCTCGACGCCGATCGCCGAATACATTCACACGGAAGCGTCGAAGCGCGGCAAGCGCGTGCAGGCGCTCGGCGGCGCGAAGAATCATCTGGTGGTCATGCCCGACGCCGATCTCGACCAGGCGGTCGACGCGCTGATCGGCGCGGCCTACGGGTCGGCAGGCGAGCGCTGCATGGCGATCTCGGTCGCGGTGGCGGTCGGCAACGTGGCCGACAAGTTGATTGAAAAGCTGGTGCCGCGCGTCAAATCGCTCGTCATCAAGAACGGCGAAAGTCTCGACGCCGAAATGGGTCCGCTGGTTACCGCCGAACATAAGGCCAAGGTGGCCGGTTATATCGCCTCGGGCGAAGCGGAAGGCGCGAAGCTGATCGTCGACGGCCGCGCGCACGCGGTGGCGAGCGAAGACGGCTTCTTTATCGGCGGCACGCTGTTCGACCACGTCGGCACGGAAATGAAGATCTACAAGGAAGAGATCTTCGGCCCGGTGCTGGCGGTGGTGCGTGTACCCGATTTCGCGAGCGCCGTTGAGTTGATCAACGCGCACGAGTTCGGCAACGGCGTGTCGCTCTTCACGTCGGATGGCGGTGTGGCGCGTGCGTTCGGCCGGCAGATTCAGGTAGGCATGGTGGGCATCAACGTGCCGATTCCGGTGCCGATGGCATGGCATTCGTTCGGCGGCTGGAAGCGTTCGCTGTTCGGCGACCATCACGCCTATGGTGAAGAGGGTGTGCGCTTCTATACGCGCTACAAGAGCATCATGCAACGCTGGCCGGACAGCATTGCCAAGGGGGCTGAATTCACGATGCCGGTGGCGAAGTAGGTCTTCTGGCGAGTCTGTCGGAATGAGAAAGCCGCGCCTGGTCAGGCGCGGCTTTTTTGCATCAGGCCTTCACAACGGCTTGTTAAACGCCCGAAGACGAATCTTCTTCCACTTCGCTCAACACGGCGTTCTGCACGGCGACCGCGGGGCTCACATACGCGGGCGCCTGGCGTGGATCGTCGACGCTATAGCGCAACCGCCCGCCCTGGACATACACACGCAACTGGCGGTACTTCACCAGATAGAGCAAGCCGACCACCGCCGCCGCGAATCCCGATGCCGCGCCCACGCCGAGCGCCCAGCGCGGGCCGAAACGGTCGGCGACCCAACCGACCACCGGCGCGCCGAGCGGCGTGCCACCCAACGCGATGGCCAGCAGAATCGCGATGACCCGGCCGCGCATGGCGGGCTCGGTGGAGAGTTGCACGAGACTGTTGGTAGAGGTCGTGAAGGTTTGCGTCGATACGCCGATCACGATCAGCACAAGGCCGAACAACACATAGTTCGGCATGAGCGAGGCCACGGTACAGCCCACGCCAAACACGCCCGCCGCGCCGAGCAGCAGCGCCATGCGCGGTTTCGCCCGGCGCGCGGCAAGCAGCGCGCCGGTCACGGAGCCGATCGCCATGGTCGAACTCAATACGCCGTATTCGCCGGCACCCGCATGAAATGCGGTGACCGACATCGTCGAGATGAAGATCGGGAAATTCAGGCCGAACGTGCCGATCAGGAACAGCATCAGCAAAGCGGCCTTCAGGTCGGGACGCTTCCACACGTACTTGAAGCCTTCCACGAAACTGCCGCGTGAGCGCACCGCGCGCGGCTTCAGATGCAGTTCGCTCACCCGCAGCATGCGCAGCGAACCGAGTACCGCGACGAAAGACAGCGCGTTGATGAGAAACACCCAGCCGGTGCCCACGGAAGCAATCAGCAGCCCCGCGATGGCAGGACCGATCATGCGCGCCGCGTTGAACGAGGTGGAGTTCAGCGCGACCGCGTTCGACAGATCGTGTTCGCCGACCAGATCCGACACGAAGGTCTGCCGTGCCGGCGAATCGAACGCGGTGACGCAGCCGAGCAGCCCCGCGAAGACATAGACCTGCCACAGTTGTACGAGCCCGGTGACGGTCAGGATGCCGAGGCCCAGCGCGAGAGACCCCATGGCCGCCTGGGTCGCGAACAGCAGCTTGCGACGGTCGAAGTGATCGGCGGCATAACCGGTCAGCGGCAACAGCAGCATTTGCGGGCCGAATTGCAGCGACATGACGATACCCACGGAGGTCGCGTTGTGCTGCGTGAGTTCCGTGAGGACGAGCCAATCCTGCGCCGTGCGTTGCATCCACGTGCCGACGTTGGAGACGATCGCACCGCTTGCCCAGACCCGGTAGTTGAAATTGCTCAGCGAACGGAAAGTGCCATTCACCGGGCTGTTCCCTGATGAAGGATGTGGGCGGCGTTCACGCTACGGCGCGGGTTCGAACTCAAGTTCATGCGTGCGATTGTTCGAGCAGATCGAGCACGTCTTGCGTCGTGCCGGTTTCGCCGACGCGCGGGAAGATGCGCGTGATGCTGTTGGTATGAGCGTCCGCATGGAGGTCGGTCATGGCGTCGACGACGAGCGTGACGTTCAGGCCAATTTCGTGTGCGTAGCGCGCGGTGGATTCGACGCCGATGCTGGTCGCCACGCCCACGAGTACGACCTGCGTGACGCCTTGCTCGCGGAGGTACGCTTCGAGATCGGTGTTCGTGAACGCGCCCCAGGTGCGCTTGGTGACCCGATGATCCGACGGCTGCGCGTTCAGTTCGGGCACCAGTTCGGCGAAATCCGCGGGGAAGTCGCCTGTATTGCGCGCCTGATCCGCGCGGCCCGGCGCGCCGCCGGCCACGTTGACGAGCACCACGGGCAGGCCGTGGCGGCGAAATGCCTGCGCAAGGGCGGCCGCGCGTTCGACGACTGCGCCGGTGGGGTGCGCGGTGGGCAGTGCGACGATGCCGCGCTGCAAATCGATGACGATCAGTGCGGTCTTTGCATCCAGCGTGGTGATTGGCATGAAGGGCTCCTGGAGTTACGAGTCGATGAGGCGTTTGAGCAACTCGACGCCGACAGCGAGTTGTTGTTGCTCGGCCGCCGAGAAGCGTGTCTGGATGGTGCGAAACAGCCAGTCTTCGCGCGCCGCGCGGCTGGCCTTGATCTTCTTGCGGAACGCGGGTGTGAGGGAGAGAACCGTTTGCCGGCCGTCGTTCGGATCAGGCGCGCCGCTGACCAGTCCGGCCGCTTTAAGTACCGACAGCGTCTCCCCCATGGACTGCGGACGCATGCCATGAGCACGCGCCAGCGCGGTGACCGTTGCCGGACCTTCGCGCTCCAGCAAGCCGAGAACCTGCACCTGCGAAGGGGTGAAATCGCCCACGTGCGATTCTTCGCGCAAGCGGCGGCGCAGTTTTCCGGCCAGCACGCGTAAGTCTTCCGCCATGCTGTGCACGGCTTCAGGATCGATTAATGGATCTTGCTGGGTCATGCCGCGATAGATATGAAGGCTACCTGTGAAGGTTACCTTCGTATCTGTCTGGCGTCAAGTTGAGCTAGTCGATCTGCTTGGCTGTTAGCCGATGCGCGGCGGGTGATCGGGTGTTCGGTGTCATGAAGCGGCGCTCACTTGCCCACTGCCCGGCGGCGATGTCAATATCGGGGCAAGTTGTCCAGAACGACCACCCTCACCAACCTGCGAAACGTCTCATGCAACACGCTCCTGCCATCACTTTCCGGTTCGCCGGGCAGCACGACGCGAACGCGATCCGCACCATTGAATTCGAAGCGGGGCAGCGCTTTTTCAGCGTCGATATGGCGGGGATCGCGGATGCGCCGCCTATGGATCTCGAACTCGTCGCCCGCAAGATAGCGGCACGGGAGATCATCGTCGCCGTCGGTGCCGACGCAACGTGCGTGGGTTTCGTGATGTTTGAGCCGCAACCCACGCGCATCTACGTGCAGGAACTCGACGTGCTCACCTCGCACGCCGGGCAGCGTATCGGCGCGGCGCTGATCGAGCAGGTCGCGCAACTCGCGCGTGCACAACGACTCCCGCAACTCATCCTGTCGACGTTTCGCGAAGTGCCGTGGAATGCGCCGTACTATCGCCGGCTCGGGTTTCGCGATATCGAAGAAGCCGAACTCGACGCAGCGCTGATCGAACGGCGCGATGCGCACATTGCGCGAGGACTCGATGAATCGAAGCGCGTTTTCATGCGGCATGATCTTGCCTGACGAGTCGTCTGGCCGCGCTATGTTCGCGCATAAAAAAGCGCGGCGGATGTGACCGGAACAGATCATTCCTGTCGCACCTGCCGCGCCTTTTTCTTCAACATCCTGCCTTACATTGGACGCTTTGAACCAGCCGTCCGACCTCCGCCGACTCAGCCTATAGCTTCGCCTTTTTCAGCTTGTTTTTCTGACGCTTACTCTACGGTTTCCAGCGTCGGGTAATCCACATAGCCGGTTTCGCCACGGGCGTAGTACGTCGCCGGATTCGGCTTGTTCAGCGGCGCATTCGTGGCGAAGCGGCGCACCAGATCCGGATTCGCAATGAACAGCTGACCCCACGCCACCGCGTCTGCCTCGCCGGCGTCGAGCACCTGTTGCGCGGTTTCCTTGGTGAACTTTTCGTTCGCGATATAGGGGCCGCCGAATGCTTTCTTCAGTTGCGGGCCGAGACGGTCGTCGCCGAGCGCTTCACGAGCGGCGATGAACGCGATCTTGCGCTTGCCGAGTTCGCGGGCCACATAACCGAAGGTGCCGGCCGGATCCGAATCGCCCATGGTGTGCGCGTCGCGGCGAGGCGCGAGGTGCACGCCGACACGGCTCGCACCCCACACGCCGATGCAGGCGTCGGTGACTTCGAGCAGCAGGCGGGCGCGGTTTTCGACCGGGCCGCCGTAAGCGTCGGTACGCTTGTTGGTGCTGTCCTGCAGGAACTGGTCGAGCAGATAGCCGTTCGCGCCGTGCACTTCGACGCCGTCGAAGCCGGCTGCCTTGGCGTTCTCCGCGCCTTTGCGGAATGCTTCGACCACGCCGGCGATTTCGTCGAGTTCCAGTGCGCGCGGCGTCACATAGGCACGCTCCGGACGCACCAGGCTCACGTTGCCCTGGGCGGCGATCGCGCTCGGCGCGACCGGCAGTTCGCCGTTCAGGAACAGCGGGTCGGAAATGCGGCCCACGTGCCAGAGTTGCAGAAAGATCTTGCCGCCGGCGGCATGCACGGCGCTCGTGACGAGCTTCCAGCCTTCAACCTGCTCCTGCGACCAGATGCCCGGCGTGTCGGCATAGCCCACGCCTTGCGGTGTGACGGAAGTCGCTTCGCTGATGATCAGGCCGGCCGTTGCGCGCTCGGCGTAGTACTTCGCCATCAGCGCGTTCGGCACGCGGATTTCTTCGGCGCGTTGGCGCGTGAGCGGCGCCATGATGATGCGGTTCGACAGCGTGATATCGCCAATTTGCAGCGGATCGAAAAGAGTCGGCATATGAGTTCACCTTTGACGGCGGGCATGTGGCCCGAGCGTGACAAAAATACTGCGTGATGAAAGAAGTGCGGAAAGGAGTGCGGCGATGCGGATCCGGCGCCTAGAGCCTCGTGTTCATGTGCTCGAGGAACGCCTGGATGACCGGCTCGTTGCGTTTGAAAAACACCCATTGACCGACTCGCTTCGACGTGACGAGCCCCGCGCGTTGCAAAGCCGCGAGGTGCGCCGACACGGTGGACTGCGACAGGCCGCAGGCCGCGTCGATCTTGCCGGCGCATACGCCGTGATCGAGCGGCAGTTCCTGGTCGGCGAAATGCGCGTACGGCTCGCGCAGCCAGCCGAGAATCTCCCGGCGAACCGGGTTGGCAAGCGCTTTGTGAATCGCGTCGATGTCGAGCGTCATTGGGGTGGGTTTCATGGTCTTCAACAACAGGCAGGCGCGGCGCCGGTTAGTGCGCAAACGCCTGCATCGTTACGTGACGAATTATATATCGTGTTTTTACGATATGCATGAAGACACTACAGGCTATGGGGTGATAGGTGCGCCCATACGTGCCGCACTCCGGCAGCGCTTCACCGCATGACGGCGTTGGACCGTCGCGGCTATATGCGAGAACGCTATTTGATCAGGATGCCTGCGCTTTATTCGTGCAGGTTTCGCTACATAAACAAGTCGCTGCGCGCTGCGTCCATGATCATCGCGACAGCCGGATGGCTGATTCGGCGCTCGATCGAAATGGCAAAGAATTCTTCGACGATCGATTTGATCTGCCCGACCATCTTCAGATTGTGCTCCGCCTGTAGCTGACGCTCCAGCACGGTGGGTGCGAAAAGCACGCCGCGGCCTTCACGACCGAACGCCATGGTCATCGCTCCGTCGTCGAACTCGCCGACGATGCGCGGCGAAATGGCATGCGAAGCGAGCCAGTGATCCAGCTTGCGGCGCACTGCGGATTCCGTGCCCGGCAGCAACACCGGCAACTGACCGAGCGACAGCGGAAAGCGCTTGTTGCCGCTTTGAATCAGCGCCTCTGCGCCAAAACAGCTGAGCGTCGAGCGGCCGAGCGGGTGATTGAACGCCTTGATGTTCACGTCGGCGGGAATGGGGGCGTCCGCGATGATCAGATCGAGACGGTGTACGGCCAGTTGGGCAAGCAGCGCGTGCAGTTTGCCTTCGTGACAGATCATACGCAGCGACGTGGAGGCGCTCAGCGCCGGTTCCAGCAGCCGGTAGGCGATCGCCTTGGGTACCGAATCCGCGATGCCGACGCGAAACCGTGTTTGCGCACCGGATTCGCTCTCGCGCCGCACGGCGCTCTCGAGTTCCGAGCCCAACGAGAATATTTCGTCCGCGTAGTCGAGCGCAAGACGGCCCGCGTCGGTCAGTTCGATCGTTCGCCCGTTTTTCCTGAACAGCTTCTTATCCAGCGCTTCTTCGAGCAGCTTGATCTGCCCGCTGAGCGTTTGCGGCGAGATGTGCAACTGCTCCCCGGCGCGGACGATGCCGCCCGCGTGCGCCGCGACCCAGAAGTAATGCAGATGCTTGAAGTTCACGCGTCCTCCGCCAAATTCATGACATTACGGTTTATTCGAAGTATTCGCATTAAAAATACGCATTTTTCGCTCAATCATGTTCAGTTACATTGAGGCCTCGTACTTAGGCGCCAGCGGGCGGCTAACGACAACTCACAGAGGTGACATATGGCATCGGTTGCGCAGCTCCTTCGCTCAAAAGCGTCACAGACAGTGTGGTCGACTCAGGCATCCGCTTCGGTTTACGACGCAATAGCGGTGATGGCTCACCGGAAGGTGGGCGCGCTGATCGTCGCACACCACGGTCGTATCGCCGGCATCGTGACAGAGCGTGACTACGCAAGAAAAATCGTTCTGATGGACCGCTCGTCGCGGCATACACCTGTGCGCGACATCATGTCGACGACTGTGCGCTACGTCAGTCCGGACCAGACAACCGAAGAATGCATGGCGCTCATGACGGCGGACCGGATCCGCTATCTGCCTGTCATTGCCGCAGCGCAGGTGATCGGCATGGTGTCGATCGGTGACCTCATCCAGAACCTGATTGTCGAGCAGGAACAGACCATCCAGCAGCTCGAGCACTATATCCACGGCAACAGCCTTCAGGCTGCCCAAAGTGGATTGCAGGCGCGACGGGCTGCAAGTTTGACCAGTCAATAATATTACTGTTCGTAATGTTTTTGCGCTGCCCGAGTGGCGCGCCATGCGGGCAGTTCCCTGACTTACCGAAAGAGGCTTCATATGTACACGCAGATCATCAATCGTCTTCGAAGTGCCGCCAGCGCGGTGACGCGCGGAACAGCGGCGCTCGGTCTGGCCGGACTTCTTGCCCTTGGAGCCGTGGCCTCGAACGACGCCGAGGCGAAGCGCGTCGGCGGCAGCCAAAGCATTGGGCGACAGTCGCAGGCGGCGTCGCCGTCCGGCCAGGGGCAACGCAGCCAGCAGGCGCAACCCGCGCAGCAGGCAGGGCAGACACCAGCGGCCACCGGTGCCGGCCGCTGGATGGGCCCGCTCGCTGGTCTCGCCGCCGGCTTGGGCATCGCGGCGTTGCTCTCATCGTTTGGTCTGGCTGAGGGGCTGGCGCAAATGCTCTCGAATGCTTTGTTGATCGGCCTGGTGGTGCTTGCCGGCGTGATGCTGTTCCGCTTTATCGCCAATCGGCGTCGACCGAATCTGGCTTATTCAGGGAACCGGCAGCAATCGAACAACTCACCGTTTCTGAATCAGGTTGGACAATCGCGGCCTGACACGAACTTGCGCGACTGGCAACGAGCCGCGATGGGATCGACTGGCGCGGCGGGTAGCGTGAACGCACGGGAGCCCGCGCTCGCGGACCAAGCTGCATTGCTGGTGACGGCGAAGGCTATGTTCATGCGTCTTCAGGGCGCGTGGGACCGCAATGAGCAAGGCGATCTGTTCGAACTGACCACGCCCGAGATGTTCATGCGGCTCAAACAGGACCTGGAGGCACGGGGCCACGAGCCGAGCCGTACGGACGTGACGCAACTCGAAGCCGAAGTGCTGGGCACGGAAGACACCGTTAATGAAACGCTCGTCAGCGTCCGCTTTTACGGTCAGATGCGGGAAGACGACGCACAGACCGCCCAGCCGTTCCAGGAGATCTGGAACATCGTCAGGAGCACACAGGGCGACCAGGCATGGCGACTGGCGGGCATCCAGCAGATGGACCGCTAAAGGAACACAGTGGAACGCAGTTGAAACCGGCAGCGGCTTGCTGCCGGTTATTCCCTATCTACGCCTCATTCTTGTCAGCCGATACTCACGCGGCCGGACACTGTCAAAGAAGCCCACATCGAAGCCCTGGTTGCGTGATGTCTGGACAATGAATGTCTGGAGCGCTGCCGACAGGCGAACTGTGCGCGCCACAGACTCATTTTCGGAATGAAGCCAGGTGAACACGCAGGCGTTGACCTGCGTCAATTGGCTGGCGTCTGGGTGAAATAGCCTGAGGTCAGTTATCCGCTGCCGCGATGCGGTGCGCTCGGCGATCTGACTGTCGGATACCCGGAGGTGGATGATGATCGATGCTGCATTCGCTAGACCACGCCGGTAAAAACCCTGCACGACATTCGAGGTTGCCGGAAATTACCTCGTTTACGCCTAAAACCGGAGACACGAAAAATGGAAGAAGATCTTGTTCAAAGGATAGAGTCAAATCCCAAGTACCGACAACTGGTGGCAACGCGTTCGTCGTACGGTTGGCTCCTGACGGCAATGATGATGGTCGTCTACTATGGCTACATCCTGCTGGTTGCATTTGGCAAGAATCTGCTTTCCGCCAGGATTGGCTCGGGCGTGATGACCTGGGGCATCCCGATCGGGCTGTTCGTGATCGTTTTTACTGTGGCCATTACGGGAATCTACGTTCGGCGCGCCAACCGGGAATTCGATGACCTCACCGCTCAAATTCGCAGTGAGGTGCTGTGATGACTAAATTCCAACGTGGTTTGTGCGCATTGACGCTGTGTGCCGTGGCCGGCACGGTCTGGGCTGCAGGGGGTGACCTCGGCCAGTTGCAGAAGCAGCCGACCAACTGGACAGCGATATCGATGTTCGCTGTTTTTGTTGTGTTCACGCTGTTCATCACGAAGTGGGCCGCGAGCAAGACAAAATCCGCTGCGGAGTTCTACACGGCGGGTGGCGGGATTACGGGCTTCCAGAACGGGCTTGCAATCGCCGGTGACTATATGTCCGCTGCGTCGTTTCTCGGCATTTCGGCGGCGGTCTATTTGAATGGCTACGACGGACTGATCTATTCGATCGGCTTTCTGGTCGGATGGCCGGTCATTACCTTTCTGATGGCGGAGCGCCTGCGTAATCTTGGTCGCTTCACTTTCGCCGACGTTGCCGCATATCGTTTTCAACAGACGCCAATCCGCGTGTTCGCGGCATCCGGTACGCTGGTTGTGGTGGCGTTCTACCTGATCGCGCAGATGGTCGGCGCTGGACAGTTGATCAAGCTGCTGTTCGGTCTGGAATACTGGGTCGCGGTCGTGATCGTCGGCAGTTTGATGATGGTCTATGTTCTGTTCGGCGGCATGACGGCGACCACATGGGTTCAGATCATCAAAGCGGGCCTGCTGCTGGCGGGCGCGAGCTTCATGGCGTTCATGGTGCTGGCGCAGTTTCACTTCAATCCGGAAGCGCTGTTCGCCAAAGCGGTCGAGATTCATGCGAAGAAGGACGCAATCATGGGTCCGGGTGCCTTTATCAAAGATCCGATCTCGGCGATCTCCTTCGGCATGGCGCTGATGTTCGGTACGGCAGGCCTGCCGCATATTCTGATGCGCTTCTTCACCGTGCCGAGCGCCAAGGAGGCGCGCAAGTCCGTGTTCTGGGCAACCACATGGATTGCCTACTTCTACCTTCTGACATTCATCATCGGCTTCGGCGCCATCGTTCTCGTCAGCACCAATCCGGTATATAAGGATGCGCTCGGCGGGCTGCTGGGCGGCAACAACATGGCAGCCATCCATCTTGCGAATGCAGTGGGCGGCAACGTGTTTCTCGGCTTCATCTCCGCCGTGGCCTTCGCAACGATCCTTGCGGTTGTCGCCGGGCTGACGCTATCCGGCGCTTCGGCGGTATCGCACGATCTCTACGCGACGGTGTTCAAGAAGGGCAAGGCGGCCAGCGATAAGGAACTCCGTGTTTCGCGGATCACGACGGTAGCGCTGGGCATCGTGGCGGTGATCCTTGGCATTGCCTTCGAGAAGCAGAACATCGCCTTCATGGTCTCGCTGGCCTTTGCGATTGCGGCATCGGCAACGTTTCCGGTGCTGTTCATGTCGGTGTTGTGGAAGGATTGCACGACACGCGGCGCCACCATCGGCGGCTTTCTCGGGCTGGTTACCGCGGTTGGGCTGACGTTCGTCTCCAAGTCGGTGTGGGTGGATGTGCTCGGTCACAAGGATGCGATTTTCCCCTACACGTCGCCCGCCCTGTTTTCCATGACCGCGGGTTTTGTCGGGATCTGGCTGTTCTCGATTCTGGACAGGAGCGAGCGCGCACGCATCGACCGCGCGGGGTATCCGGCCCAGAAAGTCCGTTCGGAAACCGGTATCGGTGCGTCGGGCGCATCCGGCCATTGACTTGCGCGGACGCGACACGAGAAGACCCGAAACGATCCGGAGCTTCTCGTGATGCAACCGGGCGTTCATGGCGCGCAGCCGTCGTGACGCTATTGTTCAGGTGCCCGCAATATCGCCGCTGCTGAAAGATGGTTCGCAAATCCTTTTGCGGGAGATGCCCATGTCGCATCGCACCCTTGCCGGCCAGCGCCTGATCGCTTTGTTCGTGCTGGGCTGGCTGGTGTTCAACTATCCTTTGCTGGCCTTGTTCAACGACACGCGAACCTGGTTGGGCCTTCCGCTCCTGTACGGATATCTGTTCGCCGCGTGGGCGCTTTTCATCGTTTTGCTTGCCGTCATCGTCGAACGGGGGGCTTCGCGTAAAACATCCACGCGGGCCGTCGGATCCGAACCGGCATCGAAGGACTGAGATGCTGGACGGCTGGGTCATCGCACTGGCGTCGCTCGTCTATCTGGGTGTGCTGTTTGCAATCGCGTTTTACGGCGACCGGCGCGCGGATGCGGGCACGAGCATCATCAACAGCCCCTACGTCTACGCGTTGTCTCTCGCGGTTTACGCGAGTTCCTGGACGTACTATGGCAGCGTTGGTCGCGCGGCCAGAAGCGGCGTCGGCTTCATGCCGATTTATCTCGGCCCCACCCTGGTGGCGGCGCTGTGGTGGACCGTGTTGCGCAAGATGATCCGCATCAGCAAGAACAATCACATCACGTCGATCGCGGATTTCATGGCTTCGCGCTACGGCAAGAGCGCGCTGCTCGGCGGGCTCGTCACGCTGGTGGCGGTGGTCGGACTCGTGCCTTATATCGCGCTGCAACTGAAGGCGGTATCCGCCAGCGTTGCCGTCCTGACGCATGCCCCCGGCATTGCCAGCGGGCGTGCCGAAGCCGGGCCCTGGTGGTCGGACCCAACCCTGTATATCGCGCTCCTTCTGGCGACGTTCACCATTGTGTTCGGAACACGCCACCTCGATGCTTCCGAACGCCACGAGGGCATGGTCGCCGCGATCGCCTTCGAGTCCCTCGTGAAGCTCGTCGCGTTTCTAGCCGTAGGGGCATTCGTCACGTTCGGAATCTACGATGGCTTTGGAGATCTGTTTGCGCGGGCGCAGGCGGTTCCCGCATTGAACGCCTTGCTGACGCTGCATGGCGGCGAGGCAGGCGCAGGCGGTGCGGCGTTTGGCAGTTGGGCGTCACTGATCGTGTTGTCGATGCTGTCGATCATGCTGCTGCCCCGCCAGTTCCAGATTGCCGTAGTGGAGAACATGGACGAAAACCACGTCGCAAAAGCCGTCTGGGTGCTGCCGCTGTATCTCCTCGCGATCAACGTCTTTGTGTTGCCGATCGCGTTCGGCGGAACGATGCATTTTCCCGGCGGTGCCGTGGACCCGGACATGTTCGTGCTGGCGCTGCCCATGCGTGAGCATCAACTGGCGCTCACGCTCTTCGTGTTCATCGGCGGGTTGTCGGCTGCGACCGGCATGGTGATCGTCGAAACCATCGCGCTCAGCACGATGGTCTGCAATGACATTGTGATGCCCGTACTGTTACGCCTGCAATCACTGCAATCCGAGCGGCGCGCGAACTTCCCCGGACTGCTGCTCACGATCAGGCGCGCCGCGATCGTGCTGCTGATGATGCTTGGCTATGCCTATTTCCGGCTTGCCGGCGAAGCGTACGCGCTGGTCTCGATCGGCTTGATTTCGTTTGCGGCGGTCGCGCAGTTCGCGCCTGCGATGCTCGGGGCGATCTACTGGAAAAACGGCACCCGGCTCGGCGCGCTGACCGGCTTGAGCGCGGGATTCCTGCTATGGGCCTATACGCTCTTGCTACCTTCGTTTGCCGAATCCGGCTGGTTGCCGCGTGGCTTTCTCGCGCAAGGACCGCTCGGCATCGAGTGGCTCAGGCCGAGGCAACTGTTCGGTCTGCAGGGACTGGACGAAGTCTCGCATGCGCTTTTCTGGAGCATGCTGGCGAACGTCGCGGGGTTTGTCGGCGTGTCGCTCGCGCGCGGGCAGAGCGTGGTGGAAAAGACCCAGGCTGCCTTGTTCGTCGACGCCTATGCGCACACCGGCGACACGCTCCGCCCGGACATCTGGCGCGGCAGCGCCTCGACCGAAGCGGTGCTTGAGCTGTTGCGGCGCTTCCTCGGTTCAGCTTCTGCCGACGACGCATATGCGCGCTTCCACCACGAACGTGGTGGCACGAACTCGCCCACTGCGGACGCCGACCTCGTGCGCTTCGCGGAGAGGCAACTTGCCGGGGCGATCGGCGCGGCGTCGGCGCGGGCGATGATAGCGACGGTCGTCGACGAGGAGCCGCTCGGGTTGAACGAAGTGATGGCGATACTGGATGAAACCTCTCAGGTAGTCGCCTACAGCCACCAGCTCGAGCAGAAGTCGCGCGAGCTGGAGAGTGCATCGGCGGAACTCAAGGCAGCCAACGCGCGGCTCAGCGAGCTCGACCGTATGAAGGACGATTTCATTTCGACGGTCACCCACGAATTGCGCACACCGCTCACGTCGATCCGCGCGTTCTCGGAAATCCTGCGCGAGCATCCCGATCTGCCGGCCGCGAAGCGCGGCGAATACCTCGATATCGTGATCAAGGAGAGCGAGCGGCTCACGCGGCTCATCAACAATGTGCTCGACCTCGCCAAGATGGAATCGGGCAGCGCGCAATGGCATGCCGAGCCGCTCGACCTGAAGCAGGTCATCGAAGACGCGGCGAACGCTACCCGCCAGATGTTCGCCGAACAACGCATCGAGCTCGAACTGGACCTGCCGGCCGCGGTGCCGCTTGTATTGGGCGATCATGACCGTCTGATGCAGGTGGTGCTCAATCTGCTGTCGAATGCGGCGAAGTTCTGCGACCGTGCCGGCGGGCGCGTCGCGGTGCGGCTCGTCCGGGTGGGCGCAGCGCTACGCGTCGAGGTGCGCGACAACGGTCCCGGCGTGCGTGCGCAGGATAGGGAACTCATCTTCGAGAAGTTCCGGCAGGGAGGCGACACGATCAGCGGCAAGCCGCAGGGCACCGGCCTCGGACTGCCGATCAGCCGGGAAATCGTCCGTCATTTCGGTGGTACGCTGAGGCTGGAAAGTGCGCCGGGAGAGCCGGGAGAAGGAGAGGGCGCCGTGTTCGTGTTCACGCTACCCCTCGCGAGCGCGACGGAGACAACGTCATGACCTATAAAGTCCTCATCGTCGACGACGAACCGAACATCGTCATCTCGCTGGAATTCCTGATGACCGAGTGTGGCTACGATGTGGCGATTGCGCGGGACGGCGCGCAAGCCCTTGAGCAGATGGCTGCGTTCCAACCCGACCTCGTGCTGCTCGACGTCATGCTGCCATTGCGCAACGGCTTCGAGGTCTGTCAGACGATTCGCGAAAACAGCGCGTGGAATCGAACGAAGGTGGTGATGTTGTCGGCGAAGAGCCGCGACCTCGAGGTGAGCAAGGGCCTCGCGCTCGGTGCCGACGCGTACATCACCAAGCCGTTCTCGACGAGGGAACTGGTCGAGCAGGTCCGCTCGCTGCTCGCGCGACATGACCGAAGCGACGAATGATCGTCACGATGATCGCCAGACGTCGGTTTGGCATTGCATTGGCACTGCTGTTCGCAGTGCAGGTGCTTATTGGCGCCGCGATTCTTGCGTCTCTCGCGCTCGACGTCCCCAACGTGCAGCGCGCATGGTTGCGCGAGATGCTGCTGCAACGGGCCGCGGTCTGGATCGCCCTCTCAACGCTGCTGCTGTTCGCACTGGGCTTCGGCCTGAAAGCGCTGTTCGACGCCTATATCACACCGGTCGCGCGACTGGCTGAAGACGCCGTGCTGCTCGCGGCCAACCCTGGGCATCGCATCACGGTGCGGGGCGCGCGCGACGTGCGCGTTCTGGTCGAGAAGCTGAACGCGCTTGCCGCCGCACATCAAACGCTGCACAGCGACGTACAGGAAAAAATCGAACTCGCGAACCGTGCGCTCGCCGAAGAAAAGAACCGGCTCGCTGCGCTCATGGCGGAACTCGCGCTGAGCGTACTGGTGTGCAATATCGACGGGCGCATCCTGCTTTTCAACACTCGCGCGAGGCAGTTGCTGCGAACCGGCCATCAGGGCGTCTCGGCCATCGGGCTTGGGCGCTCGGTTTTCGGCGTGATCGAGAGCGGTCTCGTCCTGCACGCGCTGGAACAAATCCAGCACCAGTTGCAGGACCCGCGCGACGACATAGCGCCACCCGTATGCGCCTTCGTTGCCACGCTCGCGGATGGGCAAATCGTGCGCGCGCACATGGCGCCCGTGTTCGATAGCGTCCGCGCACTCAATGGCTTCGTGCTGACGCTGGAAGACATTACGCGCCACGTCGAGGCGGATAACCGGCGCGACGCACTGGTGCAGTCGCTGACGCAAGACACGCGGGCAACGCTCGCGAATATCCGCGCGGCGGTCGAGACCATCCAGACCTTTCCGGACATGAGCGGCGCGAAGCGGACTCAGTTCACCGCCATCATCGGCGACGAATCGATGCGCCTCGCCGCTCAGATCGAGCGCGCGGTGCAGCAGGGCAGCAACGCTACGGACAGCCGTCGGGAACTCGAAGACATGCGTGGCACTGACCTGATCGCTTTACTGCTGCGGCGCATCGGGAGCGCATCACTGCGCGTCACGGCCGGCGACACCATTGACGCCACCTTGTGGCTCAGGGTCGACAGTTACGCATTGACGCAGGCGCTCGCCTATCTATCGCGGCGGCTCGCGGCTGACGCGGGCGTGACCGAACTGCGCTTCGATTTGCAGCGCGCCGATCGGCTGGCGCATCTGGATCTCGTCTGGAGCGGCGCGCCGTTGCCCGCCGACACGTTAAGGGCGTGGGAGCACGCACCGCTTCCGGTCAGTGCTGGCGGCCTGGCGCTTACGCTGAATTCGGTGATCGCGCGCCACGGCGGCGAATCGGTATATCGTTGCGAGCCTGCCGAGGGCAGGGCGCGCTACCGCGTGATGCTGCAAGCCGCCGAACCCCGGAGTGCGTTCGATATTGCACCGCCGCCGACAGGCCGGCCCGAATTCTACGATTTCGATCTTTTTCATCAGCCGGGACAGAGCGCCGAGATCGATCAGTGCCTGCTCTCGCAACTCAGCTATACGGTGTTCGACACCGAGACCACCGGGCTCGATCCCGCCGCGGGCGACGAAATCATCTCTATCGGCGCTTTGCGCATCGTCAATGGACGATTGCTCCAGCAGGAAACGTTCGACCGGCTGATCGAGCCAAGAGGCGAGCTGAGCGCCGAATCGACCAGTATTCACGGCCTCACCCACGCGATGCTCAAGGGACAGCCGCGGGTCGAAGCAGTGCTGCCGCAGTTCCGCGATTTTGCGGCGGACACCGTGCTCGTCGCGCACAACGCCGCGTTTGACATGCGATTTCTGCAAATGCTCGAAGCGAGGACCGGCGTGGCGTTCAGGCAGCCGGTCCTCGATACGCTGCTCCTGTCGCAGGTGATCCACCCTCATCAGCCTGGGCACTCGCTCGAGGCGATCGCCGCGCGCCTCGGCGTGCCGGTGATCGGCCGGCACACCGCGCTCGGCGACGCCATCGTCACCGGCGAGGTGTTCCTGCGGATGATCCCCTTGCTGGCGGAGAAAGGCATAGTCACCCTAAAAGATGCCCGCGATGCCGCGCAGCAGACCCTTTACGCGCGAATCCGCTACTGAGGAGTGCACACTCGATGGATGATTCCGCCACCTCCGGGCCCGATGCTGTTTTCGACCCGCAAACCGTCGCGGGTCGCGCGCTCGCGCACGACCTGCGACACGCTCATCGCAGCATAGCCGACGCGAACGATGCCGCGTCTTTGCAACTGGCCGCTGCGACGGTGCGCAGGCTCGTGCATTGCGCGGTCGGCGAGGCGGCTCCGGCACCGCTCACCGGACTTTTCTCCACGCTGAACGACCAGATCACGCGCCGCGCAATCGAGTTGACCTGCGCCGGGACACCCATGCAGGAAGCGCGCTGGTGCTGGATCGCGCTGGGCAGCGAAGGGCGTCAGGAACAGACGCTGTCGAGCGACCAGGACAACGGCATCATTTTCGCTGGCAGCGGTGGCGCCACGGCGCTGCGGAAACAACTGTTGCCGCTTGCGCTGCGCATCAATGAAGCGCTGGACGCCTGCGGCTTTCCCTTGTGCACCGGGCAGATCATGGCGAGCAATCCGCAGTGGTGTCTCGACCTGCACGAATGGCGGGAGCGCTTTGCGACATGGATCAACGAGGGCGACCCGCAGGCGCTCCTTAACGCGAGCATTTTCTTCGACTTGCGCCCCCTCTATGGCGCCTTCGATCTGGCCGAGGCGCTCGCCGACTGGCTCGAAGAGATCGTGCCGGACAATCCGCGCTTTCTTTACCAGATGACGGAGAACGCATTGCGGCGCAAGGCGCCGCTCGGCGTGGTGCGTGATTTCGTGGTCGAGAAGGGGGGCGAATTCGCCGGCACGCTCGATCTCAAACTGCATGCCGCGACGCTGTTCGTCGACGCGGCCCGGATCTACGGCCTCGCCCTTGGCGCTCGCACGAGCAATACGGCGGATCGCTTTCGACGGGCTGGAGAGGCGCAACGCCTGGATCAGCGCGACGTGGATTCGTGGATACAGGCGTTTTATTTCATCCAGAAGCTTCGGCTGGAAAATCAGCAGCGCTGTTATGAGCGTGGCTTGCCTATGCACAATCACGTCAATCCAGACGAACTGGGCCCGCTGACACGGCACGCTCTGCTCGACACGCTTCGCCAGGCGCGTGCCCTACAAAAGCGCCTCGCGTTGGACTACCTCGACACGGGTCGAGGGCTTTGAGCAAACCCAGCGAATTGACGCGCAGATAGAACGCAATCCGGCGCGTCCCGAGCACATCATCACCGAGTCGGGCGTGGAATACCGGCTGGTCGGCGTGCGTTGAATTTCACGGGATTTTTATGCGGTCTGCTGCAATCGTTTCGCGCTCTTTACGAGGTCCTCCGTATAGTGAGTGACTGGTTTTTCGACGTGGAAAAACCGCGAAATTGGCAGGGGTTCATATGGCATTCAAACAAACCAAAGGCGGCGTGACTGTCGAGGCTTGCGTGTTTCCCGCTCCGGGTCACATGTTCAAAGGCGCCTTGCGCGTAACGACCATCCGGCACGACAAACAAATACAGCAGATCACCGGGCGCGGTTGCGGACGGCCGATGCCCAGTTCCGCGCAAGCGCTGGAATTGGCCGAACTCGAAGCGCGCCGCGTGCTCGGCGTCTGACAAGCCATGACACCGTCAAGACAGGCCATGATGTTCAGGGGGCTGTGCAAGCTCATCGCTATCGTTTTCGTCACCAACCAGGTTCTCACAACGCTTTTCACGTACGCCACCCAGCAACTCGACGCCGCGCTGCCGTCCGACTCCATGTGGATTTTCAGCTGTCTGACCTGCGGGCTGGTGACGCTGTGGCTACAGGCCGACGCGCGGCGTGCTTTCGGTTTCGCGCGGGAAAAGGGTTTCGTGAAGACCGGCGCCGACGGCAAGCAGGATCTGCAGATCGCCGCGGACTGCCCGAAACGCTGGCTCGTGATCCTGCATGTCGAACTCAATCCGGCGGCGATCCAGGCATAACGGTGGTCTGGCCGTATCTCGGCGGGCCGCGTAAAAAGGCTGATACTTTTTACGCGGCGTTAATGCGGCGTTAGCTAAGCTCGAGTTACACACTGATCGACCCCCAGGATTTCTCGATGATACGAATGCTGATTCCCGTCCTCGACCATAGCGGCGCCGTCGAGGCTGCGCGCTACGCCGCGTTCATGTTCCTCGAGCGTGGCGTCACGGAGGTCGAACTGCTGGAAGTCCTCGAACCGGTCGGGGAGGGGCGGGCGGCAGCCTTCCACTCGCGTAGCTCCCTCTTGCGTCACGAGAAGCAGGTCATGCTGAAAGCGTTGATCGACGCCCGCACGATTCTCGAAGAAGCCGGTGTGCCCTACCGCTGGAAACGCGTTTTCGGCCACCGCACGAAAGCGGTTGCGGATTACGCGGCCACGACCCGGCCCGACGTGATGGTGATCGACGCGAGCCATATGGGCTTCTTTCGCAGGCTGGCCGTGCTCGCGTCGCTGTCGAGGCGCACAGTCACACCGGTGACGATGGTTCATTGAATGGCAACAAAACCGGCCTAGTGCGACACCTGCTGTTGTCCCGGTTTCCGAGGATCGGCAAGCTCGCTGTCGGACCATCCGCCGCCCAGATCGCCGATCAACGACGCCGCGTCGAGCAGCCGTGTTTGCTGCACGTTCAATGCGGTCTGCTGAAGGTTCAACTGCGTGGCCTGCGCGGTCGCGACGGTTGTAAAGTCCACCGTGCCTGCCTGGTATTCATTGCGCGCGATCTCGGTGCCGCGCGTCGCGTCGCGTACCGCGCGCTCCAGCACCTCGGCTTGCTGCGCGAGGATACGCAAGCCGGCGAGGTCGTTCTCCACGCCCTGGAACGCCGTCAACACCGTGCCGCGATAATTGGCCAGCGCCGCGTCGTAAGACGCTTTGGCCGCGTCGACCTGCGCGCTGCGTTGCCCACCGTCGAACAGCGTCTCGCTCGCCTGGCCGCCCAACGACCAGACATAGTTGGCGATATGCAGCAGGCCGTTCAACGGCGACTGCGTGAAACCATCCAGCGCGGATAGCGAAATCGTCGGGTAATAGGCGGCGACGGCCACCCCGATCGCGGCGTTCTGTGCCGCCATTTGCCGCTCGGCGGCGGCAATATCGGGCCGGCGCTCCAGGAGCGTGGATGGCACGCTGACCGGAATGGACGGCAGCGTCGGCAGCGTGGTGTTCGTGGGCACGTCCAGTTCTTCCGGATTCCTGCCGACCAGCACGGCGATCGCATGAACGTATTGAGCGCGCGCGACACCCAGCGCAATCAGACTCGATTGGGCCGACTCCAGTTGCGTTTGCGCGCTCACCAGATCGGAGGGCGGCACGGTGCCGGCCCTGTCCTGCTCCGCGACCACGCGCAACGATTGCTCGAACGCCTCGACGGTGTGCTTGAGCAAGTCGATATTGACATCCGTTACGCGCAGATCGATCACCGCGTTGGCGAGCGCGATCTGTTCGGAAAGTGTCGCGTTGGCGAGCGTTGCCTGGCTTGCCTGCGCGGTCGCGGCGCTTTCCTCGATATTGCGGCGCACGAGGCCCCATAGGTCGGGCGCCCAGCTCGCGTTGGCTTCGAGCGAGCCGGCGTTGTTGATGCGCTGGAAGCTGCTCGCGCCCGCTCGGCCCAGCAGACTGCTGCTCAGATTGCCCGTCGAAGAACGTTCGCGGGTCGCGGATCCGGTAATGCCGATGGTGGGGAACAGGGCGCTGCGCGCGAGCCGCACTTCGGCCAGCGCCTGCTGGTAGTTCGCATAGCTCTGGCGCACGGTCTGGTTCGACACCGACACGAGCGGTTCGAGTTCATTGATGAGCGGGTCGTTGAAGGCGGTCCACCAGTCTCCCTTCGGGCGTTCGGCGGCGGGCTGCGCCTCGGTCCAGCCGGGCAGTTCTTTCCACGCGGCGGGCGTCGCGACGGGCGGCCGATGGTAATCGGGGCCGACCATGCAACCGCCTGTCAACACGGTCGATAACGCCAGCAATGCGCCGGCGAGTCTGGTGGGGGAGATCGTCTTCATCATGCGCTCGTATCTGGTGCTTCTCCGCGGCGATTCCATGGCAGGCGCGCCGACCATTTCGCGAGTCGCGCGCGTAGCCGGTCGAGGTACAGGTAGATCACCGGCGTCGTGTACAACGTGAACACCTGGCTCACGAGCAGGCCGCCCATGACCGTCACCCCGAGCGGCTGGCGCAACGACGCACCCTGGCCGATGCCGATCGCAAGCGGCACCGCGCCCAGCACGGCGGCCGCGGTCGTCATCATGATCGGGCGCAGCCGCACTACGGCGGCCTGGTGAATCGCATCGCGCGCATTCATGCCTTCATGGCGTTGCAGCTGGATCGCGACGTCGACCATCATGATGCCGTTTTTCTTGACGATGCCGATCAGAAGGATGATGCCGATCATCGCGATCACCGAAAACGGCGTGCCGAAAATCAGCAGCGCGAGTGTCGCACCGATGCCGGCCGACGGCAGCGTCGACAGGATCGTGAGCGGGTGAACCGTATTCTCGTACAGTACGCCGAGCACGAGGTAGACCACCACCAGTGCGGCGAGAATCAGCAGCGGGACGGCGCCCATGGATTGCGCGTAGGCCTGCGCGGCGCCCGCGAACGCGCCGTGCACCGACGCGGGCATGCCGATGTCGCGCTCGGCCTGCGCAATGAGCTGGCCGGCTTCGCTCAAGGATCCGCCAGCCGGCAGATTGAACGAGATGGTGCCGGCCACGAGGCCGCTCTGGTGATTCACCTGGGTGGCGGTGTGGCTGTTCGAGAAGGTCATCATGGCGGCGAGCGGGACCATGGTTTCGGCCGCGGTGCTGTCCGCGCTGCCGCTGGAATTGCCGCCCTTGCTGTTAGAGATGCTGTTGGTCTGCTGGTTCGCTTCGGCGTCGGCGTTCTGCGAGTTGGTATTGGCACTGGCGCTTGAGGCGCTGCTGACGGCCGCCGCCTGCTGCATGGCTTTGACGGTGGCGCGGGACATCTGCGTTTGCTGCGTGCCGTTCGCGTTGCCGGCGGCCGTGCTGAGGAAGATCTGGTTGAGCGCCTGCGGATACTGCCAGTAGGCCGGCGCGACCTCCATCACCACGAAGTACTGGTTCAGAGCGTTGTAGATGGTGGACACCGTGCGCTGGCCGAAGGCGTCATATAGCACGTTGTCGATCTGATTCGGCTGGAAGCCGTAACGCGCGGCGCTCGCGCGGCTGAAGTTCACGTAGGTCTGCAAGCCGTTCTGCTGGAGATCCGAGTTCACGTCTTCCAGTTTCCCGCGGTATTTGCCGAGTTCGGTGACGAGTTTCGGCACCCACGTGAAGAGCGCGTTCGCATCGTCGCTGGTCAGGGTGTACTGATATTCGGCCGCGGCCTGGCGCCCGCCGATCTGGAGGTCCTGCTGCGCCTGCAGGAAAAGCCGCGCGCCCGACACGGCATTGAGCCTGGGGCGCAGCCGGTTGACCACCTCCGTCGCAGACAGATGGCGTTGCGCGAGCGGCTTGAGTTCGATAAAGACGTTGGCCGTGTTCAGCGCGCGCCCGCCGGTGAAGCCCGCCACCGAGGCTACCGCCGGGTCCTGCTTCACAATCGCCTGCAATTGCGCGAGCTTCTTTTCCATGGCGTTGAACGACACGCTCTGATCCGCAATGATCTGGCCGATCAGGATGCCGGTGTCCTGCTCCGGAAAGAACGTCCCGGATAGCAGCCGGACCAGAAACACGTTGAGCACGAGCAGGCCGATCAACAGCAGGACGACCGCGAGCGCATGATCGAGCGCCGCCGCGAGCGAGCGGGCATAGGCGTTCTTGAAGCGGTCGAACTGCGCCTCGGCCCAGCGCGCCCAGCGCGCCTCTACATGCATCGTGCGCTCGCGGCTGAGCAGGTAGGCGCACATGACCGGCGTGATGGTCAGCGAAATCAGCAGCGAGAGTAGGATCGCAATCGAGAGCGTGACGGCGAACTCATGAAATAGCAGCCCGACAATGCCGGGCATCAACAGGATCGGCAGAAACACCGCGATTAGCGAGAGGCTCATCGAGATCACCGTGAAGCCGACCTCGGCGCTGCCGCGCAGCGCGGCTTCCTTTGGATCGAGCCCGGCTTCGAGGTGACGCACGATGTTCTCCAGCACCACCACGGCGTCGTCGACCACGAAGCCGGTGCCGATCGTCAACGCCATTAGCGAGAGGTTGTCGATGCTATAGCCGAGCAGATACATCGGTCCGAACGAGCCGACGATCGACAGCGGCAGCGCGACCGCCGGAATCAGCGTGGCGCGCGGCGACAGCAGGAACACGAAGACCACGCCCACTACCAGCAGCACGGCGATGAACAGCGTGCGCTCGGTGTCGGCCACCGAGGCCCGCACCGACTCCGAGCGGTCGATGGCGACGTTCACGTGGATCGCGCTCGGCAACGCGGCTTCGATGATCGGCAGGCGCGACTGGATCTGCTGGACCGTCTGCACCACGTTGCTGCCCGGCGTCGGATAGACGATCACGAGCACGGCCGACTTGCCGTTGTAGAGCCCGGCGTTGCGGATGTTCTCATTCGAATCGCGCACCTGAGCGACGTCGCGCAGCAGGACGGGCGCGCCGTCGCGATACGCGATCACCACGTCGCGATAGGGCGCGGCCTTGCTGATCTGGTCGTTCGACGTGACCACATAACGCTGCTCGCCCTGGTCGATATGGCCTTTCGCGCTATTCGCGTTTGCCGCGCCGATCGCGGCGCGCACGTCTTCCAGGCCGATGCCGTAGCTGTTCAGCTTGCCGGGTTCCAGTTCGACGCGCACCGAGGGCAATGCGCCGCCACCGAGCGTGATCTGCCCGACGCCATCCACCTGCGATAGCTGCTGCTGGATCACCGAATCGGCGGAGTCATAGAGCTGGGCTTTGGTGAGCGTGTCCGAAGTCAGTGCGAGCACCATGATCGGTGCGCCGGCCGGATTGTACTGGCGGTACGTGGGATTGCTGCGCAGCGTGGTGGGCAGGTCGGCGCGCGCGGCCTGAATGGCGGCCTGCACGTCGCGCGCCGCGCCGTTGATATCGCGGTTCAGACCGAACACGACGATGATCATCGACGAGCCCACGTAACTGATCGAGGTGAGCTGGTTCACGTCGGCGATGGTGGCAAGGCGCCGCTCCAGCGGCTCGGCGACCGTGGCGGCCATGATCTCGGGACTCGCGCCCGCCATGTTCGCCTGCAGTGCAATCACCGGAAACGCAATGTTCGGCAGCGGCGCGACCGGCAGGCGGAAATAGGCGAGCGCGCCGGATATCAGGATCGCGACCGCCAGCAGCGCGGTCGCCACCGGGCGCCGGATGAAGAGCGCCGAGAGGTTCACGGCGTATTCTCCGGCGGCGCGGCCGCGCCTTCGCTGGCCGCGCGGCGCCGGCTGTTCACGCGCTGCGCGAGGCGGTCGAAGAACAGATAGATCACCGGCGTCGTGAACAGCGTCAGCACCTGGCTGAGCATGAGCCCGCCGATGATCGCGAGGCCGAGCGGCCGGCGCAGTTCCGAGCCGGTGCCGGTGCCGAGCAGCATGGGCAGCGCGCCGAGCATGGCCGCGAGCGTGGTCATCAGGATCGGCCGGAAGCGCAGCAGCGACGCTTCGAAAATCGCTTCATGCGCCGGCTTGCCATGCACGCGCTCCGCTTCGAGCGCGAAGTCCACCATCATGATCGCGTTCTTCTTGACGATGCCGATCAGCAGCACGATCCCGATGATGCCGATCACGTCGAGATCGTTGCCCGCGATCATCAACGCGAGCAGGGCGCCGATGCCGGCCGACGGCAGCGTCGAGAGAATCGTCACCGGGTGGATATAGCTTTCGTACAGCACGCCGAGCACGATATACACGGCGACGAGCGCGGCGATCAGCAGATACACCTCGCTCGTGAGCGAATCTTCGAATGCCTGCGCCGCGCCCTGAAAAGACGACGTGATCGACGGCGGCAGGTTCACCGCGCGCTCGGCGTCGCGGATCTGTGCGACCGCGGCGCTCAGCGACGCGTCCTGCGCGAGGTTGAACGAGATCGTCACCGCCGGGAACTGGGCGAGATGGCTGATCATCAGCGGCGATTGCGTGATGCTGATCTTCGCGATGCCCGACAGCGGCACCTGACCGCTGCTGCTCGTCTGGCTCGGTAGATACAGGTTGCCGATCGACTGCACGGTGGGCAGTGTTTCGGGCTTCGCCACGAGAATCACGCGGTATTGGTTGGACTGCTGAAAGATGGTCGATACGATGCGCTGGCCGAGCGCGTCGTACAGTGCGTTGTCGATCGTGGCCGCGGTGATGCCATAGCGCGCGGCGAGTTGCCGGTTCACTTCGACGTTCACGCTCAGACCGTTGGTGTTCAGGTCGCTCGTGACGTCCGTGATCGCGGGAATCTGCTTCATGCGCGCGATCAGCGCGGGCACGTACTGGTTGAAGGCCTGCTGATTCGGCCCGCGCAGCACGAAGTTGTACTGGTTGCGCGAGATCGAGGTGTCGAGCGTCAGGTCCTGTTCCGGTTGCAGATACAGCCGAATGCCGGGCACCTCGGCGACTTCCTGCTGGATCCGGCGGCCGATTTCCGCGGCGCTCGCCGAGCGGTCGTCGCGCGGGCGCAGATTGATCAGGAACCGGCCGTTGTTGAGCGTCGGATTGGTCCCGTCGATGCCGACATAGGAGGTGAGCGACACCACGTCGGGATCCTTCAGGATCGCGTCGGCGAGGGCGCTCTGACGCCGGACCATCGACGTGTACGACACCGAGTTGTCGGCCACGCTGATGCCCTGGATCACGCCCACGTCCTGCACCGGGAACAGGCCCTTCGGAATCACGATGTACAGGATCGCAGTGAGCGCGACGGTGACGAGTGCGACCACCAGCGTGAGCGTCTGGTGATCGAGCACCCAGCGCAGGCCGCGTTCGTACGCCGCGAGCGTCTTGTCGAACAGGCCTTCGCTGAACCGCTCGAAGCGACTCGGATGGCGCTGCGCCTGCGCGCGCAGGAGGCGCGCGCATAGCATCGGCACGACGGTCAGCGAGACCACCGCCGAAATCACGATCGTCACCGCCAGCGTGATCGCGAATTCGCTGAACAGCCGGCCGATCACGCCGCCCATGAACAGCAGCGGGATCAACACCGCGATCAGCGAGACCGTCAGCGAGAGAATCGTGAAGCCGATCTGCCCGGCGCCTTCGAGCGCGGCTTCGAGCGGCGTCTTGCCTTCCTCCAGATAGCGCACGATGTTCTCGATCATCACGATCGAATCGTCGACGACGAAACCGGTCGCGATGATCAGCGCCATCAGCGAGAGGTTGTCGATCGAATAGTTGAGCTGGTACATCACGGCGAGCGTGCCGATCAGCGACACGGGCACGGAGATGCTCGGAATGATCGTGGCGGGCACGTTGCGCAGGAACACGAAAATCACCAGCACGACCAGCACCACGGCGAGCACCAGTTCGAAAGCGGCGTCCGAGACCGACGAGCGGATCACGCCCGTGGTGTTCGCCACCACCGTGACTTGCAAGCCGGCGGGCAGCGTCGATTCGAGCGCCGGCAACTGCTTCATGATCTGGTTCACGGTGGCGATCACGTTCGCGCCCGGCTGACGCTGCACGTTCAGCACGATGGCCGGCGTGCGGTTGTACCACGCTCCACGCTCGACGTCCTGCGCGGCCTGGCTTACGCGCGCAACATCGCGCAGATACACCGGCGCGCCGTTCTGATAGGCGATCACGGTGGCCAGGTAGTCTTGCGGGTCGACGATCTGATCGTTCGCGTTGATCGTGTAGTCGAGTTCCGGTCCGTCGAAATTCCCTTTTGGCTGGCTCACATTGACGTTGGCGAGCAAGGTGCGCAGATCGTCGAGATTCAGGCCGTAGGCGGCGAGCTTCTGCGGGTCCGCTTCGACGCGCACGGCCGGCACGTTGCCGCCGGCGGTCGTGACGAGACCGACGCCGGAGACTTCGGAGATCTTCGTGGCAAGACGATTGTTGGCGGTGTCCTGCAACTGCGTCAGCGACATGGACTTCGACGTGACCGCGAGCGTGAGGATCGGCTGATCGGCCGGGTTGACCTTCGCGTAGGTGGGCGGCGCGGGCAGCCCGGTCGGCAAAAAACTGTTGGCGGCGTTGATGGCCTGCTGCACGTTCTGTTCGGCAATGTCGAGACTCAGCGAGAGATCGAATTGCAGCGTGATTACCGACGCGCCTTCCGAACTGTACGAGACCATCTGCTGCAAGCCCGGAATCTCGCCGAGCTGCACTTCGAGCGGCGCCGTGACGGTGGTCGCCATCACGTTCGGGCTGGCGCCCGGGTAGAAGGTCTGGACCTGGATGGTCGGATAGTCGACGTCGGGCAGCGAGGAAACCGGCAGGAAGCGCACCGCGACCAGGCCGACGAGCACGAGCGCGACCATCAGCAGCGACGTCGCCACGGGCCGGAGGATGAACAGGCGGGAGAAGTTCATCGGCGGGTCGGTGAACTACGAAGCCATGGACGCCGCGCCGGGCGCGGGCGCCGCAGCCGGCGTCGCGCCTGAAGCGGCTGGCGGGCCCGAAGCGGCTAGCGGGCCCGAAGCCGGCGTTGCGCCTGAAGCGCCCGAAGCACCCGCAGCCGTCCGGGCCGCGGATGCCTTGATCTTCACGCCGTCGCTCAAGCGGTCCATGCCGTCGGTCACGACCACGTTGCCGGCGGCGAGCCCTGACGTAATCACCGTGTGCTGGCCATCACCCGGTCCAAGCGTGACCTTGCGCACCGATACCGTATTGTCGGCGTTGACCAGATACACGTAGTCGCCCGGCGCGCCGTTCTGCACCGCGGGCGTCGGCACCAGCACCACGTCTTGCAGCGTGTCGACCAGCAGCTTGACGTTGACGAACTCGTTGGGGAACAGCGCCTCATCGTCATTGGCGAACGACGCGCGCAGCGTGACCGTGCCGGTCGCCGTCGCCATCTGGTTGTTGATCGCGTACAGCGTGCCGGTCGCGAGCTGGCGGGAGTTGTCGCTGCTGAACACCGTGACGGGGAGCTGCGCGCCTGCGTTGGTGCGGCGCAGCACCTTGTCGAGCGCGGTTTGCGGCACCGTGAACTGGACTGTGGTCGGCTTCATCGTCGTGATGACGGCAATGCCCGGCTGGCTCGACGCGGTGACGTAGTTGCCCGGATCGACGAGGCGCAATCCGACGCGGCCCGCCACCGGCGCGGTGATATGGCAGTAGATCAGGTCGAGCGCGAATTGGGCGATGTTGGCTTCGTCGGCCTTGATCGCCGCTTCGTCCTGCTGGACGAGAAACTTCTGATCCGCATAGGTCTGCTCGGCGATCGACTTGCGCTCGTTCAGTTGCGTATAGCGCGCGAGATCGGCACGCGCCTGGGCGAGCGCCGCCTTGTCCTTGGCGAGTTGCGCCTCGGCCTGGCGCTTGCTGATTTCGTATTGGCGCGGATCGATTTGCGCGAGGAACTGACCTTTCTGCACGTCCTGCCCTTCGCGGTAACCGACGGCGGTCAAGTAGCCGCTCAGTTGCGGCAAGACGGTGACGGTGGCAACGGGCGTGACCGTGCCCAGCTCGCTCAGGATTTCCGGCATCGATCCGGTGGTTGCGGCGGCGACCGTCACGACCTGGGGCGCAACAGTGGGTTTGGGCGCCTTCGAGCGCAGCAGATGGAAGGCCACCAGTGCGATCAGCGCCAGCAGCACGACCGCGAGTACGAGGCGGCCTCTTCGGGGACGCCTCGCCTGGATTGACGGCGCTTCGCTCATGACGGCCTCCCGCGGGACTCGTGGCACCCGGCGAACACCGCCCATGGACGGCCAGGCCAATTGCTGTCGAAGCGCGTCATACGAACTCCCAGGATGGGTATCGCCGTTGCCGGCGACAGGAATCCAGACAATCAGTAGCAGAGTCTATCCGACTGTGGAGCTATTTCTCGCGGCATCGCCTGGACGGGGTTTCGGTTTGTTACGGTAAGTCGACGAGACCTAGGTGTGACGGGGCCACTCCTGAAGCGTCGTGCAAAGAGGAATAAGGGGATAGGGCGATACGGCACGCATGGACGGAAAAGTTACCCACAGAAAATGTTCATATCCTTGTGGACAAGTCCTGGCCAAGCGGGCTAACTGGTTGAGCACAGAGCGATTTCTTCGGCATGACAGGGAATGCGCTTACTCCACCGGCGAGGCGAGCAGCGACACCGGCACGCCATGGCAACTCACCCTGCCGACGATCGCCGCGCCGAGACTCGCACTGGATTTGGCGTGCGCGTCGAACGAGGTGATCCCTCTGTCGACCCGCAGAATGTTGATGGGCCATGACGGCCGGGACAGCCGCTCGTGCGCGAAAGCGCCGACCCACAACGGTGTGGCGGACGTGCCGTTTTCCACGGCGTAACCACTGGGCCAGAAGCGCAGCACGTCGCGTTCGTCGCGCGTGTTGCCCGGACGCATGAAGACCACCGAGGACGGCACGCCATTGTTCAGCTTCGGCAAGACCGGCAGCGACACGGCCGCCACATTGGGCGAGGCGAGCGAGAGCAGGCTGTGCGCCGACACGTCCGTGCCCTCCACCCAACCGTGGGCGCGCAACTGCCCGCGGATCGAATCGAGGTTCGAGGCCCACTGCAGTGTGAGCGGCTCCATGCTGTCGCCGCCCATATCCGAGCGGTAACACGGCAGACGTTTCCACACGGAGAGCGTCCACTGCGCCTGGGTGACCAGCACGGGCGGCGGCCGCAACGCCGTATCCGGCGGCGGCGCGGGCATGGCCACGCCGAGTTGCAGGCCCACGCTGACCAGCATGACCAGCAGCACGACCACCGGCATGAAGGTGCGCTCGGGCGGTGTTTCCGGGTGCCGCCACATTGCGGTCAACGCAACGATCGCCACCCAGATGTAGGCGAGCGCGGCGCCGCCGATCGCATCGGATACCCAATATTTGCCGAAGTACAGTCCCGCGAGCGCGACCACGATCACGACGATCGCGCTCGCGGCCGCCACCATGACGCCTTCGAGCATGCCGACCCGGCGCGCCAGCAGGAACGCGAGGAAGCCGTACACGATAACGGTCGCGGCGACGTGATCGCTCGGAAAGACATACGCGCCGACCATCAGATCATTCGGCGGCGCGCGGTGCATCGCGAACTGCAGCGCGAAGATCAGCAATTGGGAAAACACTACGGCCGCGAGCCAGTAGCCCATGGTGCGCCAGCGCCGTTCCAGCAGCATCCAGATCACGACCGTCACGATCAGCGCCGCGAGCGTGATGCTGCTGCCGAGCGTCGAGAGTCCCGCGAGAACGGTGTCGCTCCAGGGCGTGCGTACCGATTGCAGGAAGTGATAGACCGAGAGGTCTACTTGCGTGAGCGGATCGCCGCTGAGAACGTCTTCCAGCACGCCGAAGAACAGTGCGCCAGACACGATTACGACCAGCGACGTCAGCAGAATGCTGCTGGCGTCCGGTGTCGCCGGGTCGAGCATCTTGCGCGCGAAACGGCCGAACGGCCCGGGGTGCCGGCAAGCCCAGGCGCCCACCTGAAGCCCGGCCGCGTTCGACCATGCATTGGCATGCGAGAGCAGCACACGCGCGGCGCGAAAGCTCAGCCAGACGATACCCGCCAGCAACGCAATGATCACCACGAGCCGGAACGACACCGCGCCGGCCAGCAGCACCGAAGCGCCGAAGATCATGCCGGGGAGGATGTGGGCGGGTGCCCAGATTAGCGCCGAGAGCACGTTCATGCCGTAGAAAAGCAGTGGCGGCATGCGCAGCATGCCCGCCACCACCGGCACGATCGCCCGCAACGGGCCGATGAAGCGCGCCAGCACGACGCTCTTCGCGCCATGTTTGCGAAAGAAGCGGCGGCCAGCCTCGAGCACTTCGGGATGTTTGCGGAACGGCCAGAACTGGACGATCCGGTCTTTATAGCGGCTGCCGAGCCAGAAGCTCATGCCGTCGCCGGCGATGGCTCCCGCGATGGCCCACACGAAAACCCAGCCGAGGCTGAGCGACCCGGTGCCCGCCAGCGCCCCGGCGAGAAACATCGCGGTGCTGCCCGGAATGAAGGTGCCGATAACGGCGACGGCCTCCAGAAACGCCGCAAGGAAGATGACCGTGAGTGTCCAGCCCGGGTGGCCGGCCAGCAGATGCAGGAGGTGAACGTAAGCGTGCTCCATCGTGTGCGATCAGCCGTTTCTGGCATAACGATTGATCATAACGCGCACGGCGGCCGTCTTATTCCTTTTTAGAAACCGGCCTCCAGTGAAGCAGGCCAGGGTTCGCGAAGCGCGCAGTCAATCGCTCGATCTGGCGCCGCGAACGTGAAGGCGTGTGGCGATCCGCATGGCGGTTGCGTTTGGCAGCGCGAGTCGGATGTTCAGATTTCGTCGCTGAATTCGTCGAGGAAACGTTGCAGGCGGGCATGGCGGATGCCGGCCAGACGCGCGCCCGTGGCCGTCTGAAAACCCTCGGACAGTTTTAGCAGCTTGGTATGGAAATGGTCCAGCGTGAAGCGCGTGTCATCCAGCGGGCGCTGTGTTGCGTGCGGATCGGCTGGGTCGTACAAGGCGCGGCCCATCCGCCCGGCGACGTAGAAGCAGCGCGCCACGCCCAGCAAGCCGATCGCGTCGAGCCGGTCGGCGTCTTGCAGCGTTTTCGCTTCAAGCGTGGTCGGCATGATGGCTGCCGAAAAACTGTGCGCTTCGATGGCGTGCGCGGTCGCCTGAACCTGCGCTTGTGCCCAGCCGAGCGACGTCAGCACGCGCGCCGCTTTTTCCGCCGATAGTCGCGAGGCCTGCGCGCGCAGCGGCGAATTCTTTTCGACCGCTACGCAGTCGTGTAGCAGCGTGGCGGCGAACAGGACCTGCGCATCGCCGCCTTCTTCCGCGTGGATCGACGCTGCGTTTTTCCAGACGCGTTGCAGATGCGAGGTGTCGTGCGAGCCGTCGCCGTTGTCGTCGCCCGCATGCGGCAGGAGGGTTCGGGCCGGTTCCTGGAACGGGGCGAACGGGGCGAAGGGGTCGAAGGGGTCGAACGAGGCGGGTGTTATCGAAGGCATCGAAGCGGTCTGCGAAGAAAACCGTCGATTATCGCGTATCGTCCGTCGCGCCCCGATTTTCACTTCTGAACGAAGCGGGCTCGGCGTCGTCATACTGTTCGAGTGGTCCGCCATGCTGACACCGCGGCCGCGCAAATCGACGATGTAACGGAGTGGCCATGAAGACAGTATGGGGCGGTATCGTAGCGTCGGCGCTTATGATCGGCTGCACCGCGACGGCTTACGCGCAGCTTGTCGCTCGACCGGCCAACGCGGGCGGCTTCGGCTTGAATGGCGTGCAGTCCAACGGGCTCAACAACACGGGCGGCGCGGCGGCGACGGGGCTGGGGGCGGGCGCCGGCACGAGCGGGGCGCCGGCCGTGGGAAGGACAAGCGGCGCGGGGGCAGGCCACGCACTCAGCAACATGCGGGCAAACGGCACGAACCTGAACGAAAGCCCGGACCCACGTGCGCCGCCTCTCGCCGGAAGGCCATTACCGCCAAGTTCGCCGAATTAGTCAGCAAGCGGCGCGCGGCCGTCGCGTGATGCCCGCGTATAAAATGCACGCCTCTGCGACCGGATCCGATTCAAATCAAAGGGAGGTTGGCATGGCGTACGGCGAGCACAAATACAAGGTGTCGGTGCAGTGGACCGGCAATCGCGGAAGCGGCACGTCGGGCTACCGTGACTACGGGCGCGATCATGTGATTGCCGCTGGCGACAAACCCGAGCTTCCCGGGTCATCGGACGCGGCCTTTCTCGGCGACGCCAAACGCTGGAATCCGGAGGATCTGCTGGTCGCCTCGGCGAGCGCCTGCCATCAACTCTGGTATCTGCATCTATGCGCGGACGCCGGCATCGCCGTCACCGCGTATCGCGACCATGCCGAAGGCACCATGCTCGACGATCCCAAGCAGGGCCGTTTTTCACAAATCGTTCTGCGCCCGCACGTCGTGATTCGGGCGGGCGGCGATGCCGAACTCGCCGCGCACTTGCATCACGTCGCGCACGAGAAGTGCTATATCGCGAACTCGGTCAATTTTCCGATTCTCTGCGAGCCGGTCATCGAAATCGAAGCGCATTGAGAGCGTCTTGCCCGGCTGCGCTCTGAAGCAGTCGTGCCCGGCCGCTCTTTCAGAGGCGGCATGCCTTGACGGCTTCTCAACGATTGCCGTCGAGCAGATCGCCAAGCAGTTCGTCGAACGCGGCTTGCGCGTCTTCGAGTTCCTGCAGCGCCGCGTCGAATGTTTGCAGCGCGAACTGCGAAGGCGTGCCGCTGCCGGCGGGCGGGAATTGCGATTGCAGCGATGCAAAGGCTGACTGCACCCGCTGCGTGGCGGTCAATACGCGCGTCATCGCGGCGGTTTCTTCGGCTCGTGCCTGTTCGTGATCCATGAGAACTCCAGATTCGTCGGGTCGGCTCGCGCCGTTTCAAAGGCGTGACTATGCCACGTTCGCGTTCAGGATAGCGGCAAGCCGCCGTTGGCTTTTACCTCTCGCAACGACAGCGCCGATTCCACCGATGTCACGCCCGGCAGGCTGCGCATCTCGTCGCGCATGAAGGTGCCGTAGTCGTCGAGGTCGCGCGCCACCACCTGCAGGATGTAATCGGCGCTGCCCGACACGTTGTGACACGCCAGAATGCGTGGGATCGCCTGCACCTCGCGCTCGAAGCGCGTCGCCACCGCGCGATCGTGCACGGCAAAACGGACATAGACGAAGGCCACCACGCCGAAGCCAAGCGCGGAGCGCGACAGCATGGCGCGGTATTGGTCGATATACCCGTCGTTTTCGAGGCGCTTGAGACGGCGCGCGCACGGCGTTTCGCTCAGGCCGACCGTTTCGGCCAGCCGCGCGTTCGACATGCGCCCGTCTTTCTGCAGCGCGGCGAGGATTGCGCGATCTGTTTTGTCGAGGTCGGTTGTCATGGCTCGGCGATGTCAATAGCGGTTTGGAGGAAAACACAAGCCTAAGCCGTAATGTTAGCGCATTCCTCCAAATCCAAAGATACCGGGCCAGTAATTCGCCAACAAACCCTCCGCTGGCAATAGCAAGATAGAGCCCTGAAAAACAGGAGCCTCTGATGATTTCCGCACACCTGCTGGCCGTCTACATCGCAGCGCTTTTCGTCGTTTATGCCGTGCCGGGCCCGGACATGGCGCTGGTGCTGCAAACCAGTATCGGACGCGGTGCGCGCAGCGGTTTCGCGGCTGCCGGCGGCCTGGGTCTCGCGCGCGCCACGCACGTGACGCTGTCGGCGTGCGGCGTGGCCGCGCTGTTGCGCAACGCGCCGTGGTTATACGACGTGGTGCGCTATGGCGGCGCGGTTTATCTCGCGTGGGTGGGCATCCAGATTTTTCGTTCGCCGGTGTTCGCGCTGCCTGACGGCGACACGGCGAAAGCCGCAGCGGGCGCTCCCGCAAACGGCGAGTCGCGCCCGCTGCGGGCTGCTTTCGTCAAAGGTCTGCTGACCAACTTGCTGAATCCGAAAGCGCTGTTGTTCTGTTCGGTGCTGCTGCCGCAGTTCGTGCGCCCGGAAGCGGGGCCGGTGGCTTTGCAAATGGTCGAGTTAGGCTTGGTGTTGCTCGCCATAGGCGCATGTTTCGACGTGATGTACGCGATCGGCGCTGCCCGCATCGCCAATTGGATGCGCGCTCATCCGCTGGCGCAAACGCTGCAGCGCTGGACCTTCTCGGCGGCGTTGATCGGCTTTGCGCTGCGGCTTTCGTTGGACTGACGCGGCGCGAAGGCACGACGAGAAGCGCCGCGCTACGCATGGCGTTGGCGGATCGCTTACTTGTTCAGCTTATGCTCGCGCCGCGAACGGTCCTCGATGATTTTCCTGCGATGCTTGTCTTTCATCTTCTTCCAGCTTTTGCATTCGTCGCGAGTGCGCAAACAGCCAATGCAGAAACCGGTTTTGCCGTCGAATTTGCAGATGTCGATGCAGGGTGAAGCGATGCTCATGGCGAAGGGCAATTAAAGAAAGGACTCGAAGACTCTCGCACGCGCCGTGCCCGCGCGCCAAGTGATTGTGTTAATAAAGCCGATAGAGCGCCACACCTCATTCGTGGCATCACAATCACCTGCCTATTCATCGTTAATGAAGACTTTTCTGCTTTATGCCGTGACCGCCGTTGCTGAAATTGTCGGCTGCTATTTGCCGTGGCGGTGGCTGAAAGAGGGCGGTTCGATCTGGCTGCTCGTGCCGGGCGCGCTCAGCCTTGCGTTGTTCGCCTGGCTGTTGACCCTGCACGGTACCGCCGCAGGCCGCGTTTATGCGGCTTACGGCGGTGTGTACGTGGCGGTGGCGATTGCCTGGCTGTGGTGCGTGGACAAGGTGCGGCCCACGCTGTGGGACGCGGCCGGCGTCGCCTTTACGCTGGCCGGCATGGCGATCATCGCGTTCCAGCCGCGCGTTTGAGCTGACACCGGGGCGCGGCCCACACGTGTTTGCCGCGTCCTTCAAACGTCTCTCGCCAACACTCATTGCGCATTCGCACAGGCCTCGAATCCGTGCGGAACATGCGTTTTACTTGATGCCGCCGAGATAGTCGAGCTTGCCGAGGTCGACGCCGTTGTGACGCAGAATGTCGTACGCCGTCGTGACGTGGAAATAGAAGTTCGGCAGCACGAAACCGAGCAGATACGACAAGCCCGTGAACTCGATCGGACCCGTGCGCATTTTCAGCGTGATCTCGCGCGCTTCCGAACCGTCGATCTGTTCCGGCTTGAATTCCTTCAGATAATCGATCGTCTTTTGAAGGCGGGCAGTCAGTTCTTCAAAAGTCTGTTCGACGTCGTCGAACTTCGGCGCCTCGACGCCGGCCAGACGCGCGGCGCAGCCCTTCGCGGTGTCGCTCGCGATATAGACCTGGCGCGTGAGCGGCAGCATGTCGGGTGCGAGCCGGGCGGTCGTGAACACCGTAGGCTCGATCTGCTTTTCGGCAGCGTGTGCTTCGGCTTTGCCCAGAATGACCTGCAGGTTTGTCAGGCCGCGGATCAACACGGGCAGTGATGCTTGATACATCGAAATTGACATGGGGCTTCCTCTGATTCTTTGATCGTGCGCGCGGATGGCGCGCGAGGCAACGTAACGGCTGGATTGCCGCTGCAGCATCATAGCGCGAGCGGTGGCGTATGCGTGTCGGTGCGGCGCGGCGCTGGCCATCCGGACAACTGCCGCGCACGCCGGAACTGTGTTTGAATGGATTGGTCGGACGGTTTGACGAGGTCCCTGAAACAGTAACTTGCCGCCGGCTTCAGGCAATGAGGTCGTGCAGGCGCGTGGCGTGCTGGGTCCACTGTGTGGATTGCGCCGTCACGCTAACTGGAGAGTCGACACCATGGTCAACAAGCACCCGCTGCCAGGCAGTGAACGAACAGTGGAACAGGGTTCGAAAGTCGTGGGGCAATGCGATCCGGCGCAGCGGATCGAGGTGTTCGTCATGTTGCGCCGTCAGCAGCAGGCGCAGTTCGACGCGCTGATGAGCAAGATCGAATCGGGCGATCCGGGCGTCAAGCCGCTCTCGCGCGAGGCGCTTGCCGCAGACTACGGCGCTGCGCCGGACGACATCGCCAAGGTCAAGGCCTTCGCCGCGGAACACGGGCTGACCGTGGTGCGCGAAGATCCGGCTGCGCGCTCGGTCGTGCTGGGCGGCACGATTGCCCAGTTCCAGGATGCGTTTTCCGTCAAGCTGGAACATTACGAACATCACACGGCCGGGCAGTTCCGTGGGCGCACCGGCCCGATCAGCGTGCCAGACGATCTGCGCGGCGTGGTGGAAGCCGTGATGGGCCTCGACAATCGTCCGCAGGCGCGGCCGCACTTTCGCATCCGGCCGCCGTTCCAGCCGGCCCGGGCCCATCAGGCTTCCTTTACGCCGCCGCAACTCGCGTCGCTCTACCATTTTCCGCAAGGCGATGGCGGCGGCCAGTGCGTGGGTATCATCGAACTGGGCGGCGGCTACAACACCGCCGATCTCAAGTCCTACTTCGCGAGCCTCGGCGTCGCGTCGCCCACGGTGAAATCGGTCGGCGTCGATCAGGGCAGCAATCAGCCGAGCGGCGATCCGAACGGACCGGACGGCGAGGTGACGCTCGATATCGAGATCGTCGGCGCGATCGCGCCCGGCGCGAAGATCGCGGTGTATTTCACGCAGAATAGCGACTCCGGTTTCATCGACGCGGTGAGCCGCGCGGTACACGACACGACCAACAAGCCGTCGGTCATTTCGATCAGTTGGGGCGGCCCGGAGTCGAACTGGACCAGCCAGTCGATGCAGGCCTTCAACAGCGTGCTGCAGTCGGCCGCGGCCCTCGGTGTCACGGTATGCGCGGCGTCGGGCGACAGCGGTTCGAGCGACGGCGTGAGCGGCGGCGACCAGGTCGACTTCCCGGCTTCGAGCCCGTATGTACTGGCCTGCGGCGGCACGAACCTCACCGCGTCGGGCACTTCGATCTCGCACGAGGTAGTGTGGAACGACGGCGCGCAGGGCGGCGCGACCGGCGGCGGCGTGAGCCATGCCTTTGCGGCGCCGACGTGGCAAAAGGGTTTGTCCGCCACGTCGTCGAGCGGCGGCAAGAAGGCGCTCAGCGGGCGCGGCGTGCCGGACGTAGCAGGCGACGCTTCTCCGGTGACCGGCTACAACGTATTGATCGACGGTACGCAGACGGTGGTCGGCGGCACCAGTGCGGTCGCGCCGCTGTGGGCCGCGCTGATCGCGCGTATCAATGCGGCCAAAGGACAGCCGGCCGGGTTCATCAATCCCAAGCTGTACAAGACGCCGGGCGTGTGTAACGACATCACGCAAGGCAACAACGGCAGCTTCGCGGCAGCCACGGGCTGGGACGCCTGCACGGGGCTCGGCAGTCCCAATGGTCAGAAGGTGGCGGCCGCACTATAGTCTGCAACACACGCCCCGAAGCAGGTCTGCTTTGGGGGCGACGTACAAGACGTGAACGAACCCATGGAGCGATCATGACGAACACAGAGTCAGCTTCCGTTAGTCCGCAGTCGTCGCACAATGCTCATGCTTCGGCTGCACCGGCCGCACCCGCGGCACCGGCAGCGGCCAGCTCGCCGCACAAAGCCGGCGATCAGCCGTTCTTCGATCCGGTCGCATACGGTAACGGGCCGGACGATTCCGTCACCGATACCGCGGAGACCGCTGCGATCACGCATCATTCGGTCACCATCGGCGGGCGCAAGATCAACTACACGGCGACGGCGGGACACCTCGTGATCGTCGACCCGAGCAGTTCGCAACCGGAAGCCCGGATGTTCTACGTGGCCTTCACGCAGGACAAGCAGAAAGAAGAAGCGCGGCCGCTCACGTTTTTCTATAACGGCGGGCCGGGATCGTCGTCGGTGTTCGTGCTGCTGGGCTCGTTCGCGCCGCGTCGCATCAAGACGTCGATGCCGAGCTTTACGCCGCCCGCGCCCTATTCGATGGAAGACAACCCGGACAGTCTGCTGGACAAAAGCGACCTCGTCTTCATCAATCCGGTCGGCACGGGCTACTCGGCGGCGATCGCCCCGAAGAAGAACCGCGACTTCTGGGGCGTCGATCAGGATGCCGACTCGATCAAGCAATTCATCAAGCGCTTTCTGACCAAGAACAACCGTTGGAACTCGCCCAAGTACCTGTTTGGCGAGTCGTACGGCACGGCGCGTAGTTGCGTGCTCGCTTACCGATTACACGAAGACGGCGTCGATCTGAACGGCATTACGCTGCAATCGTCGATTCTCGATTACACGCAATCCGGCAACCCGGTCGGCACGCTGCCCACGGCGGCAGCGGACGCGTGGTATCACAAGAAGCTCGGCATCGCGCCGCGGCCAACCGATCTCGGCACGTTCGCCGAAGAAGTCGCGCAATTCGCGCGCACCGACTATCTGGCCGCGCTGCGTAAATTTCCGACCACCGATTCGGCAACGGTCGAAAAACTTAGCGAATACACCGGGATAGATAAAACAACCTTGCTTGCCTGGAGTCTGGATATCGCGTCGTACGACAGCCGGGGTAATTCGCTATTCCTGACTACGCTGCTGAAATCCAAAGGTCTCGCGCTCGGCGAATACGACGGCCGCGTGACGGCGATCGGCACGGGCATTGCCGGCAAGATCGACCCGAACTCCGGCGGCAACGATCCGACCATGACGGCGGTCACCGGCGTCTATACGACGATGTGGAACGTGTATCTGAACGAGCAGTTGAAATACACATCGAATTCGTCATTCACCGACCTGAACGATCAGGCCTTCCAGTACTGGGACTTCAGTCACATCGATCCGACAGGCGCGCAGAAGGGGGTGGACGCGAAGGGCAACATCATTCTGTACACCGCCGGCGACCTTGCCGCCGTCATGGCGCTCAATCCCGATCTGAAGGTGCTGTCGGCCAACGGTTTCTTCGATTACGTGACGCCGTTTTATCAAACCGTGCTCGATCTGCAGCAGATGCCGCTGCTCAGTCAGCAGGTCCGGCAGAATTTGTCGGCGCGCTTTTATCCGTCGGGGCATATGGTCTATCTCGACGGCGGATCGCGCACCGCGCTGAAGGCGGACCTCGCAAAGATGTACGAAACCACCGTGTCCGACACGCAGGCCATGTTCCGTATTCGTGCGCTGCAGGCGCGTGTGCCGAGGTAGCGTCACATTGACACGGAGCGTGGCGGACGCCTCTCGTGTGGAACGTGCGGTGTTGCGCGCGATCCGCGAGCGGCGTCCGTAGCGGGAAGGGGGATTGGCGGTGCGCGAGGGGCGCCGCCGCCGGTTGCTGCCGTCTATGAAACCCGCAGATTGCGATCTATGCACGCAGCGCGCACACGTAGGCTTTCTTACATAAGCGTTTTGAATGTGTTTTAATTAGTCTGCGAATTGAACTATTGCGTGCCGTTCCCGGCGCGCCGACGAATGAACGCAGGCATTGCAGACAGGCGTCGCACTCAACACCTCAGCGACCCGACCGGTAGTACGTATGAAACGGCCGCGCCGGCGCTCGCACGCCGATGCCGCGTTGCGCGTCCTTCGCGCGGCGCGCGCATCGTGCTCGCACTCGGCTCGGCGGCGCTACTCGCTGTGTGCATGGGCGAAGCCCGCGCACAGGGCATCAGTATGCTCGACGAACGTGTCACGCAGCAGTCGGTGGGCGAGACGATTTGCCGCCCTGGCTATGCTGACACGGTCGCGCCGCCGTTCGACGAACTGATGGCGCACAAAGACCGCATGCTCGCCGCGCGCGGCATCGACGCGGACAATGGCGCTGCCTTCGCGCTCGACCGGCGTGTGCCGATCGTGCTCGGCGGCTCGCCGGACGCTCCCGCCAATCTCGATCTGTTACCGTGGGCGGGCCACCAGGGCGAGCGCCGCAAGGCGCGCGCCGCGGTCATGCTCAAGCGCTGCGTCTGCGAAGGCAAAATGAGTCTCGCCGAAGCGCAGGCCGCGATTGTCGGCAACTGGTCGGTCGTTTATTCGGGCTTCGGCCAGACGTCTTGCGACGTGAGCCGGCTCGACGTCGCCACGGGCGGCGATATTGGCCGCGGCGCCGGGCACGACAACCCGCCATGAAGGCGGCCGATTCGCCTGCGTCGCCAGTTTCGTTCATTCGCCCGGCTTGCGGTTCGCAAGCCCGCCCCCATCTTGTTTTCGGAGAATCATCATGATCCATTCACGTGTTGCCGTCATGGCGCTTTCGTTTGGCTGCCTGTTCGGTAGCAGCGCGGTGTTCGCCGCTGAGCCTGTTCGTTGCGGTCAAGCCGGGGCGCTGCAGATTCGCGGCGATGTGCCGGCGGCGATCAGCTTCGACGTGTACCGCCAGTTGCGGCCGTTGAGCGCGCAACGTGTTGCGCTGTTCCAGTCCGCGGGCGAGGTGAAGCGCCTGCCCGACGGTCTCGCGGTATGCGAAGTTGCCGACGACGGTGTCGACGATCCGTCCGCGGTGCTGGTGCAGTTGCCGCAGGGCAAGAATACGTGGTGGGTCAGCGCGGCCAACGTGCAAGCGGCGGACTGATCGCGACGATCAGCCCGCCTTTTGCGCACGTCCCCCGCAGGATGCCGTGGCGATACGTGGCCGCGGCCCGGTTTTCGCGCCCACGCACTGCGTTCGACGCGTTTGCCGGGTCTGTACCGGAAAATGAAGCGCTGTTTTGCTATTTTTGACGCCGCTTATTCAGGTACAGTGCATTAACGGAGATTTGAGTTCCGTTTTACTACGCTGTGTCACATCGCTTTTGCTGTGATTTATGGCTATCCTGAACACAGGACGAAATTCGCAGGGGAGAATTAAATGCTTGCCTTCTATTTGTCATTGGCTGCCTTGGGCGCTGCGGGCGCCGCATTGATCCGCCAACTTGCTGTCGCGCAGGCGAAACAGCGTGCCGCATTGCGCCCCGTGCGCGTTGAGGGCACAGGGCGCAACGCGCGCCGAGGGTAGGCTGCATGAACCTGATCGTTCGCAACATCGCCCAGTCGTGTAGCGAGCAGGAAGTGCGGGAATTCCTGAAGCACGAACTCGGGCATTACGCAAAAAACATCGAAGTGGTCGACGCCGGCAAGCCGGGCGCCTACGCCACGGTCGAGCTTGACGCCGAAGTGCCCTATGTGGGCGAGGTCATCGCGCGGCAGATTCAGGGCAAGCAGCTAGGTGGTCTGGCGTTGGAGGCCAGCGCCGATCTGTTCACCGACGAACCGCCGAAAGCTGAGTGAGCTGACTCGATCGAGCGAGCCTGAATCTGGCGAGCGAGACGACCGCGCTTCGGCTGACGCATAGCCGACACGCCAACGCCGCTGCATTGAGCGCGTCAGCTGCACACCCATCACTTTTTCAATCTTCGCTTGCCTGTACCGCCCAGTCGAACGGCGTGTACGGCAACGCCCGCTTATGACGCGTGGCGTCGTAATAGCGCAGGATGGTCGCGCGCGCCGTGTCGTTCACCGGTTTGCCTTCCAGAAAATCGTCGATCGCATCGTATGGGATGCCATAGGCATCTTCATCGGGTCGTTGCGGGCGCAACATCTCGAGGTCGGCGGTCGGCACCTTGTGCGCCAATTCTTCCGGTGCGCCTAACGCCTTCGCCAACGCGCGCACACGACGCTTGTTGAGCCCCGCGAGCGGCAGCACGTCGGCGCCACCGTCGCCGAACTTGGTGAAGAAGCCCATGACCGACTCGGCCGCGTGATCCGTGCCGATCACCACACCGGCCCGCGCGCCGGCCACCGCGTATTGCGCAATCATGCGTTGCCGCGCCTTGATGTTGCCATGCACGAAGTCCTGTTGCGATTCGTCCTTGAATAGCACGCCGCTCTTGTCTAGCGCGGCGAGCATCGCGTCGGCAGCGGGCTTGATGTCGATGGCGAGATTTTCGTCCGCTCGAATGAAGCGCAATGCCTGTTGGGCGTCGGCTTCGTCTTTTTGTTCACCGTAAGGCAGACGTATTGCGACGAAGTGCGCGTCGTATTGCTCGGCGCGCAATCGTTCGACCGCGAGTTGCGCAAGCCGGCCGGCAGTTGTCGAGTCCACGCCGCCACTGATTCCAAGCACGTATGTTTTCAGGCCGCTGCTGCGCAGATAATCCGCGAGAAAAGCGACCCGCCGCTCGATTTCTGATTCGGCGTCGAACCCGTCGCTAATGTGCATTTCTTGAGAAATGTTCGCCTGGCGTGCGACTGGATCGTGTTGCGTCATGATTCCTTTTGCTCCTTGCGCGCTCGCGCATGTGTCGAACGATTAACGTTGCGCGCGCAACGGCCGTAAGAGGCACAGCCGCGCGCCGGTACGACGGCAGTTTTTGGTTGATACGCTGCGCCGCATCCGTTTTACAGAGTTTATTCGCCGTCAATCAGCTTTAAATCACCTTCGCGTCGCTTTCAATTTGTCGCGTGGAACAGCAAATGTGTCCGGGTATTACAGCGATATATTCGAATCGTCGAAACTTTATCGACAGATTGCCATGTGCTTAGTAACATCCTCGGTCTGAGAGCGCCGCATAAGCCGGCGGGCAGTCAATAATAATCAGGTTTGCTCCAATAAGCGATGAACTACTCCAATCGGCCTGGCCAGCCTGTAGTGGACCGCCTGACCTTCGCGTCGGTAGATTGTCCGCGCGACGTGTCGCGTCATTCGTATCGACTCACCGTGCGGAACATCGCGCGCAGATTGCCTTCTTTTCACCGTCTGATGCAAGCGCTGGGCGCCGCCCTTTGCGGGTTGTCCTGCGGCGCGGCGATCGCCGCCTCGGCACCCGCCGCGGCGTCGGCGGCGCACGTGGCGAATCGTCCGCAGGCGAGCGTCAGCGCGTCCGCTGTCGCCGCGCCCGATGCGGCCGGCGTGGTCGATCCGCGCCGCGCATTCATCCTGCGGGACGTGTTCGCGCAGAGCGTCACACGTAAGCTGGTGGTGCCGGCGGCGGATCAGCAAGCCTATGCGGATCGCATGCAAGCAGTGCTCGACGCGCACATGCTGGGCGATTTATCGGGCGAGTATGTCGTGCTGGTCGATCGAAACGCCAATGTCCAGGCACTCTTCATCTATTTTCGCGCCGCGCCGGCGGATGTCTGGCAGATGATCGGCGCGTCGCCGGTCTCGACCGGGCGGCCGGGCGAGTATGACCACTTCGTCACGCCGCTCGGCGTGTTCGAACATACGCCCGCCAACATGGATTTCCGCTCGGAAGGCACGCAGAACGAAAACCATATTCGTGGTTATGGCAAACGTGACATGCGGATCTTCGACCTCGGCTGGGCAGAGGGCGAGCGTGGCTGGGGCAAAGGCGGGATGTCGCAGATGCGCTTCCAGATGCATGCCACCGACCCTGACCGACTCGAACCGCTGCTCGGCATTCGTCATTCGAAGGGTTGCGTGAGGATTCCCGCGTCGCTCAATACGTTTCTTGATCACTACGGCATTCTCGACGCCGAGTATGCGGCGCTCGTCGAGTCGGGTAGATCGCTGTGGGTGTTGAAGAGCGATCGTCAGGTGACGCCGTGGGCAGGGCGATACATCGTCGTGCTGGATTCGGAACGCAAGAGCCGCCCGGCATGGGCGCCCGCGCCTGGCGGCAAGGCGCGCGCCAGTGTGCCGGCCGGGGCGGACACGGCGGATTGATGCGCGGTCGCGGCGCTGAATGTGGGCGTGCCAGTCCGTTTGGTGCGGGCGCGTCACCTTGTTCAGCGAGAGTACGCCAGCCCCGTTTGGCGTGATCGCGTCGGATCGTTCAGCGAGAGTACGTTAGCCCGTTTGGCGTGATCACGTCAGCTCGTTCGGCGAGAGTGCGCCAGCCCGTTTGGCGCGATCACGTCAGCCCGCTCAGCGCGAGCGCGCCAGCACCACGCCCACCAGCGCCACGGCGAAACCGGCGACCTGCAGCGGCAGCAAGGTCTCGCCGAAGCCCGCATACCCTTCGAGCGCGGCGAGCGGTGGAGCGAGAAACATCAGCGCGGTGGCGCGGGCCGCGTCTCCACGTCTGACCATCCACACGAGCAACGTGACGCTGATGCCCGAGAGCATCACGATGCCCCACGCCAGCGACGCCCACAGCGTAGGCGACGCAATCCAGCGATGCTCACCGAGCGCCAGCACGAGCACGCCCGCGACGAGCGCCGCGCCCAGGTTCTGCACCGCGCTCGCGCTGCGAATATCGGCCTTGGCAAGCGAAGTCTTCTGAAACAGCGTGCCCGCGGTAATCGCGCCGATCGCGGCGATCGAGATCGCTACGACCAGCCAGGCGGGCGCGCTGCCGTGCGGTGTCGCCGGGCTGGCCGCCGCCAGCTTCGGTTCGAGCACCAGCACGACGCCGGCGAGGCCGAGCGCCATGCCGCTCCAGCCACGCCGCGACAACCGCTCGCCGAAGAGCGGCGCGGCGACGGCAGCCGTTGCAAGCGGTTGAAGCGCGCCGAGCAAAGCCATCACACCCGCGCTCAAGCCTTGGGCGACGGCCCAGTAGCCGGCGCCGAGATACACGCCTTGCAGCAGCGCGCCCGCCACCAGATGTTTGCCGAAGTCGCGCCTGCCAGGCCACGCGGCGCGTGCCGCCAGCGCGGCCAGCGCGAAGATCAGCGCCGTGCCGCCGAAGCGCGCGAGCAGGAAAAGATTGGGATCGGCATAGGGCGTGATCGCGCGGGCGACCACGAAACCGGTCGACCACAACACGACGAAGACGGCGGCGATTAAAGAAGCGAGCATCGGAAAGGGGGGTGTAAAAAGCCGCCATCTTGTCGGGATAGGCGATGCGTGTCTTGTTCGAAGCTGCAATCGGCGAGGCAGTGCAACGCAACGCGTAACGCAAAGCAATGCGTAAGGCAAAGGAACGCGTAAGGCAAAGGAACGCGTAAGGCAAGGCAACGCGCAAGGCAAGGCAACGCGTAAGGCAACGCAACGCGGCAAGGCACCGCAACGCGCAAGGCACCGCACCGCACCGCGGGTTGCCACCCCGCCGCATGAACCCCCACCAACGCCATCACCACATCAGCAGCACAGTCCCCGCACCGAGCACGCCACCGCACACGGCGCACGCCCACAGCAGCGCGCGCGTGCGCCGGTATTCCCGGCCGATCTCCGCCATGAGCTGCGCATTCTGCTGCGGCTTGCGCGCACGATCATGCTCATGCTGCAGATACCGAACCGCCAGTTGCGGCACGCGCGGCAGCATATGCGCGAGGTGCGGCAACTCGCGCGTGATCCGCTTGATCCAGCCGCGATGGTCGATGTCGCGCCGCGCGATATCCGCCAGCACGCCGCGCGTGATATTCCACGTGTCGACGCCTGGATGCAGCGCACGTGCCAGCATTTCCGCTTGATGAAACGAGCGTTGCGCGCTCGCGAGCCGCCCGGGCACCGCGCCGTCGAACGGATGCACCGCTTGCAGCAGATGATGAAACAGCGAACCCGCCGAGCGGTCTTCCGGTTCGGCCGCGAAATGCGCTTCCGCGCGCGTGCGCAACTCGGCTTCGAGCACCTCGGCGCGCGTGTCGTGCGGCACGTGCCCGGCATCGCGATGCATTTCGGCGAGGCGCGCGTAGTCCTGGTCGAACAGCGCGGTTGCGCCATGCACGAAGAACTCGCGCTCGCCGGTCGAGAGGCTCGACATGATCGAAAATTCCGCCAGCACGAGACGCCCGAGCGTGTCCGGTTCGATGCTGACCCGCACGCGGCGCGCGTCGAGTGTGGCGTGAAAGAAGCCATGTTCGAACGCTTGCTCGGTCACCACTTCGACGATATGCGCGGCGAGCGGCGCGAGTTTGATGTGATGCGCGTGCAGACCGGGCAGATCGTTGGCCGGCAAGGTGCTGACGCGTTGCATCGTCAGCGTGTAGTGGGTGCAGAGATCCCAGATCACGCCCGGCACGACGATGCGCGCGTCGCCGTCGAAATGATGGCCGGTCTGGCTCAGATTGGCGGCTTCCGCGCGCAGATCGAAACGGCGCAGGATGTCGTCCGTGAAGGTCTGCGCCTGCGCGCGCAGTTGCAGGCGGCGCGCGGTGCCGGAGAGCTTCTCCAGCCAGCGCGCGACCCAGCGCAGCAGCGCGAGTTCGTCGCCGATCTGCTGCAACTGGTCGGCGCGCACGAGCTTGATCGCCACTTCGTAGTGACCGTTCACCGGCGCGAGCAGCCGTGCAAAATGCGTCTGTTCGGCGAAGCCGCCGCGTACCGGCACCAGATCCACGGCACTGAAAAGCGTGGCGAGCGGCTTGCCGAAGGCGCGCGCGAGTGCCTGTTCCGCCTCGCGCGGCGGCAGCGGAGCTTCCATGTGATCGATCGCGTCGAGCGCGTCGTGCAGGGTGCCGGTCGCGAGTTCGGGCCGTTCGACCAGGGTTTGCGCGAACCGCTCCGCCAGCGGCCCGAGTGCGGGCAGCACGCCGTTCAGGCTCTGGCCGCCGCGTCCTGCCGCGTGCAAGCGGCCGACCAGCCCGATCATCCAGTGCAGCTTGTGATCTTGCGGAGCGGCAAGCCAGATCAGGCGAGCGCCGTAACGCAGCGCGTGGAACAGCAACAGTAGACGGCGAAACAGTGGCGGCATCGGCAGTTCGGTTGACGGGGCACGCGTGCGTTCAAAGCTATCGAAGGACGATCGCGCGCGGCCTGAGCGTTCAGGTTAGCAGGTAAGCGCGCCGAGGGGAGCATCGCCGCGCGTCGCGTAATACAATACGCCGGCCTTCTCAAACCGTGGCGAAACCCAAGCGTGCCGGCTTCCGGCCTTTTATCGATGCTCGCAGAACAACGTCACCAATACATCCTGGCGCAAGTCGCCAAAACGGGCGCGCTTTCCGTCGCGGAACTGGTACGCGAATTGAACGTGTCGCGCGAAACCATTCGCCGTGACCTGAACGCGCTGGCCGGGCGCGGCCTGCTGGTCACGACTCACGGCGGCGCGCTGTCGAGCGACCGGCGCGAGCCCGACCTCGACACACGCGAAGCGGCGAACGCCGGCGCGAAGCGCGCCATCGGCGAGCGCGCGGCGGAGTTCGTGCCGGACGGCGCGTCGCTGATCATCGATTCGGGCAGCACCACGCAAGCGGTGGCGCGGGCGCTGCTCGACCGGCATCGGCTGTCGGTGTACACGAACGACTGGCGCATCGCGCTGCTGCTCGGCCGGCGTAACGACAACCGCGTCACGCTGCTGGGCGGCGAACTGTCGGATATCGAAGACGCCACCTTCGGGCTCGATACGGTTCATCAACTCACGCAGTACCACGCGGACTTTGCCTTCATCGGCGCGGGCGGGATTTCGCCGGACGGCTATCTGACCGACTACAGCCGCATGGCCGCGGAGGTACGCAGCCGCATGATCGCCGCTGCGGACATGGTGGTGATCGTCGCCGATCATTCGAAGTTCGGCCGCGTGACGCCGGTGCGCATCAACGGTATCGAGTCGGCGCGTTACCTCGTGACCGAACTGGCTCCGGAGCGCGCTCTCGGCAAGGCGATCACGGCGCATGGCCCGGAAATCCTGATCGCCTGAGCGTGCGTGCCACGGCGAGCCTGTCTGTTCCACGGGGGTGCAGGGCCGTTCGGACGTGCGGCCGATCGCGGCCGCCGCGTCGAGCAGTTCACTCACATCGATCGCGCCGATGCCACCCAAGCGAAACGATTCCACCTGAGTCAGTTTGCCCGGAACCAGCAGGGAGCCGTGGCGCGGCACGAGCGTGCCGGGCGCCGCTTCGACTGTGATCGTCCCGCTGCGTTGAAGCGGTGCGCATGCATAGTCATTTTCGCCATGTACGATCTTCACCGGGTCGGCGCATGCGCTGTCGGTCAAGCGGTTGAACGCGGCGTCCCACGAATCCCAGCCGCGCGGGAGTGCTTCGCGCGTCCGCGTGGAAGTGAGCGGGCCTCGCCGTCAACACGATCGGGGCGTTTCCAGAAGAGCGCGCAAGCCTCCGCCATCGTCTGGGAAGAGGCACCGCCCGAGACCAGATGACGAAAAGATTCATTTGGATATTATTGGCGAATTGTGTCATTTTTTGGAATTGAGCAGAATCGTCATGGCGTTGTCATGGAAACCTGTGATCCTTGCCGTGCCCGTTCAGGCATGGCTGGCAGCGCGAGCGTCGTAGGTGGGCTGTAAGTCGGGCAGGAAAAGAGGGTACAAGAAGCAGCAAAGTTGTTGGCAATCTGCAATCCGCATGATCCGCACACGGCTTGATGCGGGCAACACGCAAGCGGCGCGGCGCTACCGCCGTTCAATCACAACAGGTATCGGGATATCCCGACCGTCTGGTTTTTTGCCTTTCGGAGAAAGCGACATGACAAAGACGAATTCCCTTCACGCTACGGCCGGTCTCGCACGCAAACTGTTGCCGGCGCTGGTCGCCGCGGCAGCCTTCGGCGCCACGGCCATGCAGGCGCACGCGGCCGACGCCGTGGTGCTCTACACCGCCGACGGCCTCGAGAACCTCTACAAGGACGTGCTGCCGGCCTTCGAAAAGAAGGAAGGCGTGAAGGTCAACATCGTCACGGCGGGCAGCGGCGAAGTGGTGAACCGCGCCACCATCGAAAAAGATCAGCCGAAGGCGGACGTGCTCGTCACGCTGCCGCCGTTCATCCAGCAAGCCGACCAGAGCGGCCTGCTGCAGGCTTACCAGAGCGCCAACTACAAGAACGTGCCGGCGATCGCCAAGGCGTCGAACGGCGCGTGGGCGACCTTCGTGAACAACTACTTCTCGTTCGCGATCAACCCGGAAGTCACCAAGACGGCGCCGAAGACCTTCGCCGACCTGCTGCACCCGGACTTCAGCGGCAAGGTTGCCTACTCGAACCCGGCCACGGCGGGCGACGGTATGGCGGTGATCATCCTGACGTCGTCGCTGATGGGCGAAGACAAGGCGTTCGACTATCTGAAGAAGCTCGAAAACAGCGCCAAGTTCCACACCAAGGGCACGGGCTACCTCGACGTGCTGCTCTCGCGTAACGAAATCGCGGTTGCCAACGGCGACCTGCAAATGGATCTCGACGACGCGGCCAACGGCGGCCTGTCGCTCAAGCCGATTTTCCTCGCGCACGAAGGCGGCCAGCCGACCACGTTCCAGCTGCCGTACGCAATCGGCCTGATCAAGAACGGTCCGAACCAGGCCGGAGGCAAGAAGCTGATCGACTACCTGATGTCGACGGAAGTGCAGTCGAAGGTGCCGGACATCTTCGGTATTCCGGGCCGTACCGACGTGCCGCTGGCAGGCAAGAACGGCGAAATCGTCAAGCAGGCGATCGCCGGCGTGAAGCTGATTCCGGTGGACTGGACTCAGGTGATGGCCAAGAAGGCCGACTGGACCGCGCGCTGGAAGAATGAAGTGATCGGTTCGTCGGGCAAGCAGATCGAAGTGGTCAAGCCGAAGTAAGCCGTCGTTCGTCACGCAATCGACCTCACTCGGGACGTAGCCGGGTGACGTCACAGAGTCAGGCGGCGCTTTCGGGACTCGCTCCCGAGGCGCTGCATCAGCATTAATCCAGTTGGAGGATGAACCCGGTGAATACGGCCAGTCTTGCTCACCCAGGCGCGCTCGGCGCCTCACCGGACGCGCTCGATGCCGCGCGTTCGAATACGCCGGGCGGCGTGCAGATCGACCATCTGACGGTGCGCTTCGGTTCGCGCACGGTGCTCGACGATCTGTCGCTGACCATCCAGCGCGGCGAATTGCTCACCGTGCTCGGCCGCAGCGGTTGCGGCAAGACGACCTTGTTGCGTTTCATCGCCGGGTTTATCGAAGCAGACGGCCTGTCCGGCACGCTGACCGTGGCCGGTCACGACCTCACGCACGTGCCGCCGCACAAGCGCAATCTCGGCTTGCTGTTTCAGAGCTATGCGCTGTTTCCCCATTTGTCGGTATTCGAGAACGTCGCCTTCGGCTTGCGCGCGCGCCGCACGCCGGCCAAAGACGTGGCCCGGCGTGTCGCCGATGCGTTGAAGCTGGTACAACTCGGCGACGCCGGTCACGTGATGCCCGCGCAACTGTCGGGCGGCATGCAGCAGCGCGTGGCGCTCGCGCGCGCGCTGGTGATCGAACCCGATGTATTGTTGCTCGACGAACCGCTTTCCGCACTCGACGCCAATCTGCGCGCGTCGGTGCGTTCCGAACTCAAGGCGCTGCATGAGCGCCTGCCGAATCTGACGATCGTCTGCGTGACGCACGATCAGGACGACGCGCTGGTGCTGTCCGACCGCACGCTGCTGATGCGTGAAGGTCGCATCGCGCAACTCGGCACGCCGCAGCAGTTGTACGACACGCCGGCCGACGGGTTTGTCGCGCGTTATCTGGGCGCGGCCAATCTGCTGCCGCCGCAGATCGCGTTCAGCATGAGCGACGCGCGCTATAACGAGCGCGAGCGCGTGGCCTGTCTGCGTCCCGAGGCGTTGCGTATCGTGCCGCTCGGCGAGGGGCACTTGCACGGCGCGATCGCCTCGGTCGAATGGTACGGCGCGGTGTTGTCGATATCCGTTGCACTGGACGCCATGCCCAACGAGCCGGTGCTCGTCACCATGCAGCGCGGCCAAGGCATGATGCCGGAGAAGGGCGCGCGTGTTTCCCTGCGTTACGAGGCTGACGATGTCGTCCTTATCAACCCCTGATACGCCCAACGCGCTCGGCACGGCCGCCGCCGATGCCGCCGCCGCGCGCCGCAGCGCCAGCGCCGCCTCGCATAGCGCCGCGGTGAAGCGCCGCGAACGCGTCGCGCAATGGCATTTGCTGTTCATCGCCGTGGTCGTGCTCGGGCCGTTGGTGATCTATCCGCTCGTACGTCTGGTGCTGCTCAGTCTGACCGGCCCGCACGGTTTGAGCCTGCACGCCTATTCGGCGTTCTTCGGCAATCCGGAAACGAGCGGCGTGATCGGCACGACGCTATGGATCCTGTTCGCCAGTGCCGGGCTCGCGTCGCTGCTCGGCGTCGCGCTGGCGTCGATCCTGTTCTTCAAGCCGTTCCCCGGCGCGCGGATGATCACGCGCTTTCTCGAACTGTTCGTCGCGTTCCCGTCGTTTCTGGTCGCGTTCACGTTGATCTTTCTGTACGGCTCGCAAGGTTCCGTCAGTATCGGCTTGCAGAGGCTCTTTCATCTGCAGGCGCCGCCGCTCGATTTCCTGTTCGGCGTAGGCGGCGTGATTCTCGCGGAAGTCGTGTTCTACGCGCCGTTCGTGGTGCGTCCCACGCTGGCTTCGTTCGCCACGCTCGACATGCGTCTGATCGAAGCCGCCCGCAGCCTCGGCGCGAACGGCTGGATGGTCGCATTCAAGGTGATATTGCCGCTCGCATGGCCGGGCATCGCCGCGGGCACGATCCTGTGCTTTCTGCTCACGCTCAACGAGTTCGGCATTCTGCTCGTGCTCGGCAGCGCGCACCTGATCACGCTGCCGGTGGCGATCTACAGCTCCGCCACGGTCGATCTCGATCTGCCGACCGCCGCCGCCGGCGCGGTCGTGATGCTGATCATGTCTTTGTCGCTGTACGCGTTGTACCGCCAGGTCAACCGTCGCAAGGTGAAAGGAGCGGGCCATGGCCGTTGAACTCGACCCGACCGTTTTGCCGGTCATGCACAAGAAAGCCCGGCCGGTGCGCCGTAGCCTGGTGGTGCGCATGCTCAGCGGCCTGTTTCTCGGTTTTGCCGCGTTGCTGTGCTTCTGGCTGTTCGTGTTGCCCGTGCTGGTCGTCGCGCTCTCGAGCGTGGCGGCGCACTGGTCCGGCACGATCCTGCCCGATGGCTTCAGCATGCGCTGGTTCGAGCGTCTCGGTTCGAGCGATTTCGACGCGCTCACCACCAGCCTCGAAATCGGCATGGGCGTCGCGGTGCTTGGCACGATTCTCGGCCTGTGGCTCGCGCTCGCGCTCGAAGGGCGTGACCGCCGCGGCCTCGGCGCCTTCGTCGACACCATTGCGATGATGCCCAACGGCGTGCCGAGCGTGGTGCTCGGGCTCGCGGTGCTGATCGCGTATCACAAGCGTCCGTTCGATCTGTCGAGCTCCGCGGCGATCGTCGTATTCGTGCAGCTCGCACTGGTGCTGCCGTTCTGCTACCGCTGCGCCGCCGCCGCGTTGCGACCGGAGCTGACGATTCTGCGCGAAGCGGCGGCAAGCCTCGGTGCGCCGCCTTCGATGGTGTTGCGCCGGGTCGTGCTGCCGCAACTGGTGCCGGCGATCCGCGCGAGTCTCGCGCTGGGTTTCGCACTCTCGCTCGGCGAACTCGGCGCCACCCTCACCGTGTATCCGCCGGGCTTCGCGACGGTGCCGATCGTGGTCGTCGGGCAGGTGGAGCGCGGCTATTACCTGCCGGCCTCCGCGCTGTCGCTGATTCTTCTGCTGGTCTCGCTGGCCGCGCTGTTGTTGATCGCGGCGCGCGTTCCGCGCCGTCGGGCGGACTGACGGGCAACTTCTGATGCGTCAGCAGGCGCGCCTCGACGGCGGGCCTGCACTTATCGATGTGGCAAAAATTGTCGAAATGACCGAATATATGCAAACTGCTTCTGTCGATCCGATCGAGGTTGTGCGCAGGCATTCGCTGACCACGCTGGTTCGCGACGAAATCGAACGGCACATCATCGAGGGGGCGCTCGCGCCCGGCGACAAGCTCAACGAAGCCGACTGGGCGACACGGCTGCAGGTGTCGCGCGGTCCGGTGCGCGAGGCGTTTCGCGCGCTGGAGCAGGTCGGCCTCGTGCGTACCGAGAAGAACCGCGGCGTGTTCGTGCGGACGGTGTCGCTGGCGGAAGCCGACGAGATTTACGCGGTGCGCGCGGTGCTGGAAGAGGCGGCGTGCCGGATGCTGGCGGTGAGTATCGATGCGCGCAAGCTCGCGGTGTTGCGCGATTGGCTCGACGCCATGCGCGCGGCGCTCGACGCCCAGGATCACGATGCGTACGCGCGCGCGAATGTGGCATTTCACGATGCGCTGGTAGCGGCATCGGGCAATCTGAAGCTGTATGAGACGTATCGAAGGCTGGTGTGCGAGTTGAGTCTGTTTCGGCGTGCCGCTCTGGTCGTGCATGCCGATGCGATGGAGCGCTCGCTGGCCGAGCATCGCGCGATCTTGACGGCGCTGGCGTCGCGCGAGCCCGAGCAGGCCGCGGCGTTGATGCATGCGCACGTGAACGGCGGCTTGCAGCGCGCCCATGCGGCATGCGAACCGGAAGGAACGCTGGGCGTGGTGCGGATGCCGCCGGCATCGAACGAATAAAAGACGGGCAACGGACTGACTACAACACGCGTGCCCCGCACGCATGGAAGGCAACGATGGCAAATACGAGCACAGGCACGAACGAACGCACGATCGAAGTCAACGGCCGCCGCTACCGGCTACCTTCGCAACCGACGGTCGTGGTGTGCGTCGACGGTTGCGAGTTCGACTATCTCGAAGCCGCGGTCGCGGCGGGCGTCGCGCCGTTCATCGGCAAGATGCTCAAAGGCGGCGGCGCGTTCAAGGGCGACTGCGTGATCCCGTCGTTCACCAACCCGAACAACCTCTCGATCGTGTGCGGCGTGCCGCCTTCGGTGCACGGCATCTGCGGCAATTACTTCTGGGATCCGGACGCGAACGGCGGCGAAGGCGCGGAAGTGATGATGAACGATCCCGCGTATTTGCGCGCCGGCACCTTGCTGGCCGCTGCCGCCGAAGCCGGCGCCGCGGTGGCCGTGGTCACCGCGAAAGACAAACTGCGCCGGCTGCTCGGCTGGCAGTTGAAGGGCATCTGCTTCTCGGCGGAAAAAGCCGACAAGGTCACGCTGGAAGAAAACGGCATCGACGAAGTCCTTGATCTGGTCGGCTTGCCGGTACCCGACGTGTACAGCGCGGGGTTGTCCGAGTTCGTGTTCGCCGCCGGCGTGCGGCTCGCGCAAACGCGCAAGCTCGATCTGATGTATCTGTCGACGACTGATTACATCCAGCACAAGTTCGCGCCCGGCACCGAGGGCGCGAACGCGTTCTACGCGATGATGGACGGCTACCTTGCAAAGCTCGACGCGCTCGGCTGGGTGATCGGCCTGACCGCCGATCATGGCATGAACGCGAAGCACGATCCGCAGACCGGCGAGCCGAATGTGATCTATCTGCAAGACGTGCTGGACGAGTGGCTCGGCGCCGGCCGCGCGCGTGTCATTTTGCCGATCACGGATCCGTACGTGGTGCATCACGGCGCGCTCGGCTCGTTCGCAACGATTTATCTGCCGCGCGATGTCAGCGTCGCGCAGGTGATCGAACGGATCGGCGGCATGCAAGGGATCGAAACCGTGCTCGACAACCGCGCCGCGTGCGAGCGCTTCGAACTGCCGAATGACCGCGTCGGCGATATCGTCGTGGTCAGCACGAAGCATGTCGTGCTCGGCACGCGGCGCGATGAGCACGACCTGTCGGGCCTGACCGTGCCGTTGCGCTCGCACGGCGGTATCTCCGAGCAGGAAGTGCCGCTGCTGTTCAACCGGCGTGTCGAAGCGTTGCCGTCCAGCAGTGCTGGCAATGACGGCAAGCGACTGCGTAACTTCGATATCTTCGACATCGCCCTGAATCGCGTGTCGGCATCATGAACGCCACGCTGCGGGACCATCCGGCTTTTCGGGCGGAAGCGCTGCGGCTCAAAGGCGAACGCGTGACGCGCTCGCGCACGCTCGACGTGTTCGATCCTTATACGGGAACACGCGTCGGTACGGTCCCGTTGGCGAGCGTCGACGACGTGCGCGCTGCGTTCGAATATGCGGCAGCCTATCAGGCTCAGCTCACGCGTTACGAACGCTCGCAGATTCTCGAACGCGCGGCGGCGCTCATGCGTGAGCGCACCGAAGAGGCATCGGATCTGATTTCGCTCGAATCCGGTTTGTCGAAGCAGGACTCGCGTTACGAGATCGGCCGCGTGGCCGATGTGTTCAAGTTCGCCTCGATCGAAGCGTTGCGTGACGATGGGCAGAGCTTTTCCTGCGATCTGACGCCGCATGGCAAGAAGCGGCGCGTGTTCTCACAGCGCGAGCCGCTGGCGGGCGTGATCGTCGCGATTACCCCGTTCAACCATCCGATGAACCAGGTTGCACACAAGATCGCGCCGGCCATCGCGACCAATAATCGGGTGGTGCTGAAACCGTCGGAAAAGGTGCCGCTGTCGGCGCTCTATCTCGCCGACGTTCTATACGAAGCCGGTTTGCCCGCGCCGATGCTGCAGGTGCTGACCGGCGACCCGCGCGAAATCGCCGATGAATTGATCACGCATCCGTTGGCGGAGCTCGTCACGTTCACGGGCGGTGTGGCGATCGGCAAATACATCGCGGGCAAGGCGGCATACCGGCGCGTAGTGCTGGAGTTGGGCGGCAACGATCCGCTGATCGTGCTCGAAGACGCCGATCTCGACCGCGCGGCGACGCTTGCCGTGCAGGGCTCGTACAAGAACTCCGGGCAGCGGTGCACCGCGGTCAAGCGGATGCTGGTTCAAAAGAGCGTGGCTGCGGACTTCACCGATCTGGTCGTCGAGAAGACGCGGGCCTGGTCTTTCGGCGATCCGTTCGATGCGTCGAACCAGATGGGCACCGTGATCGACGTTGCCGCGGCGCAGCTCTTCGAGGCACGCGTGAGCGAGGCGGTGGCGAGCGGGGCGCGTCTGCTGAGCGGCAACCAGCGCAACGGCGCGCTGTACGCGCCGACGGTGCTGGACCGCGTCGATCCTTCCATGACACTCGTGCGCGAGGAAACCTTCGGGCCGGTGTCGCCGATCATCACCTTCGACACGCTCGACGACGCCATCCGCATCAGCAATGGCACGCCGTTCGGGTTGTCGTCAGGCGTGTGCACAAACCGGCAGGATGCGATCACGCGGTTCATCAACGAATTGCGCGTGGGGACGGTCAACGTGTGGGAAGTGCCCGGCTACCGGATCGAGCTGACGCCGTTCGGCGGCATCAAGGACTCCGGGCTTGGCTATAAGGAAGGTGTTCAGGAAGCCATGAAGAGCTTCACCAATCTGAAGACCTTTTCATTACCGTGGGAGTGATAGCGTGGCATTGAGTGTGAAGGACATCCGTTCCCTGTTTGAACAGTACGGCAATCTGGCTTATAGCGGCGAGCCGGTGACGCAACTCGAACATGCCTTGCAGAGCGGCTTGTTGGCGGAAGAGGCTGGCGCTGACGAGGAACTGGTCGCCGCGGCGTTTCTACACGACCTCGGCCACCTGCTCAATCTGCAGGGTGAGACACCGACGGAGCGGGGCATCGACGATCTGCACCAGTATTTCGCGCTGCCGTTCCTGCGGCCGGTGTTGTCGGAGGCGGTGTTGGAGCCGATTCGGCTGCACGTCGACGCCAAGCGCTGCCTGTGCGCCATCGACAATACCTATTTCGGCCAGCTTTCCGCCGATTCCGTGCGAAGCCTGGAATTGCAGGGCGGCATCTTCAGCAAGGAGGAGGCGGAGGCGTTTCTGCAGAAGCCTCACGCGGAAGACGCGTTGCGCCTGCGCAGATGGGACGATCTCGCCAAGGAAGAGAACCGCGCGACGCCGGATCTCGCGCACTATCTGGGCGTTGTCGAGCGAGCGATGCTTAAATACGCGGCTGTTTGAACCTCTTGAGGGTGTTTGAGCTGCTTGAACTGTTCAAGGTCTGCTTGAGGGTGGTTTGATTGAGGCGGCTTTGGCCCTACGCGCGCTTCCTCGTCTTCTGATTCGTTCGTCGTTTCCGCATCGTTTCTGGCGCAATCCATGCATATCAAAATAACGCTTGCAAGGCGCTGGGCGGCTCGCTAGAATCTCGCTCTTTCGTGCTTCGGAAAACGGAGCGCGGGAGGCGGGAGAGCCAGC